>NZ_JBVISA010000014.1:0-225924 GCF_055575755.1 Kitasatospora sp. NPDC034035 | reverse complement strand
CCCGGTGATCATGAAGCGTAGAGAACTCCATGATCGGGCGAACCGTGCCTGCCCTGCTACTACCGATTAGCTCGGCACCTACTGGCGGACGCCCTAAGTAAAACTTCGCAAAGAATTTCTCTCTTCAACGATCCCGACGCGTGCCGATTTCAACAGAATGTTGCAGCTCAGTGGCCTCGCGGTCACCCTTCGTCGATTTGACGTAGCTCCCCGTGTGTATTCAACTCCTCAATCCGTAGGAGTACGGTTCCGGAGGAATCGCCGGGGGTTGCCTCCAAACCCACCGGCCGTACCGGGAATTGGTGCGAAGCATGGGTCAGCAAAAGGGTGGGGAGAGCACGGCCGCCGCGGCTCGTCCGATATCCGTCAGGTTGGTCGCCGAAGTCCTGCGCGGCGTCGCACAGGTCGATTTCATGCCGTCCGTCATGTGCGGGCTCCTCTTCCTGGCCGCACTGTTCGCGGCCGACCCGCGGT
The DNA here is from genome assembly GCF_055575755.1 of Kitasatospora sp. NPDC034035. Lineage (NCBI taxonomy): Bacteria > Bacillati > Actinomycetota > Actinomycetes > Kitasatosporales > Streptomycetaceae > Kitasatospora > Kitasatospora sp. NPDC034035. The sequence continues at coordinate 225,450 of NZ_JBVISA010000014.1, read as the reverse complement.
ACGGCCTCTACGGTCTGCTCGGCAGCGCCGTCTCCACCGCCGTCGCGCACGGGCTGGGGCTCGACCGGCGCGCCGTGGAGGCCGGGCTGCACGGGTACAACGGGTGCCTGGTGGCGCTCGGTTGCGCGGTCTTCCTCGGGGCCGGGCATCCGGCCACGGTCGCGGTGGCGGTGCTCGGGTCGGCCGTCGCCGTGGTGGTCACGGCGGGGCTCGGGGTGGTCCTGGAGACGTGGCGGCTCCCGGCGCTGACCGCGCCGTTCTGCCTGGTCGCGACGGCCGTCACGGTCGCCGCTCCCGGCTTCCGGCGGCTGTGGCGCGGCGCGGAGGCACCCGCCGCCCTGTCCGTGGCGGCCGCCGGCGAGACCGGGCTGACCTGGGACCAGCTCTGGCGCGGCTTCTTCGCGAACATCGGTCAGATCTTCCTCATGCCCCAGTGGTACGTCGGCCTGCTGTTCCTGGCCGGCCTGTTCGCGGCGAGCCACCTCGCGGGCCTGATGGCCTGCGCGGGCAGCGCCACCGGACTGCTCACCGCCTGGGCGTTCGGCGCGCCCGCCGAAGCCGTCGGGCAGGGGCTGCTCGGCTACAGCGGGGTGCTGGTGGCACTGGCGCTGTGCGGGGTGTTCGTCGCCCCGAGCGGCTGGAGCGCGGGCTACGCCCTGCTCGGCGCGGCCGCCGCCACCGTCCTGACGCCGGCGATCTCCGCGATCTCCGCGCCCTTCGGCGGCCACGCCTTCACCTGGCCGTTCGTGCTGACCACGATGCTGTTCCTGGCGGCCGTGCCGGCCGTTCCCCGTCTGCGCCGGGTCTGATTTCCCGTCCAACTCCTTGCATTTCATCGGATCCTCGGAAAGGAAGAGTGATTCCTGTGAATCTCTCGCCGCGTGAGATGGACAAGCTGTACATCTACGTCGTCGCCGATCTGGCCCGCAAACGCCGGGACCGCGGCGTCAAACTGAACTACAGCGAAGCCTGCGCGCTGATCAGCGAGGCCATCATGGAAGGCGCCCGGGACGGCCGCACCGTCGCCGAGTGCATGGAGATCGGCAAGCAGGCCGTCGGCAACGCGGACGTCATGCCCGGCGTGCGCGAGATGCTGCCGCTGCTCCAGGTCGAGGCCGCGTTCCTCGACGGCACCAAGCTCGTCTCCTGCCACGACCCGGTGGGTGCCTGAGACATGGCACGACCGCAGCCCGCCACCGTCGTGCTGGCCGGCGGACACGAGAGCGACGGCGGACGCGACCTGGCCACCCTGACGGCGCACGAGCCCGCCGTCCACGCCCCCAGTCACGCCACCGTCCATGCCGTCGCCCCCGCCGGCCGGCCGCTCGCCGAGGCCGTACGGTCGGCGCTCGCCGCGACCGACCGGCCGGTGTGCGTCGTACCGATGACGCTCGGCCGCGACCCCCGACTCGTGGCCGACACCGCCCGGGCACTGCGCTGGCTCGCCGCCGGGGACGGCCGCGGCCGGCTCGCCCTGACCGCGCCCTTCGGCGCCACCGAGCACCTCGTCGGCTGGCTGCGCGCCGCCGCCGCCACGGCCCCCGACGGCGCCGTGCTCGTCACCGCCCCGGCGGCCGGCCCCTTCGAGGACGCCGAGCTGTTCCGGATCGCCCGGCTGGTCCGCCAGTACGGGCGGCACCGCTGGGTGGAAGTCGCCTTCGACGGCGGCGACCCCGACCCGGCCGAGGGCGCCGAACGCTGCCGCCTGCTCGGCGCCCGCGAGGTGACGGCCGTTCCGGCCTCCTTCGGCCCGGCCCTGCGTACCGCGCGGGACGGCGCGCGGGCCGAGGCGCGGGAAGGCTTGCGGGACGGCACGTCCCCCGGCGCGCCCCTCGACGTGCGCGACGGCGGTCCGCTGCTGCGGCCGTCGGCGATCGCCGGCGTGGTCGCGGCCCGGACCGCGGCGGCGCTGCACCTCCTCGGGCACGGGGAGGACGGCATCCTGGCCGGCCTCGACGCGGAGCACGGGCACGGCTACGCGCACAGCCACGGGCCGGGCGAAGCACATGCGCACAGCCACGGGCCGGGCGAAGCGCAACACGTTCACCACCAGCCCCCCGCGCACCCCCACGTACGCCCCCACGCGCACACCCCCCACTGAACCGGCAGAGAGGAAGGCCAGCCATGTCCGGTGGCGCCGCATACCTGTACGGCGACGACCCGGTGGAGATCAACGCCGGCCGCGCCAAGGCCACCGTCACGGTCAGCAACACCGGTGACCGGGCAATCCAGATCGGTTCCCACTACCACTTCTTCGAGGCCAACCGCGCCCTCGACTTCGACCGCAACGCCGCCTTCGGCAAGCGCCTGGACATCCCGGCCGGCACCGCCGTCCGCTTCGAGCCCGGGGACACCAAGGACGTCACGCTCGCCGAGTTCGGCGGCCACCGCCGCCTGGTCGGCTTCAGCAACCTGGTGGACGGCGGCATCACCGCGCCCGCCACCCGAGCCCGCGCCATCGACCGGGCGATCGCCCTCGGCTTCAAGGGCACCAACCTCGACCACAAGGAAGGCCGGCCCCGGGACTTCCCCAGGGAGACCCGCCAGGAAGGTGCCCGCTGATGGCCATCCTCTCCCGCAAGCAGTACACCGACCTGTTCGGCCCCACCGTCGGCGACCGCTTCCACCTCGCCGACACCAATCTGGTGGTCGAGGTCGAACAGGACTTCAACCAGGGCCACTACGGCGACGAGGCCGTCTACGGCGGCGGCAAGGGCATCCGCGACGGCATGGCGCAGGACCCGGCCGCGACCTCCGTCCAGGGCGCGCTCGACCTGGTCATCACCAACGTCGTCGTCATGGACCCGCTGCTCGGCGTCGTCAAGGGCGACATCGGCGTCAAGGACGGCTTCATCACCGCCGTCGGCAAGGCCGGCAACCCGCACACCCAGAGCGGCGTGCACCCCGAGCTGGTGATCGGCCCGGGCACCGAGGTGATCTCCGGCGAGCACCTGATCGCCACCGCCGGCGGCATCGACACCCACATCCACTTCATCTCCCCGCAGCAGGTGCAGGAGGCGCTCAGCAACGGCATCACCACCCTCATCGGCGGCGGCACCGGCCCGTCCGACGGCACCAAGGGCACCACCTGCACCCCCGGCCCGTGGAACATCGGCCGGATGTACCAGGCCGTCGAGGACCTGCCGGTCAACGTGGGGCTGCTCGGCAAGGGCAACGGTTCGCTGCCCGGAGCGCTGCGCGAGCAGGTCGAGGCGGGCGTGTGCGGCCTCAAGGTGCACGAGGACTGGGGTAGCACCCCGGCCGCGATCGACACCGCGCTGAGCGTCGCCGACGAGTACGACGTCCAGGTGGCCATCCACACGGACACCCTCAACGAGTCCGGCTACTTCGAGGACACCCTGTCCGCGATCGACGGCCGCACCATCCACACCTTCCACACCGAGGGCGCGGGCGGCGGCCACGCCCCCGACATCATGCGGATCGCCGGCGAGCCCAACGTCCTGCCGTCCTCCACCAACCCGACGCTGCCCTACACCGTCAACTCGGTCGACGAACTGCTGGACATGGTGATGGTCTGCCACCACCTCAGCCACGACATCCCCGAGGACGTCTCCTTCGCCGACTCCCGGGTGCGCGCCGAGACCATCGCCGCCGAAACCGTCCTGCACGACGAGGGCGTCATCTCGATCTTCTCCTCCGACTCGCAGGCGATGGGCCGGATCGGCGAGTCCTTCACCCGCGCCTTCCAGACCGCCCACCACTGCAAGGACCAGCGCGGCAAACTGGCCGGCGACAGCGAACGCCACGACAACGTCCGGGTACTGCGCTACCTCGCCAAGCTCACCATCAACCCGGCCCTCGCCTCCGGCACCGCCGACCACATCGGCTCACTGGAGCCCGGCAAGCTCGCCGACATCGTGCTGTGGCCGATCAACTCCTTCGCCGCCAAGCCCAAGATGGTGATCAAGGGCGGGATGATCAACTGGGCGCTGATGGGCGACCCGAACGCCTCGCTGCCCACCCCGCAACCGGTCTACTACCGGCCGATGTTCGGCGCGTCGGGTCGGGCCAGGCAGGCCACCCGGGTCTCCTTCATGTCGCAGGCCGCGGTGGACCTCGGCGTCCCCGCCCGACTCGGGCTGGACAGCCGGGTCCTGCCGGTGCGGCGCTGCCGGTCGATCGGCAAGCAGCACATGGTGCGCAACGACGCGCTGCCGAAGATCGTGGTCGACCCGGAGACGTACAAGGTCACCCTGGACGGCGAGCCCGCGACCATCGAACCGGCCCGCGAACTGCCGCTCAACCACCTGTTCTACCTCGCGTGAGCGGGACTTCCGGCGTGAGCGGGACTTCCGGCGCGAGCGGGACTCCTCGCGCGAGCGGGACCTCCGGCGTGAGCGCAGCCTCCGAGGAGCGGCTGGACGCCCTGCTGGTCTGCCTCCAGCTGACCGACTCCGCCTTCCCCAGCGGCTTCTACACCCTCTCGCACGGCCTGGAGGGCTACGCCCAGGCCAAGGCGGTCACCCCCGACACCGTGCCCGACCTGCTCGCCGACCTGCTGCGCCACGGCGTCGGACCGTCCGACGCCACCGCGCTCGCCCTCGCCCACCGGGCCGCCACGGCGGGCGACTGGGAGCTGCTCGCCGAGACCGACCAACGGCTGCACGCCACCAAGCTCAACCGTGAGCTACGGCTGGCCGCCACCCGAACCGGACGCCAACTCCTGGACATCGCCCGGGAATCGGTGGGCGGCGAGCCGCTGGAACGGTACGCGGCGCTGGTCGCGGACAAGCGCGCCCCCGGCTGCCAGGCGGTGGCCGCCGGGGTGGCCTACGCCTCGGCCGCCGTCCCCGTCGAACAGGCCGTCACCAGCGACCTGTTCGCGTTCTGCACCAGCTTCGTCGGCGCGGCCCTGCGCCTGCGGCTGACCGACCACCGCAGGGCGCAGGTGGTGCTGCGGGCGGCCGCACCGGTCATCCGTGAGGTCGTATCGGCGGCACTGGAACGGGAGTTGGCCGACCTGGGCGGCTGCGTGCCGGTCGCCGACGCGATGTCCGGACGGCACGAGCGGGCCGAGGCCCGACTGTTCGCGAGCTGAACCCGCCTTTTTCGTACGTCATTTCGCACCAGAGGAGGAAAGTTGACCGAGAACGTGCTCCGTGTGGGCATCGGCGGCCCGGTGGGCTCCGGGAAGACGGCGCTGATCGAGGCGCTCGTCCCGGTGCTGATCGCGGGCGGCCACCGCCCCGCCGTCATCACCAACGACATCTACACCCAGGAGGACGCCCAGCACGTACGCCGCACCCTGGCCGGGATGCTGGACCCCGAACGGGTGGTCGGAGTGGAGACCGGCGCCTGCCCGCACACCGCCGTCCGGGACGACCCGACGATGAACCTCGCGGCCGGCGCCGAACTCCTGGAACGCTTCCCGGACGTCGACACCCTGCTGTTCGAGTCCGGCGGCGACAACCTCACGCTGACCTTCAGCCCGGTACTGGTCGACCTCTTCCTCTTCGTCCTCGACACCGCCGAGGGCGAGAAGATGCCCCGCAAGCGTGGCCCGGGCATCACCGAGTCGGACCTGCTGGTCATCAACAAGATCGACATCGCCCAGTACGTCCGCGCCGACCTCGGCATCATGGAGTCCGACGCCCACCGGGTACGCGAGGGCGGTCCCGTGGTGCTCACCAACTGCCTGACGGGGGAAGGGCTGGAGGAGATCGCCGCGTTCCTGGAGACCTTCCGGAAGGTGCCGGCGTGACCGCTGCGGGTGTCGTGACCGACGGGGCGACGGGCGTGACGGGCGTGACGGGCGCGGCGGAGGCGGTACCCCGGCTCGACCCCCGCCACTACGAGCCGGTCCGCGTCCCGTACGAGGTCCGCCGCCACGCCGGGACGCCCGACACCCTCGCGGTCGGGCGCCCCGGCAAGGTCGGGCTGCTGGAACTGGCCTTCGAGAAGATCTGCGGACGCACCGAACTCACCGGCCACTACCAGAAGTCACCGCTGCAGATCATGCGCCCGCTGTACTTCGACCCGGCCCGCCCCGACCTCGCCGTCACCTTCCTGATGTCCACCGGCGGCGGCATCCTGCAGGCCGACCGGCTACGGACGGACGTGCGCTGCGGCGCCGACACCGCCGTCCACCTCACCACCCAGGCGGCCACCAAGGTCTACCGGATGGAGTACGACTACGCGACGCAACTCCTCAACCTGACGGCCGGCCCGGGCGCCTACGTCGAGTACCTGCCCGAGCCGGTGATCCCCTTCGTCGACTCCCGCCTCTACCAGCGCACCGTCCTGACCGTCGACCCGGGCGCGACCGTGCTGGCGAGCGAGACCGTACTGGCCGGCCGCCTTGCACGCGGCGAGCGCAACGCCTACCAGGTGTTCGCCTCGGACCTCGAAGTACGCCGCCCGGACGGCCGGTTGGTGGCCCTGGACACCGTACGGCTCGAGCCCGCGCGGGCCGGGGCCCCGGCCGGGGCCGGCGGCGGTGTCACGGGCGTCACGGGCGTCACCGGTCCGGCCGTCCTGGCCGGCCACGACGTGATGTCCAGCCTCTACGTGCTCAGCCCGCTCGCCCCGCCCGCGCAGGTCGCCGACACCCTGCACGAGGCGCTGGCCGGCTGCGGCCTGCTGTACGGCGTCAGCGTGCTCCCCGAGGACAGCGGCGCCTGGCTGCGCCTGCTCGGCTCCGACACCCGCACCTGCGCGGCCGCCCTGCGAACGGCCTGGGACGCGGTGCGGCGACTGCTGATCGGAGCCCCGGCACCCGACCTCCGCAAAACCTAGGCGTACGGTGGCGGGATGGCCCCGAGGACACCGCGCAGAATCCATGTCGACGGCCGCGACTACCACTGGGTCGTCCGCTCCCGCGACAGCGAACACGTGGTGGTGCGCGCCTGGCTCGACACCGGCGAGCGTTCCGGCCGCGCGGGCCGCCCGCTGGAGGTCACCCGCCGCTTCGACGACCCCTGGCTCCACTACGGCGTCCTGCTGACCGCCCCCGCCGACCGCATCGCCGAGGTCTTCCAACTCGCCCCCGTCACGCCCTCCTTGGCCGAGGCCCTGATTCGCGCCGGACGCGCTGCCGGCTGGCATCCGCACGAACCGGGGGCACCGCAGCGCTACACCATGGAAGGCGACCAGACCGACTTCACACTCCTCCGGGAGGAGTGAACGGCGAACGGGCGCCCGGAGACGCACCACACGAGCCGTGCCCCTTCGCGCCAACCTGACCGCGCGCGGCATCGTTGCTGCTCGGCATCGCCGCTGCTCGGCGGCGGCGGTGCTGGGTGGCGGCGGTGGTGGCGGTGCCGGGGCTCAGGAGGCGGCGGACGTGAGGTGCGCGACGGCCGAGAGGTCTGCTCCGGCGGCGCGACGGACCTCGGAGGAGTGAGGCGGTTGGTCGTCCTGTCCTGAGGTGCCCCGCCCGTGAGGTCAGGCCATCCGTTCCACGAACTTCCGCTGCCACGGCGTCTCGACCGCGTGTCGGCTGTAGTGCTCTCGCACGTACGCGACCGCCTCCGCGGCCGGGACGCCGTCCAGGACGGCGATGCAGGCGAGCGCGGTGCCGGTGCGCCCGCGTCCTCCGGCGCAGGCGAGCTCGACGCGGTCGGTGGCGGCGCGCTCCCAGGCTTCGCGGAAGGCGTCGGCCGCGTCCGCGCGGTCGCCGGGCAGCCGGAAGTCGGGCCAGCGGACCCAGCGGTGCTGCCACTCGATGCCCTTCGGTGGGCGGCCCAACAGGTAGAGCCCGAAGGTGGGTCGGGGGCCCGGCGGCAGGGGGCGGCTCAGGCCGCGGCCGCGCAGGAGGCGGCCGGAGGGCAGCCGCAGGAGGCCGGGGGTGGCGGGATCCCAGGTGGTCGGCTGCTCGGTTGCGCCGGTCATGTCGCCTTTCCTTTCGAGGGGTTGTCGGAGTGGGTCGGATGCCAGGATGCCCGACGGTGGCGGCGAATGTTCGCCCTGGCAGGCGCCCGGCGACGGGCCGCCGTGGTCAGTACATCCGGGGCTCAGGACGCCACGTGCAGCCCCACCACGCCGCCCGGCATCCCTGCGCGGTGGGCCAGGGCCGCCGCCTCGCCGCGCGAGGCCACGCCCAGCTTCGCCAGGATGTTGGCGACGTGGAACTTCACCGTCGACTCGCTGATGTGCAGCGCGGCGGCGATGTCGCGGTTGCGGCGGCCCTGGGCGAGCTGGTCGAGGACCTCCGACTCCCGTGGCTGGAGGCCGTCCAGCGGATCGGTGGCGAGCGCCGGCTCGGGGAGGGTGAGCGGCAGGTCGACGGTCACCGTGGTGCCCCAGCCGGGGACGGCCTCGACGGTGCAGCGGCCCCCGAGGGCGGCGATCCGGTCGGTGGTGCGGTGGACGGTGAGGGCGTCGACGGCCAGCACGCCCAGGCCGTCGCCGCGGACCACCGCCCGCAGGGCGTCGTCCGGGGTGAACTGCCAACTGACGTGCAGGCGAGCCGGCTTCTCCTGCTCCAGCATCAGCAGGACGGCCGCCCGGACGGCGTCCCGGGCGGTGTGCGCGGCGTCGGCCGGGACCGAGCGGGCGGCCTCCGCCGGGGGTGCCGCGTCCAGCCGTACCCGGGTGTGCCGCAGCAGCGGGCGCAGCTCCCGGGCGAGCCGGGCGAAGGCGGCGTCGGCGGTCTCCTCGCTGAGCGCGCGGTCCAGGTCGGCGCCCTGGCGCAGGTCGAGCAGGGCGGTGACGGCCAGTTCGGTGGCGCTGCGGCGCGCGGCCGCGTCGTCCAGGTCGGCCGAGCGCAGCGGCGCCAGGATGGCGCTGAGCGCCGCGCTGTGGGTGCCGGTGAACTCGGCGATCGCCCGGGCGCGGGCGTTGGCGGAGGCGCGGGAGGCCGCAGCGTGCTTGGGGCCGGCGTCGGTGGCGCGGTGGTCGGAGTGGGCGATGACCAGGTCCCACAGCTGCTGCAGCACGGCGAGTGCCCCCGGTGCCACGGGGGCGGTGTTCGCCCGGACGAGTACCAGGACGGCGCCGTTGCCGGTGGTCGGTGTGCTGCCGGTGTCGATGGTCGATGTACCGCCGTTGCCGGTGGTGGATGTCCCGCCGGTGTCCGGTGTGCGGCCGCCGGGTGTGGGGTGACCTCCCGGAGCGGCCGAGACGACCACCACCGGCCGGATGCGGCCCGCGAGTTCGGCCTCGCCCTGCCAGGGGCGGCCGGTCGCGGTGGTTGCGGTGGTGCGCTCGGCCAGCCGGGACAGCTCCAGACTGCTGACCCCCTCGGTCAGCTCGGGCAGGCCGTGGGCGTGCGTGGGGGCGTGGGTGCAGACGCCGCTGAGCTGGGCGATCGCCACGTGCGGGACGAGCGTGCCGAGCATCCGGGAGAGGCGGAGCAGGAGCTCCGGCCGGGGCGTGCGCAGCACCTCGACGGCCCGCGCCAGCGCGTCCTCGGGGCGGCCCCAGGACTCCCGCCACTTCTCGTCCGCGCCGCCTGGACTTCCCGCGCCGCCTGGAGTCCCTGCGCCGCCCGCGCCGCCCGTCCCGTTCATGCCGTCCGCACCATCCATGTCATCGAGCCTAGTCCGGTGGCGGCCGGGTCCACCTGGCCGTTCGGACAGGTTGAACTGTCCGAACGGCAGGGTCCCCGCTCGCGGCCCCCGGACCAGGATGGGAACCGTCGGATGTACCAACTCCACGAGACCCCAGGGAGCTTCCATGACCAAGGCGATCGCCTTCCACGAGTACGGCGGCGCGGACGTCCTGCGCCCGATCGACATCGAGCTGCCCGCCCCCGGGCCCGGCCAGGTGCGGGTCGCGGTCCGCGCGGTGGGCGTCAACCCGCTGGACCACAAGGTGCGCAGCGGAGCGATGAACGAGGTCTTCCCGGTCACCTTCCCGGCCGTGAACGGCTACGAGCTGGCCGGTGTGGTGGAGGCCCTCGGTGAGGGCGTGAGCGGCTTCGCGCCCGGCGACGAGGTGTTCGGCGCCGTGATGGGCGGCGGCTACGCCGAGCAGGCGCTGGTGTCCGTCGAGATGCTGGGCCACAAGCCGGCCTCGCTCGGCTGGGAGGAGGCCGCGGCGATCCCGGTGGCCGCCGAGACCGCCGAGCGGGCGCTCGACCTCCTCGGCGTGCGGGCGGGCGAGACCCTGCTGGTGCACGGCGCGGCGGGCGGTGTCGGCACCGTCCTGCTGCAGTTCGCCCGGGCGCGCGGGATCACCGTGGTCGGCACCGCGAGCGAGGCCAACCACGACTACCTGCGCGAGCTCGGCGCGATCCCGGTCACGTACGGCGAGGGCCTGGCCGAGCGGGTGCGGGCGGCCGCCCCCGACGGGGTGGACCGGGTGCTGGACGCGGCCGGGCAGGGTGGGGTGCTGCCGCTGTCCATCGAACTGGCGGGCAGCGCGGACCGCGTCCTCACCATCGCCGACTTCGTGGGCGCCCAGCAGTACGGGATCCGCGTCACCGGCGGCGCCGAGGTCGAGTTCTATCACCAGCGCGCCTACGCCGCCGCGCTCGCCCTGCACGAGGCCGGCACCCTGCGGCTGCCGCTGCACCGGGTGTTCCCGCTGGCGGAGGCGGCCGAGGCGCAGCGGGTCAGCGAGCACGGGCACCTGCGCGGCAAGATCGTCCTCACGGTCTGACTCGCGTCCGGCCGAGTCCGCGCCGCCGGCCTCGGCGGCCTCGGCGCCCTCGGCGGCGCCGTGGTTCGGGGTCGGGCCGCACGGGCGGCGGCGGCCACCGAGCGGGCGGTCGGGTTGGGCGGTGGGGCCGGGCGATCGGGCCGAGCGGTAGGCCCTGCGGCCGCCCGGCCCTACGGCGCGGGCGACGCTGCCGCCACAACGACGGCCACCCGTAAGGCTGTTGCCCGCACGGTCGGTCCATCTCCCGGGTGCGCCACCCTGCCGACGCGCCGACCGCGGGATGGTGGCGGGAAGCCGGGGTTCCGCCCGTTCCGGTCGGTAGAGTCGACCCATGGTGACGGTGAACGCGGCGGGAAGCCCCGCGGCCGGGCGGCTGGCCGGTCGCTCCTGCGTGGTGACGGGCGCGGCGAGCGGCATCGGACGGGCCGTCGCCGAGCGGTTCGTCCGGGAGGGCGCGTCGGTGGTCGCCACCGACGTCGACGCCGCCGGACTGGACCGGCTGGCCGGACAACTCCCGGGCGCCGTCAGCACGGTGGTCGGCGACGTGGCCCGCGACGAGGACGCCCGCCGGATGGCCGAAGTCGCCGTGGAACGGTACGGCCGACTCGACGTCCTGGTCGCCAACGCCGGGGTGCTCCCGCTGATGGAGATCACCGAGGCCACCGCCGAGGACTGGGACCACGTGATGGCCGTGGACGGCCGCGGCATGTTCCTCACCTGCAAGTACGCGATCCAGGCGATGACCGCCCAGGAGCGTCCCGGCGGCTCGATCGTCTGCCTCTCCTCCATCTCCGGCGAGGCCGGCCAGCGCGGCCAAGCGGTGTACGGGCCCGCCAAGTTCGTCGCTTCCGGCCTCACCAAGCACCTGGCGGTCGAGTGGGCGGACCGTGGCATCCGGGTCAACGCCGTCGCACCCGGCACCATCACCACCGAACGCGTCGCCCGGCTGCGCGACGAGCCGGGCGGGCCCGAATATCTCGCGGCCATCGAGAAGCTCCACCCGATGGGCCGTCTCGGTGCCCCGGACGAAGTCGCCGCCGCCGTCCTCTTCCTCGCCTCCGACGACGCCTCCTTCATCACCGGCGCCGTCCTGCCGGTCGACGGTGGGTACCTGGCGCAGTAGCGCGCTCCGCGCCGCCGGCCGGGAGGTCGGGAGCCCGTCAGGCGATCGGGCCGTGGCCGGGAGGTCGGGAGCCCGTCAGGCGATCGGGCACCGGTCAGGCGGTGGGGGCGGTGGTCAGGCGCTGAGCAGCTCGACCAGGGCCGACACCCCGTCCGGCCCGTGTCCGGCGTCGGCCGCCCGCCGGGTGAGGGCGAGGGCGGCGTCCAGGACCGAGGTGTCCAGGCCGCGGGCCCGGGCGGTGTGCGCGACGTGCGCCAGGCCGGCTGCGGCGGAGGCCACGCTGCTGCGGTCGCCCGGGTGGTGGCGGTCGTCCGCGCGCCGGGCGAAGTCCGCCAGCAGCGGGGGCAGCATGCGCGGCAAACCCTGGGCGTACGGGGTGAGTTCGATGCCGCTGATGCCCTCGGCGCGGGCGAGCGCCAGGGCGTGGACCCACCCGTGCACGGTGGTCCAGAACAGGTCCAGCAGTGCCGCGTCGAAGGCCGCCGCCCGTCCGGGCTCCGCGCCCACGTGGCGTACGGCGCCCAGGGCCCGGAGCGTCTCCTCGTGTGCGGCGAACGCCTCGGGGTCGCCGCTGAGCAGGACGGTGCCCTCGGGGCTGCCGATGGTCGGGGTGGGGGTGAGGATCGCGGCGTCGAGGAGGCGGTAGCCCCGGGCCTCGGCGTCGGCGGCGTTGGCCCGGGCGTCATCCGGCGCGATCGAGGTGGCGTTGACGACGGTCCGGCCGCGCAGTGCCGCCCCGGCGGCGTCCAGCACGGCCCGGGCGGCCGCCTGGTCGCGGACGCAGAGCAGGACGAGGGGGGCGTCCGCCACCGCCTCGGCGGCGCTCGCGGCCGACCGCGCGCCGATGGCGAGCGGTCCGGCGTCCCGGCCCGGGGTGCGGTTCCACACCGTGGTCGGATGGCCGGCGGCCCGCAGTGCGCCGACCAGCGCCCGGCCCATCGGGCCCAGGCCCAGCACGGCAACGGCGGTAAGGGAAGCGGAGGTTGAGGAAGATCGTCGGTTCGGCATGGCGGTTACGCTAGACCTTCACGCCGACGGCAGAGTCAAGGCGGACGTCCGACCATGTGAGGTGCCCGCGATGCGGATCGGAGAACTCGCCCGGCGAACCGGGGTCACCCCGCGCGCCCTGCGCTACTACGAGGAACAGGGCCTGCTCACCCCCGAGCGCCGCCCCAGCGGCTACCGCGAGTACGGCGACCGGGACGTGCACGCCGTCCACGGCATCCGCACCCTCCTCGCCGCCGGCCTCAACAGCGCAGTGATCGCCGAGATCCTCCCGGGCCTGCCGTCCCCGGGGCGCCGCCGCACCGGCTCGACCTGCCCGGAACTGCTCGCGGGCCTCGCCCGGGAGCGCGCCCGGATCACCCGGCAGATGGACGAACTCGAAGCAGCACGAGCCCTGTTGGACACCATCATGGACGCGGACGCGCCGAGCTCGGTGATCCTCGCCGCGCGGCCCGCCGTCCCCGGGGATCCGGCCGGGCGGAAACTCGATGGCGCGCGCTCCCGGGCCGTGCTGGAGTGAGCGGATGGATCATGATGAGGTGCTCGCCCTGTTCGACGACCGGATCCGGCGCAACGCGCAGCCCGACGGCCCCGGTGTCCGCGTCGAGCGTGACGGCGCGGTGGTGCGGCAGGTGGGCGGGCAGGGCGGCTGGAACGGCGTGGTGTGGTCCGGCCTGGACGAGGCCGGGGCGGACGCGGCGATCGCGGCACAGGTGCGCCACTTCACCGCGCTGGGCCTGGAGTTCGAGTGGAAGGCCTACTCCCACGACCGCCCCGCGGACCTCGGGGAGCGGCTGCTCGCGGCCGGCTTCACATCCGAGCCGGACGAGGCGCTGATGATCGCCCGGATCGCCGACCTCCCCACCGAGGTCGTCCTCCCCGAGGGCGTACGGCTGCACCCGGTGACCGACCCGGCCGGGGTGGACCTGATGGTGGAGGCCCACACCCAGGCCTTCGGCACCGACCGCCCGCGCCTCCGCGACCAGATGCTCGAACACCTCCGGCACGGCACCGACACGGTCAGCATGGTCGTCGCGCTGGCCGGCGACCGCCCGGTGTCGGCGGCCCGGATGGAACTGAACCCCGGCACCGGCTTCGCCGGCCTCTGGGGCGGCGGCACCGCCCCCGACTGGCGCGGCCGGGGCATCTACCGCGCCCTCGTCGCCCACCGCGCCCGCCTCGCCGCCGACCTCGGGTACCAGTACCTTCAGGTCGACGCCAGCGACGCCAGCCGCCCCATCCTCCAGCGCCTCGGCTTCGCCCGGCTGAGCACGACGACGCCGTACGTGTACCGGCCGTAGGCGGCACGACGGCGGCTGCGGGGGCGGCACGAGGGCGGCTGCGGGGGCGTCAGGCCTCCGCGTCGACCTCGCCGGCTTGGTCGGCGGCTCGGCCTTCGTCCCGGCCTTCGTCCCGGCCTCCGTCCCGGCCTCCGTCCCGGCCTCCGTCCCGGCCCTCGTTCTGGTGCGGAGCCGAACCGGCGCCGGGCGGCCAGCGGTGCCCGGCTTCGTGCAGCCCCTGCAGAGCCTTGAGGTCATTGGTCACCAGGACCTTGGCCAGCGGGGCCGCGGCAGCGATGACGGCGGGCCAGCCCGGCGAGTCCAGGTAGACCTCGTCGGCGGCGGAGGCGCCGACCGCGTCCTGCACCGCGTTGTAGGCGGCGCCGAGACGCGCCATCAGCTCGACTTCCTCCTCGGTTCGAAGGCTGTACCCGAGCGAGGACGCCGGGTCGTTCGCATCGCAGAAGTCGTCGAAGAGCACGTGCACGGTGTGGTCGAGGTCCTCGAACCGGTCCCTGTCGAGCCACACCTCACGCTGCCAGGCCGGGCTGGCCAACGCCACCACCGCAGGCACGACATGGAGCCGGAAGTAGGGGTAGGCGATGCCGTGGTCGATCATGAACCGAGGGTACCCACGGCGTGATTGCCCGGCCAGGGATTTGCCGCCGTCCTCCCTGGCGCCCCCGGACACCTGCGGCGGGTTTGCGCGCCCTGCCGATCGGCAGGGGGTGGGGTGGCAATTGGGTGGTGTTGCTGTTCAGGCAGTGCCGTTCGGTACATGTGCGGGAGCGGTGACGGGGGTCATCGTTGAGGCATCGCGAACGGGGGCCGTCCGGGCTCCCGGGAAGGGAGCCGCACCATGTTCCTCCTCCGCCACCTCGGCGTCCTTCGCGTGCTCGCCATGGCCCCCGTCCTCTTCGGGCTCGCGTGCCGGCTCCGGCTCGGGCTCGCGGTCGGGCGTGCGGGCACCTGCCGCCGTCTGTCAGGCCCGGAGGCGTACCTGACGGACGGCGGCAGGACCGGCCGCGCCCGCGAGTCGGCCCTGCCCGAAGCAAGTGCTGCGCTGCGCCCCGGTGTCATGCGCGGCGGTCTGCGCGAGGGCGCACTGGAGCGGCACACCGATCGCCGCCACCGGCAGCAGTACGCACAGCAGAGCGTGCCGGAGCCCGAGCCCCGGCCCGAGTCGGCGCGCTTTGCGCCCGGCGGCGGTGACGAGTTGCCGACCGCCCCAGCACACCGCGCCGATGCCCAGCACCAGCCCCACCCAGGCGAGCGGCAGCACATGGGCCGGGGCACCGGGACTGTCGTGGCAGCGGCTCACGAGTCCGTGGATCTCGTCGTCCGCGAGGACCGTCGGCACGCTGCACGCCCACCCGAGGCCACCGAGCACCAGCGGCCCGGCGGGCCGGTACCGCAGAAGCGGGCGCTGCTTCTCACTCATGCGACCAGCACCTGCCCGGGTTCGCGCCGACGAGCTGCGGCTCCCGTTGCCTGCGCTGCTTTCGCTGGACGTGATCCACCGTTCCATCCCCCTTGCCCAGGTGTGTCGACCGTGATCGACCTGGGCGCGGCCATCGTAGTGGGCGAGTCGGAAGGGAGGGTCGGCCGGAGGCCAGGTGAAGGCGGCCGGGAAGGGAGAGGCCGGGAAGGGATAGGTCGGGAAGGGAAGACCGGGAAGGGAAGACCGGGAAGGGAGGGGTAGGGGAAGGAAGGGCCGGAAAGGGCTGGAAGCTTCCTTCAGGCGAGTCGCCGCAACGTCGTCAGCGGGCCGGTGGCCTCAGCGGGCTCACCGGAGAAGACCACCTCGCCCCGGTGCAGTACGTGCACCACCGCCGCCCCGGCGAGGGTGCGTGGCAGGGACTGCGCCGCGAGCACGACCGTACGGCCGGCGGTGGCGTCGGTCAGCAGCCGTGCGTGCAGCCGGGCGGCGACGGCGGGGGCCAGGCCGCGTTCGGGCTCGTCGAGCAGGAGGAGGGTCGGCCGCGCCGCCAATGCCCGCCCGATGGCGACCAGTTGCTGCTGGCCGCCGGAGAGGCTGCCCGCCCGGCGGAGCAGCAGTGCGGTCAACTCGGGGAAGACTTCCAGTACTTCGTTCCGCCCCGGCCCGCCCAGGCTCAGGTTCTCGGCGACGGTCAGCGACCCGAACACCCCGCGCTCGGCCGGGACGATGGCCAGCCCCCGCCGCACCCGCTGGTGTACCGACAGTCCCCCGATGTCCTGGCCCCGCCACACCGCCCGCCCGCCCGACAGCGGTACGACGCCGGCGAGGGCGTGCAGCGCGCTCGTCCGCCCGGCGCCGTTACGGCCGAGCAGGACGGTGACGGCGGCGGAGGGGAACGCGAGGTCGACGCCGTGCAGCGCCTCCAGCGGGCCGTACCGGACCCGGGCCGAGCTGAGGGCGGCTTCGACGGGCATCAGGTCACCGCTCCCCAGGCCCGGGTGACGCGAGGGTCGGCGAGGACGGCCGCGGTCGGGCCGGCCGCGACCATATGGCCCTCGGCCATGGCATAGACGGAGTCGGCGAGTTCGGCGACCAACTCGGCGTCGTGCTCGACCAGCAGCAGCGCCATGCCGCGCTCGGCGAGGCCCCGCAACACGGCCACCAGACGGGCCGTCTGCGCGGCGTCGAGCCCGGCCGCCGGCTCGTCCAGCAGCAGCACCCGGGGCCCGCCCGCCAGCGCCCGCGCCAGCTCCACCAGCCGCAGCACACCGGTGGGCTGCGCCCCGGCGGACTCGGCGGCGACGTCCTGCAGCCCGAACAGCCGCAGCGCCCCGGCCGTCCGTTCCGCCACGGCCCGGGCCTCGACCCGCCCGCTCCGCCCGCTCCGCCCGGCCCGCTGCTCGGCCTCCTGCTCGGCCCCCACCCGGACGTTGTCGGCCACCGAGAGGGTGGGGAAGACGGCGATCTGCTGGAACGTCCGCGCCAACCCGAGTCGCACCCGACGATGCGCGGGCAGCCCGGTGACGTCCCGCCCGCCGAGCATCACCCGACCGGCGTCCGGACGCACGGTGCCGGCGAGGCAGTCGAACAGGGTGCTCTTTCCCGCCCCGTTCGGCCCGATCAGCGCTGTGATCCGCCCGGGCAACGCCACCAGGTCCACCCCGCCCACCGCCTCGATCCCCCCGTACCGCCGCACGATGCCCCGGGCGGTGAGCCGGGAGGCGGGCTGCCCGGCGGGCCGGCCATGAGCCTCTCTCATGGCCGGCCCGCCGCGTTGAGCGTCGGCGTGGAGGCGGGGAGGTGGCTGCCGAGGGGGGTGAGTGCGGTCATGTCCGTTCCTCCTGCGAGCCGGGGGCTTCCGTCCGGCCGGGTCGGGTGGTGGCGTTGGGGCGGGGGCGTACGTCGGGGTCGGTGGGTGGCGGGCGGAAGGGCCATGAGCGAGCCTCATGGCTGTCGCGCCGCGTTGCCCGGTGGGTGCCATGAGCGGGGCTCATGGCCCGGCCCTGCCCTTGCCTCTCCTGCCGCAATCGCCGCGCGAATCGGGCGGTCGGCGTGGGGCATGAGCGGTTCTCATGGCGTTCCGTCCTCTCGGGCCGGCTTCGCCGCGATGGCCGCCCGTACCCGGCGCCCTGCCGGGGTGAGGCGGGACGGGGGGAGGGCCGGGGGCGGGCGGTGGTGGGGGCGGGGCAGGGCGGCGAGGCCGCCGGGGAGACGCCCGATGGCGGCGGCGAGGGTGCCGACGGCGACGGCGGAGACGCCGGCGACGGTGCCGGCGTCGAGGCCGATGAGGAGGGCGGCGGCCAGGACGGCGGCGAGGGCGCTGTCGGCACCGGCGACGACGACGGCCGCGAACCAGAGGAGGCCGCGTACCGGGTCGAAGGCGGCGGGGTCGAAGGCGCGCCCGGCGAGGCCCATCAGGCCGCCGCCGAGTGCGGCCAGGGCCGCGCCCGCGACGAAGGCGAAGAGCTTGAGGCCGGGGACGTCCACGCCCGCCGCGACCGCGCCCGGTTCGTGGTCCCGCATGGCGGTCAGGGCCCGGCCGAGCCGGCCCCGGTGCAGGCCCCGGACGGTGAGCAGGCCGAGGCCGAGGAGCAGGAGTTCGGCGAGGTAGAAGGCGCGGTCGCCGGCGAGGAAGGAAGGGCGGTCGAGGACGAGCCCGGTGGTGGCGTACGGCTGTTGGAAGACGAAGCGACTCATCGCCGTTCCGACCGCGAAGGTGACCAGGGCGAGAGCGAGCCCGCGTCGGCGGATCGCGGGCCAGCCGGTGAGCAGGCCGAGCGGTGCGGTGGCGAGGACGGCGATCAGCAGTGCGGGTGCGGCGGGCAGCGGCGGGAGGCCGGGGATGCGGCCGGACATCAGCAGTGCGGTGCCGAGCGCGCCGAGGCCCGCGTACCCGGCCTGGCCGAGTGAGATCTGCCCGCTGTAGCCGGTGACCACGACGATGGACAGCAGTACGAGCGCGAGCGCCGGTACGAGCAGGGCGCTGCGCAGGTCGTTGCCCCGGAAGCCGAGCGGCAGCAGGAGCAGTACCAGGCAGACGGCTCCCGCGAGCCGCCCGTTCCTGCCCTCGGTGCGCCGCAGGGCCAGTGGCGTGGTCTCGGCGCGTTCCCCGCTGATGCGTGGTCCGGCGAGCAGGGCGGCGGCGAGCAGCGCGACCACGAACAGGTTGGACTGCACCGCCTCGACCAGGGGCAGCAGCTGTCCGGACGGGCGCAGCCGGGTGAGCTCGGCCTGGGCGATGCCGAGGCCGAGCCCGGTGGCGATGGCGACCGGGATGCTGCGCAGCCGGGCGGCGACCGCGACCGCCATGGTCTCCATCACCAGCAGCGGCAGCCCGTACGGGTCGAGCAGCAGGTACGGCGCGAGGGTGATGCCGACGAGCCCGGCGGTGAAGGTGCCGAAGGCCCAGCCGGTGGCGGAGAGCCGGTCGGCGTCGACCCCGGCGAGGGCGGCGAGCCTGCGGTCGTCGACGACGGCGCGCAGTTGGAGGCCGAAGCGGGTCCACCGGGTGGTGGCGAACACGGTGAGGCTGAGGACGAGGATCGCGGCGAGTTGGACGACGGTGTCGGGCCGCAGGCTGTGCCCGTGGGGCAGGCGGATCGCGGCGCCGCCGAGCGGGGACGGCGCGCCGGCCAGTGGTGCCGCGCCCCACAGGAGGACGGCCACGCCGATGAGCAGCACGAAGACGCCGAGTCCGGCGACCATGGTGTCGGCCGGCCCGGCGCCGCGCCGCTGCAGCGGGCGGTAGACCAGGACGTCGAGCAGTACGCCCAGCGCGGGGGCGACGACCAGCAGGCAGCAGGCGACGGCGGGCCAGACCGGCCAGTGCCGCACGACGACGAGGTCGCGCAGCAGGTAGGCGATGGCCATGGCCTGGGCGCCTTGGGCGATGTTGAGCACGCCGGTGGCGCGGTGGCAGACGACCAGGCCGATGCCGCTGAGGGCGGCCGCGCTGCCGACGGTGAGTCCGGCGAGGGCGAGGTCGACGGTGAGGCCGAGCGAGTCGGGGGCGGTGGCGAGCAGGGCGGCGGCGGTCATGGGCGTTCAGCCGGTCGGCGGGGCGGATTCGCCCGGACGGGTGGTGGGGCCGGGATCGGGGCCCGGCGCGGGCGGCGAGCAGAGCGGGCAGGGCGTCAGGCCCCGGTCCCGGACGGCGTCCGGGCCGACGGGTTCGGCCCGCGCCTTGCCGGTGACCAGCGGGCAGTCCGGGCGGTGGTAGCGGGTGCCCTCGGGGACGGCCAGCCATCCTTCGGCGTCCCGTCCGGCCGGATCCGGCGTGTCCGGCGCCTCCGGCGCATCCGGTCGGACGCCGGGTCCCGCGCCCGGCGCCGCGCCCGGCCCGGCGCTCGGTCCCGCGCCCGTGTCGACGTCGGACGGTTCGACGAGGAGCTCGTACAGCCGTTCCACCCGGCGGTCGGTCAGGTCCTGACGCTCCGGCGGGGTCGGCGGCCGTAGCGCGACCAGGAGGGTTCCGGCCACGATCAGTGCCGCTCCCGGGATGCTGGACGAGGCCAGGTAGGGGATCTGCTGTTCGACGAAGCGCTCGCCGGAGACCCCGTACCAGCCGAGCACGCACAGCACGGCCCCCGCCGCGACGAGCAGCCACCCGGCCCACTCGCGCGCCCCGCGGAACGGGCTGCCCCGGGGCGGGCCGCCCCGGAACGCTCCGCCCTGGAATGCGCCGCCTCGGAAGGGGGAACTCCTTGGGGCGTTACGGGTGATTTCTCCGTCGGATTGCGATTCGTCCATGGATCCGCCTTCATGGTGTCACTTGAGACGTTTCCAGGATCGGCCTGGAACAGCATCCGGGACACCGAGAGGCCGGCCCGGGCGGCGCAGGCGAGAGGGAACACCATGCACGTGACGCGAAGCGGCACCTCCACGGGCGGCGGCCGGGTCCTGCGGGCGGCGAGCGCGCTGCTCGCCCTGATGCTGGCGGGCACGGCGGCCGCGTGCAGCAGCAGCAAGTCCGGCTCCTCGGCCTCCTCCCCGGCGAGCGCGAGCGCGAGCATCAGCCCGAGCGCGACCGCCACCGCTTCCGCGAGCGCCACCGGCACCGCCCCCGCCGATCCGGCCGCCGCCGAGGCGGAGATCACCGCCAACTGGGAGAAGTTCTTCGACCCCAACACGCCGATCCCCGACAAGGCCAAGCTGCTCCAGGGCGGCGACGTGCTGCTCCCGGCGCTGCAGGGCTTCTCGCAGGACCCGAGGGTCGGCCAGGTGCAGGCGAAGGTCACTGACGTGGCGTTCACCGACGCCTCCGACGCGGCCGTCTCCTACTCGCTGTCCCTCCAGGGCACGGTGGTCGAGCCGAGCGCGTCCGGCCAGGCCGTCCTGGAGAACGGCACCTGGAAGGTGTCCCGTTCGACCCTGTGCGGTCTGCTGACCCAGGCCGGCGGCGCCAGCGGCACCCCGATCCCCGGATGCAGCTGACCACCCCCTCGCGATGCCGGGCCGTCGACGCGTTCGCACGCCGGTGGCCCGGCCGTGTCGTGTCGGCGGCGGCCCTCGCCCTCCTCCTGTTCGCGTCATTGGGCGGCTGCGGCACCCGGCTGCCCGACGGCGCCTTCACCGCCCGTGCCACCGCCACGCCCGGGGCGACCGGGGGCAGCGGGAGCACCAATCCCGCCTCCGACACCGGGGTCACGGCCGGCGAGATCCGGATCGGCGTCGTCACCTCGCTCACCAGCCCGGTCGGCAGCGAGGTGTTCAGCGGTCCCCGGTACGGCGCTCAGGCGTTCTTCCAGGCCCTGAACGACCGCGGCGGCCTGCACGGTCGCACCGTCCGGCTGGTGACCTGCGACGACGGTGGCAGCGGTGTCGGCAACCAGGACTGCGTGCACCGGCTGATCGACCAGGCGCACGTGTTCGCCTTCGTCAGCGGCAGCGTCCTCGACTACGCGGGCGCACCGTACGTGAGCGGCAAGGCGGTGCCGGACGTCGGCGGCCAGCCGATCGGCACCGCGTACGACCGCTGGCCGCACCTGTACGGGATCTACGGCAGTGGGGCGCCGCGCGACGGGCGGTCGGTCGGCTGGAACGGGACGCTCTACCAGAGCACCGAGGTGTTCCGTTTCTTCAAGCAGCGCCTGGGCGCGGGCAGCGCAGCCGTGGTCGCGTACAACCAGGCCGACTCGGCCCGCTACGCCGGACAGCTGAAGGCCGGGCTGGAGGCGGAGGGCTACCGGGTGCTGCTGCAGACGGTGGACTTCGCGCTGCCGAACTTCCAGGCGGTGGCCGCGGCCGTGCGCGCCGACGGCTCGCAGCTGCTGTTCGACGCCATGGACACCCGGGGCAACGCGGCGCTGTGCCGGGCGCTGGACGAGTCCGGGGTGACGGTCGCGGCGAAGGTCACCAACGTGCAGAACTGGTCGGAGTCGGTGCGAAGCGACTACCAGTCCTCGCCGAACTGCCGCAACGCGCTCTGGGCGACCTCGTCGAGCCTGAACTACGAGGACGAGCAGTACCCGGCGGTGCGCGACTTCCGTACCGCGATGGCCCGCTACTACCCGGACCGGGCGGGGCAGTTGTCCGCCTGGGAGCTGGAGGGCTGGGCGGGCGCGCAGTGGCTGACCGACGCGCTGGACTCCTGCGGCGCCGCGCCGACCCGCTCCTGCGTCGAGGCGTTCATGAACCGCGCCGAGCCGTACGACGCGCACGGCCTGATCCTGCCCGCCTCCTTCGTCCCGCAGCCGCCGCCCGCCGGCCCGACCCGGGCCTGCCTGAACGCCGCCCGCTGGCAGGACTCGGCACAGGGCGGGCGGGGCGGCTGGGTCACCCAGGTGCCGTCGATGACGACGGCCTGCTTCGACGTGCCGCAGCTGCCCTACAAGCCGTAGGACTGCCGGCCGACCGCGATCACGCCGGGCTGCCGGCACCTGAAGAACGTGAATCACGCCGGGCTGCCAGCACCTGAAGAACGTGAACGGCGGGAAGGACCGGGCCTGGTCATCCGGGGGTAGGAGCTCCGGAACCGGGCTCCGTACGACCGCGGTCCGGGAGCCGCTCGACCACGACCATGGCCGCGTCGTCGTCGAGACGGCCGCCGACGTGGGCGAGCAGGTCGCGGCGGAGGCGGTGGAGCAGCGCGGTGGGGCGGTCGGCGTGCCAGGCGGTGACGCGCTCGGTGAGCGGGTAGAAGCGCCGCTGGGCGTCGCGGGCCTCGATCACGCCGTCGGTGTAGATCAGCAGCCGGTCGCCGGGGCGGAACGGGAAGGTCTCGACCTCGTACCGCACGGGGGCGAGTTCGCCGAGGCCCAGGGGCGGGGCGGGGTGGTGGGCGGCGAGGGTGGTGATGCCCTCGGGGCGCAGCAGCAGTGGGGGCGGGTGGCCGCAGTCGATCAGGCGGACCGGGGAGCCGTCGTCGGGGATGTCCAGCAGGACGGCGGTAATGAAGGACTCGCCGGCCTCGCCGGACTGGTAGCCCTCCTCGGGGACGTCGCGGGGCGACGCCCGGGGCAGGGCGCGTCGCTCCTGCTGCGCCTGCCGTGCCTGCCGGGACTGTTCGGCGAGCTGGGCGAGGTCCCAGCTGACGCTGCCGTCCAGATAGGCGGCCAGGTCGGGCAGCTCGGCGTGCAGGTGGGCGGCGGCACGGAAGGCGCCGAGCAGCAGGGCGGCGTCGCCGAGCGAGGACAGCCCCTTGCCGCGCACGTCCCCGACCAGCAGCCGGGTGCCGGTGGCGGTCCGGGCGGCCGCGTACAGGTCGCCGCCGACCTGCGCCTCGGCCTCGGCGGCCAGGTAGACGGAGGCCAGGTGCAGCGGCCCGATCCGCTCCGGGAGCGGGCGCAGCAGTACCCGCTGGGCGGCCTCGGACACCGAACGGACCCGGGCCAGTTCCCGCTCGTGTCGTTCGCGCAGCACCCGCAGGCCGACGATCAGCGCGGAGACGACGATCTGCGCGCTCAACTGGGTCTCGATGTTGGCGCTGGTCAGGCTGTCGCGGACGGAGCCGATGGCGGTCAGCGCGGCGAGCGCGAGCAGGGCGACCCCGGCGGTGGCCCGGGGGCCGGCGAAGGAGGCGGTGAGGGCGGGGGCGACGATCAGCAGCGGGCCGAGGTGGATGTCCGGCGGGGAGAGGATGTCGACGACGGTGATCAGCACGATCAGCGCGAGCGTCAGCGCCGTCAGCACCCGGCGGTCGGGCCGCCAGGCGCGGCGGCGGTCGGGGGTATGCGGCGCGCGCGGCGGGTGCGGCGCATCGGGACGCTGCCGGAAGGGCACCTCTCCTCTGTACACCGTGGGGGCGGCGGGGCGCACCCCGAGACGGCTGTCGGGCCTCCGCCGTCGGCGGCTGGGAGCGCTCGTCCGGCCGCTGAGGGCACTCCGTCGTCCGCTGCGGGCGCTCCTCCGGCCCGGTTCGCCGTAGCGGGCCGGGTGGGTCGCCCCGCCGGCCCGGTCCGCCGTAGCGGGCCGGTAGGCCGCTTCGTCAGCCTTCTTCGCCGTAGCGGGCCAGGTAGGCGGCGAAGCGGGCGACGTCCTCGTCGGACCAGTCGGTGAAGCGCGTGGTGAAGGCCAGGCGGCGCTGCTCGTTGGCGTCCCGCAGCAGGGTCAGTCCGGCCTCGGTGGCGCGCAGGATCTGGCCGCGCTGGTCGTCCGGGTCGGCCTCGCGGGCCAGCAGGCCGAGCTTCTCCAGAGCGGTGACCTGGCGGCTGACGGTGGACTTGTCGAGCATGAAGTGCGCGGCCACGTCGGCGGCCCGGCAGCCGCCGCGCTCGGTGATCAGGTCGAGGATGCTGTACGTGACCAGGGAGAGGTCGGGGTGCAGCTGGGAGGCCTTGTGCCGGGCGCGGCGGGCGAAGGCGGTCAGCTCGCGCTGGATGGTGTCGATGGACGACTGGCGGCCGGGCACGGCGTTCCTATCTCCTCGAGATTTGTTGCACTATACAACGGATTCGCCTGGGGTCGCGCGACGTCCCGGTGCCGACCGTTCTCGAGCGGCCTGCCAGGCGCGGGCGGCGGCGATCCGGCGGGTCGCACTCGGGTGAGTGGCGAACAGTAGCTCAAGCAGCCTCGGCGGGTCGACATCGGAGACGTTCGCCAGTGCAAGTCTGCGCTGCATCGCCACGAACTGCGCGGCATCGCCGGTCAGTTCGAGCGCGTGCCGGTCCGCGCGGTCCTCGATCCGGCGGCTCACCGCGCACTGTGCCGGCCCCGACAGCGCGCCCAGCAGTGCCGCCAGCGCCGCCAGCAGCGGCAGCGCCCGGGGGTCCGCCGCGTCGCTCGCCCCGGCGGCGTCCAGCAGCGGCCGCCAGGCACCCAGCAGACCGAGGACGGCGACCGCGACGGCCGCCCCGACGGCGGCCAGCGCCGTGCCCACCGGCACGTCCCGGTGTCTGACGTGGCCCAGCTCGTGCGCGACCACCAACTCCACCTCCCGCGGCTCGGCGGTGGTCAGCAGCGTGTCGTACACGACGATCCGGCGGGTCGCGCCGAACCCGGAGACGTACGCGTTGAGCGCGGTGGTCCGGCGCGAGGCGTCCGCCACCAGGACGTCCCGCACCCGCACGTCGTCCCGCTCGGCCAGCGCCGACAGTGCGGTCCGAAGCTCGCCCGGCGGCATCGGGGTGAAGCGGTTGAACACCGGCTCGATCAGCAGCGGGTGGAGGAAGGAGAGGACGGCCGTCAGCAGCGCCGCGCCGCCCGCCGCCGGCAGCCACCAGCGCTGCGGCGACCAGGCGGTCAGCGCGAACAGCCCGAGAACGAGCGGAAGGAACAGGAGAAGGGTGAGCGCGAGGCCGCGCAAGGTGTCCAGTGCCCAGCCGGCCCAGCCCTGCGTCACCAGCCCGTACCGGGCCCGGACGGATCGCACCAGCGCGCCGAACGGCAGCTGCAGCACCTGGCCGAGGACCACCAGGGCCGCCGCGCCGGCCAGGAGGGTGGCCGTCCGGGAGCCGCCGAACCAGCGGCCGACGGCGGTGACCAGGTCGGCACCGGCCGGGGTGAGGCCGAGCAGCAGGGTCAGCGCCAGGCCCGCCAGCCGGCCGCCCAGCGCCCACGGCAGCTGGGCGCGGCGCAGGGCGCGGCCCCGGGCGCGCTCGGCGGGGGTGAAGTCGGCGGTGGAGTCAGGGGATGCGCCGGGGGCGGCCGGCGGGTCCGCGTCGGGGCCCGGGACGGGCGGGTGGTCGGGGGTGGTGTCCATGGGCGGGGTGTGCGGCTCTTCCGGTCGTCCGGCTCTTCCGGTCGGGTGTCGCGGTTCAGCATGGCGTACCCGGACGGGTGGTGCGCACTCCTCCGGCGGGTGGGGTTCGTGGGCGCACTCCTCCGGCGGGCGCGATTCCGGGGCCGCGCACTCCTCCGCTGTGCGGCGGCTTCGGCGCGGCTCAATCGTCCGTGGGACCGGTGGCGCCGTGGACGCCGGCGCGCAGCAGCTGGTGGCCGAGGTCGACCAGGGCGCGGCCGACCGCGAACTCGTCGCCGACCTGCGGTGCCGGCGTGTCGCGGGGGTTGCGGCGGGAGGCGGCGTCGCTGTGCAGGACGGTGCCGTCGGCGTCCAGGACGGCGTGCACCCGGGTGGTGTCCCGGTCCTCGACGAGGTGCAGGCTGAGCTGCCAGTCCTTGGTGCGGACGGCCCGCTCGGCGGCTGGATCCGCTTCGACCACAGGATCCGCTTCGGCCGCTGGATCCGTCTCGGCCGTCGCCTCCACGATCCGGCGTTCCCGGCCGGGGGAGGGGTGGTCGCGGCCGGGGCCGCCGACCGGCTCGATGCCTCTGGGGTCGCCCGGGTCACCGCCCATGCCGCTGCCCATGCTGCTGCCCGGGTCACCGCTCATACCGCTGCCCATGTCACTGGCCATGTTGCTGCCCATCACGTCAACACCTCCGGACCTCCGGCGCGGGACCGGTCCTCCCGTACCACCACGCTGCGCGCCCTCCCCGCCGCCGCGCCAGGGACACGGTGGCCGGGACGGGTGGGGTGATGGGGACGGGCGGGCCAGGAGTGGCGCCGCCGGTGCCCTTTTGTGGCCGGAATGTTGCGGGTGCGGGCTCAAGCGGTGGTGATTCGGTGGCGTAGGCTGACCGCTCTTGCGTCGTCCTCGGGGGGAACCACTCATGCGCCGTGTCGCGGCCGCCGTCGCGCTGCTCGTCGGGCTGACCGCCGTCACCGCCTGTGGGCCGGACGACCCCGCCCCCGGCCCGACGGGCGCCGCCCCCGCCCCGGCGGCCACGACCCCGACGCCCGGCACTCCGTCCTCCGGCGCGGCCCCGAGCAAGAACGCCGCGCCCCGGCCCGACGGCACCATCACGGTCGCCTTCGCCGGGGACGTCCACTTCGAGGGCCGCACCGAACCCCGGCTGGCCGTCCAGCCGCCCGAGCCGGCGCTCGGCCCGATCTCCCGCAACCTCGCCGACGCCGACCTGTCCGTCCTCAACCTGGAGACCGCGATCACCGGGCGCGGCGCCCCGGAGCCCAAGCTGTACACCTTCCGCACCCCGCCCAAGGCGCTTTCGGTGCTCAAGGACTCGGGCGTCGACGTCGTCTCGATGGCCAACAACCACGCCGTGGACTTCGGCGCCGACGGCCTCGCCGACACGCTCGCCGCCAAGGACTCCTCGCCGATCCCGGTCGTCGGCGTCGGCCGCGACGCCAAGCAGGCGTACGCCCCGTACGTCACCACCGTGCGCGGGGTGAAGGTCGCCGTGGTCGCCGCCAGCCAGGTCGAGGACCTCACCAACCAGAAGTGGCGGGCCGGCGCGAACAAGCCGGGCATCGCCTCCGCGCTGGACGTCCCGGCGCTGGTCAAGGCGGTGGAGGGGGCGAAGCAGCAGGCCCCGGTCGTGCTCGTCTACCTGCACTGGGGCGAGGAGGGCAAGGCCTGCCCGACCGCCGCACAGACCGCCGTCGCCAAGAAGCTCGCCACCGCCGGCGCCACCGCCGTGGTCGGCACGCACGCGCACACCATGGTCGGCTCGGGCATGCTCGGCAACACCTACGTCGGGTACGGCTTCGGCAACTTCCTCTGGTACGGCACCTCCGACTACCCGAACTCCAACGAGACCGGCGTCACCACCCTCACCCTCACCGCCGACGGCAAGGTGACCGGCGAGGCCTTCGTCCCGGCCACCATCGACGACAAGGGCATCCCGGAGCCGGTCACCGGCGCCGCCGCCGAGGCCGCCCTCAAGCGCCGCGACGGCCTGCGCGGCTGCACGGGACTCTCCCCGGCGCCGAAGGCTCCGGCGGACCCCGCAGTGTCGCAGTGAGGCTGCCTACGATGGCCTGGTGACCGGACACCAGGAACTGACGACCCTTCGGCTTTCGCTGCGGCGCCCGTCCGAGGCCGACACCGACGCGATCCTCGCCGTCCACAGCGACCCGGCCGCCTGCCTCCACAACCCCTCGGACGCGCTCGCCACCCGGGCCGAGGCCGAGGAACTGTACGGCCGCTGGGACGCGCTGTGGGAGCACCGCGGCTTCGGTTACTGGACGGTCCGTGAGCTCGACTCCCCGACCGTGCTCGGCTTCTGCGGAGTGAAGCCGATGGAACTCGCCGGCCTGCCGGTCCTCAACCTCTTCTACCGCTTCGCCCCCGCCGCCTGGGGTCGCGGCCTGGCGAGCGAGGCCGCCACTGCCGTGGTGGCCTGGTCGGGCGCCGCCGTGCCCGACCTGCCGCTGATCGCCCGCATCCGTCCGGCCAACCTCGCCTCCCAGCGCGTGGCCCTGCGGGCCGGCCTGCGGCGCGCCGAGCACCTGGACGGGGAGGGGTACGACGGCTTCGACTGGATCTACCACCGCCCGGCCGAGCGGTAGTCCCACCGCCACGGGTCGACGGCTGTCGCGGACGCCGGGGCGGCCTACGTTCGATGGCGAGACGGGTCGTCTCGTCTCGCTGTGTGCGGCGGGCGGCGGACGGGCGATTTGACGGTCGCACAGACTCTCGACGTAGGCGAACTGTTGTGTTAGGTTAGGCTTACCTAATCTTGCTGGTCGGAGGGGATGTCCTGTGCAGCAGCAGTCCGAATTCGCCGGTACCGTCGCGATGGTGACCGGGGCCGGACAGGGCATCGGCGCGGCCGTGGTGCGAGCGCTGGTCGCCGAGGGGGCCGTCGTCGCGGCGCTGGATCGCCGTGCCGGTCCGCTCGGCACCCTGGCGGCGGAGCTTCCGGCCGTCAGACCGTACGTCCTGGACGTGTCCGATGCCCAAGCTGTCGATGAAGCGGTCGAGTTGATCGAGCGCCAACTCGGACCGATCGCCACGCTCGTGAACGTCGCGGGCATCCTGCGTACCGCGCCGGTCGTCGAACTCACCGACGCCGACTGGGTGGACACCTTCGCCGTGAACACCACCGGCGTCTTCCATGCCAGTCGCGCCGTAGGACGGCGGATGGCGCAGCGGGGGTGTGGGGGCATTGTGACCGTCGGGTCCAACGCCGCCGGGGTGCCGAGGGCCGGGATGGCCGCCTATGCGGCGTCCAAGGCCGCGGCCACCATGTTCACCCGCTGCCTGGGACTGGAACTCGCCCGGTCCGGGGTGCGGTGCAACGTCGTGTCGCCCGGGTCGACCGACACCGAGATGCAGCGCGCACTGTGGGGCGAGGACGCCGCCGCAGCCGAACAGCGGGTGATCGAGGGCGACTTGGATGCCTGGCGGGTCGGCATCCCGCTCGGGCGGATCGCCGCCCCCGCCGACATCGCCGAAGCCGTGGTGTTCCTGGCATCCGACCGGGCGCGGCACATCACCATGCACGACCTGTACGTCGACGGCGGCGCGACCCTGCGCGCCTGAGGCGCCCCCCGGTTCCGGCGGAACCGCCGCTCCCAGCAGTTCCGCTCCCCCTCCGCACCTCGATTGCTCGCCGCAGACCTGCCGGCCCCTGAAGACCCGCCGGCCCTGAAGACCTGCCGGCTCCCGAGGATCCGCCCGGCTCCCCGTAGACCCGCGATCTCCCCGTACACCCGTCCCAGACTGGAGAATCCACCGTGACCACGGTGCCCCACGCCCCGGCGGCCCCCCGCGCCGACGGCCCCGACCATGCCGTCATCGGCGCGGCCAGCGGACTGCTCGGCCAGTACCGGGCCGCCTCCGACGAGGCGTTCTTCGCCTCGCCGACGCGCACCCTGCTCACCTCCGGCGTGCGCGCCCGGGTGCCGCAGGACGGGCGGCCGCTGCCCGTGCGGGTCGCCGAGACGCTGGCCGAGGCCGGGCGCGCCGGGGGTGAACGGCCGCTGGTGGTCGGCGCGGTGGCGTTCGACCGGGACAGCCGGGTCGAGCTCGCCGTGCCCGAGCGGGTTCGGACCGCCGGGGCGCTGCGTGACGACCCGCTGATCGCGCTGCCCGCGCCGCCGGCCGAGCGGGTCGACTGGCGGATCCGCCCGGTGCCCGAGCCGGAGGCGTACGGCGCGGGTGTCGCGGCGGCCGTCGAGCGGCTGCGCGGCGGGGAGTTGAGCAAGGTGGTGCTGGCCCGGACGCTGGAGCTGAGCGCCGCCGAGCCGCTCGACCTGCCCGCCGTCCTGCAGCGGCTGGCCCGCCGCGACCCGGGCGGCTACACCTTCGCCGTCCCGGCCGGCGGTGGGCGTACCCTGATCGGCGCCAGCCCCGAACTCCTGCTCTCTCGGCGGGGAACGGCCGTGCTGGCCAACCCGCTGGCCGGCTCGGTGCCGCGCAGCGGGGACCTCGGCGAGGACGTCCGGCGCGCCGCCGCGCTGCTGGAGTCGCCCAAGGACCTGCACGAGCACGCCGTGGTGGTGGACGCCATCCGTGAGGCGCTGGCGCCGTACTGCCGCACCCTGGAGGTGCCCGAACGGCCCACCCTGGTGCGGACGGCCGCGATGTGGCACCTGGCGACCACGATCCGCGGCGAGCTGGCCGACCCCGCGGTCTCCGCCCTGGAGCTGGCCTGCGCGCTGCACCCGACCCCGGCCGTCTGCGGCACCCCAACGGACGTCGCGCGCCGGGTGATCGGCGAGGTCGAGCCCTTCGATCGCGGCCTGTACACCGGCATGGTCGGCTGGGGCGACGCGACGGGCGACGGCGAGTGGGTGGTCACCATCCGGTGCGCGGAGGCGGACGAGCGGACGCTGCGGGTGTACGCCGGTGCCGGGGTGGTCGACCGGTCCCGCCCGGAGGCCGAACTCGCCGAGACCAGCGCCAAGTTCCGGACCTTCCTGGACGCCGCGGGGGTGTCCCGGTGACGCCGCCGGAGGGGGTCACCCCGTACCCCGCCGAGTTCGCCGAGCGCTACCGGGCGGCCGGGTACTGGCGCGGTGAGACCTTCGGGCGGATGCTGCGCGAGCGCGCCGCCGCGCACGGCGAGCGGATCGCCGTCGTCGACCCGGGCGGCCACCCGACGGCGGCGACGGAGCGGCGCTGGACGTACGCCGAACTCGACCGCCGGGCCGACCGGATGGCCGCCGGGCTGCTCGCCCGGGGGATCCGGGCCGGGGACCGCGTGGTGGTCCAACTGCCCAACGCCGCCGAGTTCTTCGAGGTGGTCTTCGCGCTGTTCCGGATCGGCGCGCTGCCGGTGTTCGCGCTGCCCGCGCACCGGTACACCGAGATCGGGTACTTCTGCTCCTTCACCGGCGCGGCGGCGTACGTCGTCCCGGCCGTCGAAGGCGGCTTCGACTACCGTGAACTCGCCTCCCGGGTACGGGCGGAGAACCCCGCGCTGCGGCTGGTGCTGGTGGCCGGCGAGGACGCGGGGGAACACGTCCGGCTGGCGGACGTGCCCTGCGACGGGCCCGGGCCCTCGAGTGAACCCGTGCCGGCGGACGTCGCCTTCCTGCAGCTCTCCGGCGGCAGCACCGGCGTGCCGAAGCTGATCCCGCGCACCCACGACGACTACATCTACTCGCTGCGCGGCTCGGTCGAGCTGTGCGCGCTCGACGCGGACAGCGTGTACCTGTGCGCGCTGCCCGCCGCCCACAACTTCCCGCTCAGCTCGCCGGGTTCCCTCGGCACGCTGTACGCGGGCGGGCGGGTGGTGCTCTGCCCGCAGCCCGGTCCGGAGACCGCCTTCCCGCTGATCGAACGCGAGGGCGTGACCATCACCGGGCTGGTGCCGCCGCTCGCGCTGCTCTGGCTGGACGCCGCCGAGCGCGGCGCCCGGGGGTACGAGAGCCTGGAGGTGCTGCTGGTCGGCGGCGCCAAGTTCAGCGCGGAGGCGGCCCGCAGGGTGCGGCCGGTGCTGGGATGCACGCTCCAGCAGGTGTTCGGGATGGCCGAGGGGCTGGTCAACTACACCCGGCTGGACGACCCGGAGGAGCTGATCACCACCACCCAGGGCCGTCCGATCTCCCCCGACGACGAGGTCCGGGTGGTCGACGACCACGACCGGGACCTGCCCGAGGGCGCCACCGGCCACCTGCTGACGCGCGGCCCGTACACCATCCGCGGCTACTGGAACGCGCCCGAGCACAACGCGAACTCCTTCACGGCCGACGGCTTCTACCGCACCGGCGACCTGGTCCGGCGGACCCCGACCGGCCACCTGGTGGTCGAGGGGCGGGCCAAGGACCAGATCAACCGGGGCGGCGAGAAGGTCGCCGCCGAGGAGATCGAGAACCACCTGCTCGCGCACCCCGCCGTGCACGACGCCGCGGTGGTGTCGATGCCCGACCCCTATCTGGGCGAGCGCACCTGCGCGTACGTGGTGCTCCGCCCCGAACACCGCGAACAGCCGCCGAAGGGCGTCGAGTTGAAGCGGTACGTGCGGCAGCGCGGGCTGGCCGACTACAAGGTGCCGGACCAGGTGGAGTTCGTCGAGGCCTTCCCGGCCACCGGCATCGGGAAGGTCAGCAAGAAGGACCTGCGCGCGGCCATCGCGGCCTCCCTGACCGCCAGTTGATTTCCGTCCCGTTGCTGTCTAGCTGCTAAGGAACGACCATCGTGGGCCTGCCCCGCATACCCTCCTATCCGATGCCCGCCGCCGGGGAGCTGCCCGCCGACCGGGTCGCCTGGACGGTGGACCCGGCGCGCGCCGTCCTGCTGGTCCACGACCTGCAGAACCATTTCCTGGGCGCCTACGACACCGGGGCCGCGCCGGTTCCCGAACTGCTCGGCAACGTCGCGGGGTTGGCCGAGGCGGCGGGCGCCACCGGCGTCCCGGTCGTCTACTCGGCGCAGCCGGGCGGACAGAGCCCGGCCGAGCGCGGACTGCAGCAGGACTTCTGGGGGCCCGGCATCCCGGACGGCCCGCGCGCCACCGCGATCGCCGACGCCGTCGCGCCGAGGCCGGGCGACACCGTGCTGACCAAGTGGAAGTACAGCGCCTTCGTGCGCACC
This sequence comes from Kitasatospora sp. NPDC034035, assembly GCF_055575755.1. Lineage (NCBI taxonomy): Bacteria > Bacillati > Actinomycetota > Actinomycetes > Kitasatosporales > Streptomycetaceae > Kitasatospora > Kitasatospora sp. NPDC034035. Next base: position 192,816 of record NZ_JBVISA010000014.1, on the reverse strand, counting down.
GAGTTGGCGCACCTGCTGCGCGAGCAGGGCCGGGACCAGCTGGTGATCACCGGCGTGTACGCGCACATCGGCGTGCAGGCCACCGCCTGCGACGCCTGGATGCGGGACATCCAGGCCTTCGTGGTGGCCGACGCCGTCGCCGACTTCGGCCCGGCGGAGCACCGTGCCGCGCTGGCCTGGGTGGCCGGGCGCTGCGGAGTGGTCACCACGACGGCGGCCGTGCTCGGGACGTTGAACGGCGTGCATGGCGTGGACGGCGTGGACGGCGTGGACGGCGTGGACGGTGCCAACGGCGCGAACAGCGTGGACGAGGCGGCGGGCGCGGGGGGTTCGGGCGAGACGGAAGAGGTGGACGGGAAGTGACAGGCGTGGGCTTCACGGTGGTTCGGATCCGGGCCGAGGTCGCCGACCTCCTCGGCGAGGACCCGGCGGACATCCCGCTGGACGAGAACCTGGTCGACTGGGGGCTGGACTCCATCCGCCTGATGACGCTCGCCGAGCGCTGGCGGGCGGAGGGCGTCGAGGTGGCGTTCGTCCGGCTCGCGGAGCGTCCGGTGATCGAGGCCTGGGCCGAGCTGCTGGGCGCGGCCTGATGGCGGCGGTCGTACGGGAGGCCGCCCGGACAGCGGTCCGGGAGTCCGTGTGGGAGGTCATGCGAGAGTCCGTCCGGGAGTTGGAGCGGGAGGGGGCGCTGCCCTCGGCGCCGTCCCTGCCCCGGCGCACGGTGACGTACCCGGCGACCACCGTGGTGGGGCCGGTCGAGGCCCAGGCGGCCCGGACACCGGACGCGCCGGCGCTGGTGCTCGCAGGCGGGGAGACCGTCAGCTACGGGGAACTGAACGCCTCGGCCAACCGGTTGGCGCGCGCCTTGGCCGCCCGCGGGGCCCGCCCGGGTGCGGTGGTCGGCCTGGCGGCCGTTCGGAGTCCGGCCGGGCTGCTGACGGCGCTGCTGGCGGTGGTGAAGTCGGGCGCGGCGTACCTGCCGCTGGACCCGGCCGACGCGCCCGGGCGCAGGGCGCGGCTGCTCGCGGAGACCGGGCCGGTGTGCGTGCTGGGGGAGGGGGTGGCGGGAGCGCTCGCCGGGCTGGAGACGGACGGCGAGCTGCCCACCGACCCGCCTCGGGCGCTCACCCCGCGGCACCTGCTCTGCGTCGGGTACGGCCCGGGCGGGCGCCCGACGGCTGTGCGGCTCACCCATGCCGAGGCGGACCGCCGGGTGCGCGAGCTGCAGGCGCAGCACCCGCTCGGCCCGGGCGACCGGGTGCTGCAACTGGGGCTGCCGCTCTGGGAGTTCCTCTGGCCGCTGCGGACGGGCGCCGCCGTGGTGCTCGCCGATCCGCAGGGGGAGGGGGAGGCCGGGGCGCTGGTCCGGGAGCTGGGCGTGACGGCGGTGCGGGTGGCGCCGGCGGCTCTGCTGGGTGCCTGACGGGCGGATGGCGGATGGCGGACTGCGGACGGACGGCTGACGGCTGACGACTTTCAGGTGACAGCTTTCAGCGAACAGATGATGAAATCTGTTCGCTGAAAGCTGTCCGCCGTTACTTGTCCGCCAACGAGGCCCCTGCCGCCAGGCCTGCCCCTGCCGCCGCCAGGTCCGCTGCCGTCCACGCCATTGCCACCGCGCCGTCCAGCACCGCCCGTTCCGCCTCCGCCCCCCGTGCCGCCTCGGCGAACGCCGCCTCGTGCGGGGCGCAGGCGCCGCCCGTGATGTCCAGGACCGGATGGATCGAGGGCACCACGTGTGACACGTTCCCCATGTCCGTACAGGCGAACGGCTCGCGCTCGACCGGCTCCGGCCGGCCGAGCGCCGCCGCGTTGGCCCGCCACAGGGCCAGCAGCCCCGGATCGGACCGCATGTCCAGGTAGTCCGGCTCGGGCCGGGACAGTTCCACCGTGCACCCGGTGGCCAGCGCCCCGGCGCGGAAGCAGTCCTCGACCCGGGTGCGCAGCTCCGCGAGGTCCTCGGCGGCCGAGGCCCGGATCTCGTACTCGGCGCGGGCACTGTCCGGGATCAGGTTCGGTGCCGTCCCGGCGCCGTGGTGATGCCGTGCACCCGCCAGCGCGGCGGGAGTTGCTGGCGCAGCAGCCCGATCGCGACCTGGGCGACGGTGAGCGCGTCGGCGGCGTTGCGGCCGTCGTGCGGATTGAGGCTCGGGTGGGCGGCGCGCCCGCGGTAGTTGACGGACAGCGTGCCGAGCGCGAAGGAGCGGAAGTCGGCGACCTCGACCGGGCAGGGGTGGACCATCATCGCGGCGTCCGCCCCGGCGAAGGCCCCCGCCTCCAGCAGCAGTGCCTTGCCGGCCCCGCGCTCCTCCGCCGGTGCGCCGATCACCCGTACGGTGAGCCCGAGTTGCTCGGTGTACGGGGCGAGCCCGAGCGCCGCGCCGAGGCCCGCGGCGGCGATCAGGTTGTGCCCGCAGGCGTGGCCGAGGCCGGGCAGCGCGTCGTACTCGCAGACCAGCGCGACGGTGACCGGCCCGCTGCCGAGGGTCGCGCTGAACGCGGTGGCCAGGTCGTGCACGGGCGCGGTGACGGAGTAGCCCTGGCCGCGCAGCAGTTCGGCGCACCAGCCGGCCGCGCGGTGCTCCTCGAAGGCGGTCTCGGGGTGGGCGTGGATGCGGCGGCTGAGCGCGAGCAGCTCCTCCCGGTGTGCGTGCACGCGGTCGCGGACGGCCTGCTTGGTGGCGGACAGGGTCGTGGCCGGGGTGGCGGACAGGGGCATGGGTGGCGCCTCCGAGGTGTCAGGGCCGGGGCTTCCCGCGCCCGTTGACCAGATCATATGAAGTTAGGTTAGGCTAACCTAAATAAGGCGTTCCGGATCCCCGAGGAGCTCTCCGAACCATGCCCGCCGCCGAGACCCAGACTGGCGACACCCGGACTGACGACATTCAGACCGGCGACATTCAGACCGGCGACCCCCGGATCGTCGAGACTCAGGCCGCCGACATCCCGTTGCTCGCCGCCCAGGCCGCCATCTGGTACGCCCAGTCACTCGAACCCGCCAGCCCGGTCTACAACACCGGCGACGCCGTCGAGGTCGCCGGTCCGCTCGACGAGGACCGGTTCGAGCGGGCGCTACGGCAGGCGGTGGAGGAGGCGGAGGCGCTGAGCGTCGTCGTCGTCGCCGGCCCCGACGGCACGCCCCGTCAGCGGCTGAGGCCCCACCGCCAGTGGCTACTGCACCGCCTCGACCTTCGCGCCGAGACCGCTCCGGAGGCCGACGTGAGCACCGGCAGCGGCACCGGCACCGCCGCTGAAGCCGAAGCCGCCGCCGAAGCCGCCGCCGAGGCCTGGATGCGCGCCGACCTCGCCCGTCCGGTCGACCTCTCCGAGGGCCCGCTGTTCACCCACGCGCTCATCCGCCTCGCCGACGACCGGTGGCTCTGGTACCGGCGGATCCACCATCTCGCCGTCGATGCCTACGCGTTGGCCCTCCTCGGCGGTCGGGTCGCCGAGCTGTACCGCGCGGACGCCGGCGGCGCCGAGTCGACCCCGAGCCCAACGTCGAGCCCTACCCCTACCCCGCCCCCGAGCCCGTTCGCGCGCCTCGCCGAGGCCGCCGCCGAGGAGGCCGCGTACCGCGACGGCGAGGAGTACGCGGCCGACCGCGCCTACTGGTCCGCCCGGATGGCCGACGCCGACACCCCGGCGACCCTCCCGGGCACGCCCGCCCGCGAACCCGGCGCGGCCCCGCTGCGCCTCACCGTCGACCTCCCCGTCGGCACCCGCGAGCGCCTGGAGCGCGCCGCCACCGTCGTCCGCGCCACCTGGGCCGAACTGCTCCTCGCCGCCACCGCCGGCTACCTGCACCGCCTGTCCGGCAGTCGGGACGTCGTCCTCGGCCTGCCGCTCGCCAACCGTCGCGGCCCGGCCGCCCTGCGCACCCCCGTCGCCGCCGCCAACGTGCTCCCGCTGCGCCTCGCCGTCCGCCCCGCCGACAGCGCCGAGGACCTGCTGCGCAGAGTGGTCCGCGAACTGCGCGCCGTCCGCCGCCACCAGCGCTACCCGCTGGAGGACCTGCGCCGAGACCTCGGCCGCACCGGCGACCGCCGCGCCCTGTTCGGCCCGATGGTCAACATCAAGGCTTTCGAGGGCGACCTCGACCTGGCCGGCCTGCCCGGCACCGTCCGCAACCTCGCCGCCGGCCCCGTGGACGACCTCGCCCTGAACGTCTCGCCCGGCCCGGACGGCGCGCTGCGCCTGGCCATCGACGCCGACCCGGCCCGTCACGGCGCCGCCTCCCTCGCCGCCCACCGCGACGGCCTGCTGCGCTACCTCGACGCCCTCGCCGAGCTGCTGCTCACCGCCCCGCAGACCCCGATCGCCCGGATCGACCTGCTCGACGCGGACAGCCTGCGCCGGGCCACCGCGGGCCGGGCCGAACCCCCGGCGGAGCGCACGGTGCCCGAGCTGTTCGCCGCCCGGGCCGCCCGCACCCCGGAGGCCGTCGCCGTCCGCTGCGGCGCGACCGCCCTGACGTACGCGCAGCTCGACACCGCCGCCAACCGCCTCGCCCACCGCCTGACCGCCCTCGGCGTACGGGCCGGCGCGCCGATCGCGATCGCCCTGCCGCGCGGCACGGACACGCTCGTCGCGATGCTCGCCGTCCTCAAGGCCGGCGGCGCCTGCGTCTCCCTCGACCTCACCCACCCCCGGCAGCGGCTCGCCGCCGTCCTGGCCGACGCCCGCCCGGTGTGTGCGGTCGGCACCGTCGAGGCCCTCGCCGGACTCGGCCTGCCCGCCGACCTGCCCACTGTGGCCACCGACCTGCCCGCCGACCCGCCCGTCGTGCGCACCGACCTGCCCACGGTACGGCCGGGGGAGGCCGACAGCGAGCCCGACACTGCCCCGCCCGCGCCGCAACTCCACCACCCCGCGTACGTGTTGCACACCTCCGGTTCCACCGGCCGCCCCAAGGGCGTGGTGGTCACCCATGCCTCGCTGGCCAACCTGTACGCCGGCCTCGTCGAGGACCACATCGCCCCCGCCGTGCGCCGTACCGGCCGTGAGCGCCTGCGCGTCGCCCACAGCGCCTCGTTCGCCTTCGACGCCTCCTGGGACCCGGTGCTCTGGATGGTCCACGGCCACGAGCTCCACCTGCTGGACGACGCCACCTACCGCGACCCGGCCGCCCTCGCCGCGCACCTCGACCGCGAGCGCATCGACTACCTCGACCTCACCCCCTCCTACCTCGAAGTCCTCATTGCCGAAGGGATCCTGGACGAAGGGCGGCACCGCCCGTCCGTCCTCGTGGTCGGCGGCGAGGCCACCCCGCCCGCCCTCTGGCAGCGCCTGACCGCCGTCCCCGGCCTGCACCTGGTCGACCTCTACGGCCCGACCGAGACCACCGTCGACGCCTACGCCTGGACCCCGGGCCCGGACGGTGCCCCGGTCGGCCGGGTGGTGCGCGGCTCCCGCGCCTACGTCCTGGACGGCTCCCTGCGCCCCGCGCCCGACGGCGTCGCCGGCGAACTGTACGTCGCCGGCGCCTGCCTGGCCCGCGGCTACCTCGGCCGCCCCGACCTGACCGCCGAACGCTTCCTCGCCGACCCCTTCGGCGGGCCGGGCGCCCGGATGTACCGCACCGGCGACCTGGCCCGCCGCCGCCCGGACGGCAGCCTGGAGCTCCTCGGCCGCGCCGACGACCAGGTGAAGATCCGCGGCTTCCGGGTCGAGCCCGGCGAGATCGCCGCCGTCCTCGCCGAACTGCCCGGCGTCGCCCAGGCCGTGGTGATCGCCCGTCCCGGACCACAGGGCAAGCGCCTGCTCGGCTACGCGGTCCCCGCACCCGGCCGCGCCCCGGACCCGGACGGGTTGCGCGCCGCGCTCGCCGCCCGGCTGCCCGCGCACATGGTCCCGGCGGCCGTGCTGCTGCTCGACGAACTGCCGCGCACCGCCCACGACAAGCTCGACCACCGGGCCCTGCCCGAGCCGGCCGTCTCCGCCGAAGGCGCTGCCGCGGCGACGCCGCAGGAGGAGCTGGTCTGCGGGCTGTTCGCCGACGTCCTCGGCCTGCCGCAGGCTCCCGGCCGGGACGCCTCCTTCTTCGACCTCGGCGGTCACTCGCTGCTCGCCGGTCGCCTCGCCGCCCGGCTGCGCGAGACCTTCGCCAGGCCGGTCGGGTTCGCCGACGTCTTCCGCCGCCCGACCCCGGCCCGCCTCGCCGCCCTGCTCGGCGACCGGGCCTGCACGGGCCGGCCCGACCCCGCCTGGCCCGACCCCGGCCCGAGCGACACCAGCCAGGCCGACACGAACCAGGCCGACGCCGACCATGCCGACGCTCCCGAGCCGCGCCCCGCCCTCGTACCCGTCCCGCGCACCGAGCGGATGCCGCTCTCGCCCGCCCAGCGCGGCCTCTGGTTCCTGCACCGGCTCGAAGGCCCCAGTCCCACCTACAACATCCCGCTCGCGCTCACCCTCACCGGCCCGCTGGACCGGCACGCGCTCACCCTCGCCCTCGGCGACCTCGTGGCCCGGCACGAAGTCCTGCGCACCGTCTACGGCGAGGAGCCGGACGGCATGCCGTACCAGCGGATCCGGCCGCTCGCACCACTCGAACTGCACGACGGGCCAACCGAGTTGGCGGAGGCCGTCCGGTACGCCTTCGACCTGACCACCGAACCGCCGCTGCGGGCCACCCTGTTCTCCGACGGGCCCGCCGAGCACACCCTCCTCCTGCTGCTCCACCACATCGCCGGCGACGGCGCTTCCACCACTCCGCTGGTCCGCGACCTGGCCGCCGCCTACACCGCCAGGATCGCCGGACGTGAACCAGAACTGCCACGGCTCACCGTCCAGTTCGCCGACCACGCAGCCTGGCAGCGGCAGCGTCTCGGCACCCCCGACGCGCCCAGCCCGCTCGCCCTCCGGCAAGCCGAGTACTGGCGCACCACGCTCGCCGGGCTGCCCGACCAGCTGGAACTGCCCACCGACCGCCCCCGCCCGGCCGTCGCGGGGCACCGGGGCGCCACCGTGCCCTTCGATCTCGACGCCGAGGCGCACACCGCCCTTGCCGGGCTCGCCCGGTCCGCCGACAGCACCGTCTTCATGGCCGTTCTGGCCGGGCTCACCGCCCTGCTCGCCCGGCACGGCTGCGGAACCGACCTCCCGATCGGCACCCCGGTGGCCGGCCGCGAGGACGACCGAACCGCTGCGCTGGTCGGCTACTTCGTCAACTCCGTGGTCCTGCGCACCGACACGTCCGACGACCCGACCTTCCGAGAGCTGCTGGCCCGGGTACGCACCACCGTCCTCGGCGCCCACGAGCACGCCGACCTGCCCTTCGACCGCCTGGTCGAGGAACTCAACCCGGCGCGCTCGCTCGCCCGCCACCCGCTCTTCCAGGTGATGCTCGCCTGGCAGAGCCGGCCCGACGAGCGCATCGCGCTGGGGGGCGGCCTCACTGCCGAGCTCGCCGCCGTCCCCAGCGGCACCGCCAAGTTCGACCTCACCCTCAACACCGGCGAACTGCCCGGCGGCGGCATCGGCGGCTTCCTGGAGTACCGCACCGACCTCTTCGACGCCGCCACCGTGGCCACGCTCGGGGAACGGCTGGTCCGGCTCCTCACCGCCGCAGCCACCGCGCCCGACACCCAGATCGGCCGACTCCCGCTGATCAGCGAGGAGGAGCGGCGGCGCGCCCTCGTCGAGTGGAACGCCACCCCCGGCCCGGCGAGCCCGACGGACGCCGCTCCCGGCGCCACCCTGCCCGAGCTGTTCGAGGCGGCAGCCAAGGCCAACCCGCGTGCGATCGCCGTGAGTTACGAAGGAAGCCGACTCGACTACACCGAACTCGGCGCCCGCGCCGACCGGTTGGCCCGACTCCTGGTCGCCAACGGCATCGGCCCCGGCACCATCGTCGCCCTCGCCCTGCCGCGCTCGCTCGCACTCGTCGTCGCCCTGCTGGCCGTGGCCAAGTCCGGCGCCGCCTACCTGCCGCTCGACCCCGAGTACCCGGCCGACCGCCTGGCCTACATGCTGGCCGACGCCGCCCCCGCCGCCGTGCTCACCGACCGCGCCACCGCACCCCGGCTGCCAACCCACGAGAGGACCGCGCACGAGAGGTCCGCCCACGAGAGGTCCGCGCACGAGGGGTCCGCCCACGAGCGGTCCGCGCACGAGGGGTCCGCCCACGACCGGTCCGTGCGGGAGGGGTCCGCCCCCGCGGGGCCCGCCCGCGACGTACCCCGACTCCTCGTCGACGGACCGGAAGCCGAGCAGTATCCCGCCGTCCCGCTCGCCCCACACGAACGCACCCGCCCGCTGAGCGCCGAGGACACCGCGTACGTCATCTACACCTCCGGCTCCACCGGCCGCCCCAAGGGCGTACCCGTCACCCACCGCAACGTGGTCCGGCTGTTCAGTGCCACCGACCACTGGTTCGGTTTCGGCGCCGACGACGTCTGGACGCTGTTCCACTCCTACGCCTTCGACTTCTCCGTCTGGGAGTTGTGGGGCGCCCTGCTGCACGGCGGCCGGCTGGTCGTCGTCCCGCACCTGGTCAGCCGCGACCCCGCCGCCTTCCTCGACCTGCTCGCCCGCGAACGCGTCACCGTGCTCAACCAGACGCCCTCCGCGTTCTACCAGCTCAGCGCCGCCGACCGGGATCGCCCGGGCAGCGAACTCGCCCTGCGCCACGTGGTGTTCGGCGGCGAGGCGCTGGAAATCGCCCGTCTGGACGACTGGTACACCCGGCACGCCGAGGACGCGCCGACCCTGGTCAACATGTACGGCATCACCGAGACCACCGTGCACGTCTCCCACCTCGCCCTCGACCGGGCGAGCGCCGCCGCCGGAAGCAGCAGCACCATCGGCGTCAACATCCCCGACCTGCGCGTCTACGTCCTCGACCGGCACCTGCAGCCCGTCCCGCCCGGCGTCACCGGCGAGATGTACGTCGCCGGGGCGGGCCTGGCCCGCGGCTACCTCGGCCGCCCCGCGCTCACCGCCACCCGCTTCGTCGCCGACCCGTACGCCGAGCTCTTCGGCGAGCACGGCACCCGGATGTACCGTTCCGGCGACCTCGCCCGCCGCCGCGCCGACGGCATCCTCGAGTACTTCGGCCGCGCCGACCAGCAGGTCAAACTGCGCGGCTTCCGGATCGAACTCGGCGAGATCGAAGCCGTGTTGGCCGCCCACCCGGCCGTCGCCGACGCCGCGGTCCTCGTCCGCGAGGACGCGCCGGGGGACCAGCGGCTGGTCGCCTACGTGGTCGCCCACGTGGTGGCCGGCGGCGCGGTGGCCGAAGGCGTCACCCCCGACGAACTGCGCACCCACGCCGCCGCCGGACTGCCCGCCCACATGGTTCCGTCCGCCGTCGTCCTGCTCGACCGGCTGCCGCTGACCGCCAACGGCAAACTCGATCGCCGCGCCCTGCCCGCGCCCGAGGCGCCGGCCGCGGGCGCCGGCCGACCGCCGCGCACCCCGCGCGAGCAGCAGCTGTGCGAACTGTTCGCCGAGGTCCTGGGTGTGGCCGCGGTCGGCGTCGAGGACGACTTCTTCGCCCTCGGCGGGCACTCACTGCTGGTCGTGCGCCTCGCCGGGCGGATCCGCGAACTGCTCGGACTGGACGTCGGCATCGGTACGCTCTTCCAGGCACCCACGGTCGCCGCCCTCGACACCGCCATCGACACCGCCCTCGCCGCCGGCGCCGAGTCCACCGACGCGCTGGACGTCCTGCTCCCGCTGCGGCCCGTCGCCCCCGGCCGCCGACGCCCGCTGTTCGCCATCCACCCGGCCGGCGGCCTCAGTTGGTGCTACACCGGCCTGATTCGACACCTGCCCGGCGAGATCCCCCTCTACGGCCTCCAGGCCCAAGGCGTCGGCGCCGCCACCGCCGCCGAACCGCTGCCCGGCACGATGGAAGAACTGGCCGCGCACTACGCCGGCCGGCTGCGCGAGGTCCAGCCCGAAGGCCCCTACCGGCTGCTCGGCTGGTCCACCGGCGGAATCATCGCCCACGCCGTGGCAGTCCGGCTCCAGGAACTGGGCCAGGACGTCGAGCTGCTCGCCGTCCTGGACGCCTACCCCGCCGAAGGCTTCCGCGAACTGCCCGTCCCCGACCAGGCCGAGGCACTCGAGGCACTGCTCACCATGGGTGGCTACGGCCCCGAGGACCTTGCCGGCCGGCCGCTCGAACTCGACGCCGTCACCGAGCTGTTGCGCCGCGAAGGCAGCCCGCTCGCCGGACTCGACGACACCACCGTGGCCGCGCTCAACCGGATCTACCTCAACACCAACCACCTCGTACGCGGCTACGACCACCGCCGCTACGACGGGGACGTGCTGTTCTTCCGTGCCACCGTCGACACCATCGACGACACCCTGGTGCCCGAACTCTGGAACCCGTACGTGACCGGCCGGATCGCCAACACCGACGTGGCCTGCTCCCACAAGGACATGACCCTGCCCGCCCCGATCGCGCACATCGCGAGCGTGATCGCCGACCACCTCGCCGACGACCTGGAGAAGTGCCCCGATGAGTGACGCCCCCGCCAACCCCTTCGACACCGACGGCGAGTTCCTGGCGCTCGTCAACCCCGAGGGACAGCACTCCCTCTGGCCCTCCTTCGCCGCCGTCCCGGCCGGCTGGGACGTCGCCCACGGCCCGTGCGAGCGGGCCGCCGCCCTGGAGTGGATCACCGCCCACTGGACCACCCTGTGACACCTGCCGGGGCCCCTCCCGAAGCCCCTGCCGGGGCGACCGGCGCCCCCGACGCCCAGGCCCCCGACGCCCAGGCCCCCGATGCCCCGGGCGCCCAGGCCCCGGCGCGTCCCCCGCTCGCGGGGCGCGCCGCGGTGGTCGCCGTCTACACGGCCGCGATGTGCATGAACGGCCTGGACTCGACCATCGTCAACCCCGCGCTGTTCAGCATCGCCGAGGACTTCGGCCGACCGGTCTCGGCGGCCAACGCCGTCGAGACCGCCTTCCTGATCGGCCTCGCCCTCGGCCTGCCGGTGGCCGGCTGGCTCGGCGACCGGTACGGCGTGAAGCGGGTCTTCCTCGGCGCGCTCGGCGCCTTCACCCTCGCCTCCGCCCTGTGCGCCGCCGCCCCCGGCCTCGGCTCGCTGGCCGCCGCACGGGCCGTCCAGGGCGTGGCGGGCGGACTGCTCACCCCGGTCGGGATGACCCTGCTGTTCCGGGCCTTCGCCCCGCACGAGCGGGCGGGCCTGGGCCGGATCCTGATCGTCCCCACCGCGCTGATGCCCGCCCTCGGACCGCCACTCGGCGGCCTCCTCACCGAACACCTGTCCTGGCACTGGCTGTTCCTCGTCAACGTGCCGATCGGGGTGGCCGCCGTCGCCGTCGGCCTGCGCGGCCTGCGCAGCGCCGACGAACCCTCGGCCGGCCGCTTCGACACCACCGGGTTCCTGCTCGCCACCCCCGGCCTCGGCCTGCTGACCTACGCCCTCGGCTTCGGCCCGGCCCACGGCTGGTCCTCTCCGGGCGTGGTACTCGGCGCCGTCGCAGGCCTGGTCCTCTTGGCTGCCGCCGTCCGTCGGCAACTCCGCGCCGACGAGCCACTGGTGGACCTGCGACTGCTCGCCGACCGGACCTTCGGCGCGGCGAGCCGGCTGGCCCTGCTCACCTCCGCCGCACTGATGGGCGCGCTGTTCGCCCTCCCGCTGCTCTACCAGGCGGCCCAGGGCGCCACCGCCCTCGACGCCGGACTGAGCGTCTTCCCGGAGGCGATCGGCCTGATGGCCGCCTCCCAGGTGGTGGACCGCCTGCTGCCCCGCCTCGGCCCGCGCCGCCTCGCCCTGCCCGGGCTGCTGCTCGCCGCTGTCGTCCTCGCGGCGCTCGGCTACGCGGAGAATCCGTGGCTGGTCCGGGCCCTGATGTTCGGCGTCGGCCTCATCCTCGGCACCGCCGTCCTCACTGTCCAGATCGCCGGCTTCGCCGACGTCCGCCCGCCCGCGATGGGCCGCGCGATGGGCCTCTTCACCATCCTGCGCACCCTCGGCGGCGCCCTCGGCATCGCCGCCACCGCCGCCCTCATCGGGGCCTTCCCCGCCGACTCGGGCACCACTCCCTACCGCCTCGCCCTCCTCCTCACCGCCGCCCTGGTCGCCGCCGGCGCCCTCCTCGCCACCCGGCTCCCGACGGAGCCCCCGGGCTCGCCCCCGGAGGACTGAACACCCCGCGGATGCCCGCCTCCGGTGCGCCGGCTGCCGTACGGTGGCCGAAGCACCGGAGGAGTCTCAATGATTGAGTCAAGCCGTCTGCGCGGCCGGATCGGGGGTGAAGACCCGGTTGTCGCGCAGGAGGGCCCACAGGACGCTGACCCGTCGGCGGGCGAGAGCAATGATCGCCTGGACGTGCTTGAGCCCTTCGCCGCGCTTCTTGAGGTAGAAGTCACGGTTGGGCCCGTCTCTGATGATGCTCGTCTGCGCGGACAGGTAGAACACCCTGCGCAGGCGGCGGCTGTAGCGCTTGGGCCGGTGCAGGTTGCCGGTCCGTCGGCCCGAGTCGCGGGACGGGCACCAGCCCGGCCGCCGAGGCCAGGTGGCCCGCGTCGGCGTAGGCGCTCAGGTCGCCGGCGGCGACGACGAACTCCGCGCCCAGGATCGGCCCGACGCCCGGCAGCGACTCGCTGATCTCCGCCTGCGGGTGGGCGTGGAACGTGGCCTTGATCTGCTTGTCTATGCCCTTGAGCCGGTCGTCCAGGACCAGGATCTGGGCCGCGAGGTCGGCGACGATCTGCGCGGCGACATCCGCGCCGGGCAGCACGGTGTGCTGGGCGCCGGCCGCCTCCAGAGCGGTGGCGGCCACTGCGTCCGCGCCACGCACGCCGCGATTGGCCAGCCAGGCCGTCAGCCGGGCCCGCCCGCGGCGACGCAGGGCCGCCGGGGTCTGGTAGCCCGTCAGCAGTACCAGGGCGCCCTTGTGGGCGGAGTAGTCGAAGGCCCGCTCCAGCGCCGGGAAGATCCCGGTCAGCACATCGCGCAGGCGGTTGATCATCCGGACCCGGTCGGCGACCAGGTCGGTGCGGTGCGCGGTCAGCAGCGCGAGGTCGGCCGCCAGCTGGGCGGGCACGTCGATCGCCGCGAAGTCCCGGCGGACGCGGGCGGTTTCCGCGATCACGTAGGCGTCGCGGGCGTCGCTCTTCGCCTCGCCCCGGTAGGCGCCGGACATCCGGTTCACGGTCCGGCCGGGCACATACACGGGCTTCTGCCCGTGGGCGGCGAGCAGGGCCAGCAGCAGCGCCGACGCCGTGCCGGAGATGTCCACCGCCCAGGCAACCCGGTCGGCCAGGGCGAGGATCTCGCCGATCGCGGTCAGGATCGCCGACTCGTCGTTGTCGATCTTCCGCGACCACAGGGTCGCGCCGGTGTCGTCGACCACCGCCGCCCAATGGTGGCCCTTGCCCGCGTCGATGCCGGCCCAGACCTGGTCCCGCTGTCTGCTCATTCGCCCCTCCTCGAACTGCCTGCTTCGCCGTTGGCCCGAGGAACACCCCGCCGTCAGCTCCGTAAACAGCGCTCGGAACGCAGATCTCAATCAGCAGCCAGGGCGCCCCGGAGAGCCGGACGGCCACTCCTCGGGAGCCACAGAAGGCAAGACCGCATCAGCCACATCCGGCCCTCCCGGGCCGCCTAACAACTTACGGAGACCGCATGAACCCTGAGCACTATCGCCTGCTCGAAGAGGCCCGTCGTAGACTCCCGGACGGCTACAAGGTCGAGCTGTCCGGCGACATCATCGTCATGCAGGCGTCGCGGTCGTCGATCCACCAGCTCAACCTCGCGATCGTCCAGCGCCAGTTCGAGGCACACTGCCCACCGGGGTACTTCCCGACCGGGAACAGCGACCTCTCCTCGCCTGAGGTCGGCTCGGTCCGTAACCCCGACCTCACCTACCTGCCCGAGGACGTCATCGAGCTGGGCCGCGAGATCCCGGCCGAGCTGGCCCTGATCGCGGTCGAGATCGTCTCGCCGTCCAACCCCGACAACGACTGGAGCGGGAAGGTCCGCGACTACCCGCGGATGGGCCTCCCGCTCTACCTGATCGTGGACCCGCGGCAGAAGACCGTGACGCTGTTCTCGGAGCCGAACCGCGACCGCTACCACACGCGGACGGAGCGGGAGTTCGGCGAGACCATCGGCATTCCCGAGCCGTTCGGCTTCGAGCTGGACCTGTCCCTGCTGGTTCCGTACCGGGACTGATTCCGGTCGGGTCCGGTCGCGCCCGGCGGGGCTCAGCCCGTCGGGCAGAGGACCAGGTCGCGCAGGGCGCGGCGGGTCGGGGAGGGGCCGGATTCGGCGAGGGCGGCGCGGATCTGGCGCAGGTGGCCGAGGGTGAGTTGGAGTGGGGGTTCGTTCGGCTGGTAGGTGGTGCGGACGGGGTAGTCCACGCCGGGGTGGCGGGTCATCTCGATGTGGCAGCCGAGGACGTACGTCACCGGGCGGTGCCGAGCGAAGTCGAGCAGCCGGTCGACGGAGCGCCCGAAGGCCGCCCAGTCGTCGATGTAGAGCCGGCCCGGGTAGACGGTGTCGCCGGTGAGCAGGAAGCCCGTCCACGGGTCGTAGTACGTCACCGCCGAGGCGTGGTGCCCGGGCGTGGCCAGGCACTCCACGGCGCGGCCGCCGCCGAGGTCGACCGTGGCCACCGCCTCCGGATTCCGGTCGAAGCCGAAGTACGGCCAGGCGGCGGCCGGGTGGGCGGGCACCAGGGTGGTGTCCGGCCGGTCGGCGAACTGCCGGTCGGCGGCGACGTGGTCGTCGTGGTCGTGGGTGTGCAGGACGAGCAGTTCGTAGCCGTCGCGGGGGTGGCGGGCGAGCCAGCGCCCGATCAGGCCGTCGACCACCGTGCGCAGCGGGAAGAACGCGGGCTCGGCGGTGGCCCCGGTGTCCAGCAGGAGAGCGCGCTCCGCCCCGAACAGCAGGTACAGGAACGGGGCTTCGTAGTGGACCGCCTTGTTCTGCCGCATGATGACGGTGTGCTCGTCGTACACGTGGACGTGGATCTCCGGGTCCGTGTTGTGCTTGGACGACGGCGATCCGTGGATCCACCGCACCTCCAGCGGACGGGCGAACCGCATGCCGCCAACCACGAGACCTCCCGGTGACTACCGCTCCCGACGGCGGGTTCCCCGACGTTGGGCGCTCGGTGGTCGGCGACACGGGTGGCTTCGCCCTACTTCGTCCTTTCGGGTGATGCCGCCGATGCGGACGCCCCCAGCAGGTGCGCGAGCCCGTCCGCGAGCCCGCCGCGCCAACAGGCGTAGTCGTGACCGCCGTTGAACTCGCGGTAGGCGAGGTCGTAGCCGCGCGCCAGCAGGACGTCCCGCAGGTGCCGGTTCTGGGTGAGCAGCATCCATTCCTGCAGCCCGACCTCGACGTAGAAGCGGGCCGCCCGGCGTTCCTCGGCGGCGAACCGCCGGGTGAGCCATTCGCTGCCCTCGTCGAACTCGGTCCCGTCCGGCCACCAGAAGGAGCCGGACTGGGAGAGCGCGTTGCCGAAGCGTTCGGGCCGCCGGTAGGCGGCGAAGGCGGCGGTGAGCCCGCCCGCGCTCTGGCCCGCGATGACGGTGCGCGCGGGGTCGGTGGTCGCGCCGAACTCCCGTGCGGCCCAGGGGAGGAGGCGGTCGGCGAGGAGGTCGACGAAGGCCGGGTCGCAGCTGAGGTCGTCGGGTCGGCCGGGGCCCATGGTGTGGACGAGCAGGACCACGGTGGGCGGGATCGCGCCGTCGGCCGTCAGGTTGTCGAGGGTGTCGCCGACGGCCAGCACCTTGCCCCACATCTCGCCGTCCAGCAGGACGATCACCGGGTACGGGCCACGCCCGGCCCCGGCCCCGGCCACGTGCCCGGCCGGCAGGTGGACGTCCACCCGCCGCCCGGCGACCGTGTGCGGGACCGTCCGGCCGCGCGGCACGCCGTCCCGCTGCCGGACGTACGGCTGCGCGGGCGCGTCGGGCAGGCTGAGCACCGAGGCGGGGTGGCGGCCGTCGCGGGCGGGCAGTCGGGGTTCGGTGTCGTACGGGTCGGGGCGGGCGTGGTCGAGGACGTACAGCCAGTCGGGGCGGGTCGTGCCGGGGGCTTCGCCGTGGAACGGGTACAGCTGGTAGGAGGCGCGGTGGTCGGCGCGCAGCCGGTAGGTGATCGACCAGCCGCCGTCGGTCTGACGTTTCATCAGGTGCGGGGTGAGGTCGTCGGAGTGGCGGTCCTTGTCGGTGACGGTGTGCAACAGGGCGAGGACGCCGTCGCACTCCTCGTCCCGGTGGGTGAGGGTGACGAGGCGGTAGGTGGGGTCGTCGGGGTCGGGCGTGACGAGGGGAGGGGTTTCCATGGTCGCGGTCTCCTGAAGTGGCTTACGTCGTGCCGCTCTTGCGGCCGAGCAGGACCCAGAGCAGGAAGGGGCCGCCGAGGACGGTGGTGACGATGCCGACGGGGATCTCCACCCCACCGATCAGCACCCGTCCCAGGGTGTCCGCGAGGACGACGAGCAGGGCGCCGGTCAGCGCCGAGCCGAGGACCGGGACGCGGGCGGGCCCGGCGAGGCGTCCGGCGATGACGGGTGCGGCGAGGGCGACGAAGCCGACCGGCCCGCAGACGCCGACCGCCAGCCCGGCCAGGGCGACGGCCAGCAGCAGGCAGGCGAGTCGGACCCGGCCGGGGTCGACGCCGAGCGCGGAGGCGACGTCGTCGTCGAAGCGCAGCACCGCCAGCCGCCGGGCCACCACCAGGGCGAGCGGCACCAGCGCCGCGAGCCCGATCAGGACGGGTGCGGCGCCGGCGTAGTCGCGCCCGTTGAGGCTGCCGGATGTCCAGATGTACAGCGAGCCAGCCGAGTTGAGCGAGCGGCGGGCGAGCGCGACCTGGATGACCGCCGAGGCGAGCGCGGACATCGCGAGCCCGACGATCAGCACCCGGTAGCCGCGCGCGCCGAGCCCGCCGGAGACCAGGGTGACGGCCAGGACGGCGGCGAGCGCGCCGAGCGGCCCGGCCCACCAGGCGCCGAAGGTGCCGGAGGCGGTGGCGGAGACCAGGACGGCCGCTGTCGCACCGTCGTTGACGCCGAGGAGTTCGGGGGTGGCGAGGCGGTTGCGGGCGAGGGTCTGGGTGAGGCACCCGGCCAGGCCGAGTGCGGCTCCCGCGGCGAGCCCGGCGACGATCCGGCCGAGCCGGAACTTCTGCACCAGCAGGACGTCGAGGCGGTCGCCGTAGCCGAACACGGCCTGGAAGGTGCGGCCGAGGCCGAGTTCGCTCTGCCCGGCGTGCGCGGAGACCACGACGGCGGCGAGCAGAGCGGCGGCGAGGCCGAGCGAGGCGGCGAGTGCCCGGCGGGGGAGCAGCAGCGACCGGCTGCCGTGCCGAAGGGCGAAGTCCGGTGTCGGGGAGGGTGGTTCGAGGTGCCGTGCGGGCGGGGCGGCGGTCTCGGCCGGGTCGGTGATGGCGAGGGCGGCGGAGTGCCGGGAGCGGACGATGGCGATCAGTACGGGGGCGCCGACGAGTGCGACGATCACCGACACCGGAGCCTCGAACGGCCGGGCGACCACCCGGGCGAGGATGTCGGCGCCGGTCAGCACGGCGGCGCCGAACAGTCCGGCGAGCAGGGTGAGCCGGCCGACCCGGGGCCCGGCGACGGGTCGGGCGAGGAATCCGGCGAGCAGGCCGAGGAAGGAGACCGGTCCGGCCAGCGCGACCGCGGAGGCGGTGAGCATGGTGACCGCGACGGCGACGGCGGCCCGGGTGGCGCCGGGCCGGTGGCCGAGGCCGCGGGCGAGGTCGTCGCCGAGTGCCAGCGCGGTGAGCGGGCGGGTGGCGAGGAGGGCGAGCAGGAAGCCGGCGCCGAGGACGGGGGCGAGCTGGCGCAGGGTGGCCCAGCCCTCCACGCCGGCGAGTGAGCCGAGCACCCAGGCTCGATAACGGTCGTACGATTCCGGCGAGTTGACGATCAGGACGCCGGTGAGTCCGCCGAAGGTCGCGCCGACGGCGGAGCCGCCCAGCACCAGCCGCATCGGCGAGCCGCCGCCCCGGCTGCCGGCGATCAGCAGCACCAGCGTGCTGGCGAGCACCGCGCCGCCGAAGGCGAGGGCGAGGTAGCCGTACGAGGTCTGGACGCCGAGGACGGCGATGCCGAGGACGACGCCGAGCGAGGCGCCGGCGTTGACACCGAGCAGGCCGGTCTCGGCGAGCGGGTTGCGGGTGACGGACTGCAGCTGCGCGCCGGCGACGCCGAGCGCGGCGCCGACCAGCAGGGCGGTGAGGGTACGGGGGAGTCGCAAGTCGCCGACGACCAGGGCGAGTCGGCCGTCGGCGCGGGCGCCGTCACGGTTCAGCAGGTAGTCCAGCACGCGCCCGGGTCCGACCTCGCCGGCGCCGACCGACAGCGAGAGCGCGGCCAGGGCGAGCAGGAGTGCCACGGTCCCGACGGCGACCGGCCAGGTGGGGCGGCCGTGCGCGGGTCGGTGGGGCTCCCGGGTCGGCGGCGGCGCGTCCGGCGCGGTGGCAGGGGGCGGTTCGTGGACGCCCGCTTGCGACAATGTCATAAGGTAAGGCTAACCTAATGGGCGAGCCGTCTGCAGGGCGCTCACGGGGTGCCTTGCAGGGTCTTCCGGGGGCACCTCGCAGGGTCCTCCCGGGGCACCTCGCGGGGCGCCGCCGTCCCGTCGAGCCGCCCGGACTCCGCTCAACTCCCTTACCGCCACTGCCCGGAGGCATCCATGCCGTTCGCCCGTCGCCCGCTCAGCCCCGTCCGCCGCCGCGCGGCCCAGGCGTTGGCCGTCACCGGGGCGGCCGCCCTCCTGCTCACCGGCTGCGGCTCCTCGGGCTCCTCCGGCTTCTCCGCGCCCGCCACCTCGCCGGGAGCGGAAGCGGCGGGCGGCGGCAACGGCGGCAAGCGGACCGTCAAGGACGCCACCGGCAAGGCCGTCGAGGTCCCCGCCGAGCCCCAGCGGATCGTCACCCTCACCCAGGAGGACCTGGACGCGGTGCTCGCCCTCGGCGTCAAGCCGGCCGGCATCACCAACGGCCAGGGCCTCGACGAGCCGCCCGCGTACCTGAAGGACAAGGTCCAGGGCGTGCCGGTGGTCGGCAACCTGCTGCAGCCGGTGATGGACAAGGTGGTCGCCGCCAAGCCCGACCTCATCCTGGCCGGCGACATGCAGGACGAGCAGGTGCTCAAGCAGCTGCGCGCGATCACCCCCGCCACCCTGGTCACCATGGCACCCACCGACGACTGGAAGCTCGCCTTCCGGGGCATCGGCAACGCCGTCAACAAGCTCGACCAGGCCGACAAGGTGATCGGCGACTACGAGGCCAAGGCCGCCAAGGCGGGCAGCGGGCTCGGGAACAAGGGCGCCGCCGTCTCCATCGTCCGCTGGAACCCCACCGGCCCGAGCTGGATGGAGAGGAAGCAGTTCGCCGGTGGCGTCGCCCTCGACATGGGCCTCACCCGCCCGGCCGCGCAGGACAAGGACGGCAACGCGCACAGCCCGGCGCTCAGCCTCGAGAAGCTCTCCGAGATCGACGGCGACTGGCTGTTCCTGTCCACCCTCACCGACGACGGCAAGTCCGCGCTCAAGGAGGTCCAGTCCAAGCCCGCCTACCGGGAACTGAACGCGGTGAAGAACAACCACGCCGTCACGGTGGACGGCTCGGTCTGGTCCACCCGGGGCGGCCCGCTCGCCGCCGACGTCGTCATCGGCGACCTCACCAAGGCGCTCGGCGGCAGCTGAGCACGCGCCGGACCGGGGCCCGCCATGGAGTCGACGAGATGGATATGACGGTAGGGACATGACGGTATGGAGCTGACGATCGAGGGCCTCACCGCCGGCTACGGCCCGGGGCGCCCGGTGCTCGACGGGGTCGACCTCACCGTCCCGGCCGGGCAGGTGGTGGCGGTGGTCGGGCCGAACGGCTGCGGCAAGTCCACGCTGCTGCGGGCCGTGGCCCGGCTGCACCGGCCCGACGGCGGACGGGTCCTGGTCGGCGGCGAGGACGTCTGGCGGCTGCGCCCCCGTCAGGCCGCCCACCGGATCGCCCTGCTGCCGCAGAGCCCGCAGGCGCCGGAGGCGGTCACCGTCGCCGGACTCGTCCGCTACGGCCGCCACCCGCACCAGGGCCTGTTCCACCAGTGGTCGCCGGACGACGAGCGGCTCACCGCCGAGGCCCTGCGTGCCACCGGCGTCGAGGGCCTCGCCGACCGCCGCCTCGACCGACTCTCCGGCGGCCAGCGCCAGCGCTGCTGGCTCGCCATGGTGCTTGCCCAGGACACCCCGGTCGTCCTGCTCGACGAGCCGACCAGCGCGCTCGACCTCGGGCACGCGGTCGAGGTGCTGGAGCTCGTCCGCCAGGTCGCGGCGGGCGGGCGGACGGTGGTCATGGTGCTGCACGACCTCGCGGCGGCCGCCCGCTACGCGGACCTGCTGGTCGCCCTGCGCGACGGCGCGGTGGTGGCCTGCGGGCCGCCGCGCGAGGTGGTGGACGCGCCGCTGGTGCGGGCGCTGTACGACATCGACAGCCATGTGCTCGCGGCGCCGGGCGACGGCGCGCCGGTCATCGTGCCCCGGGCGCCACTGGGTTGACGGCACTGCTTTTCGTCAACGGGCTCGTCCCCTTCGCCTGATCGATCACCCGTTCGAGCGGTTTCGAATCCCTGCGCCCCGGCCGTCTCCACCCCGCCCGTCCCGTTGTCAGTGGGCCTCGCTACGTTCCTCCCATCGCTGGTCAGCAGGGCGATCGAGACGTGGTTCCCGGGTGGTCCCCGGGTGGGAGGAGTACGGCCGTGGCATGGGTGGAGACGGGCGCGGGAGGGTACCGCGTCGCGCTCGACGGGGAGGGCCGGGTGGTGTGCCGCAACGCGGCGGGCCGCGATCTCAAGTCCGTTCCGTCGAAGCTCGGTGACGACCCGGTGGTCACCCAGCTCAAGCAGCTCGCCGAGTGGCTGTCCGCGCACGAGCGCAGCTGCCGGGACGACGTCGAGCGCTGGATGGTGCGCTCGCTGCCGGTGCCCGCCGCGGTGATCACCGCCGTGTGGCCGGACGAGGCCTGGCAGGCCGTGCTGCGCGACCTGGTGGTCACCGGCGCGGACGGCACGGTCGCCGGCTTCCTGCGCGGCGCGGACGCCGAGCGCGGCCTCGGCCTGGTCGACCTGGACGGCGACACCGTCCGCCTCACCGACGGCGAGGTCCTGATACCCCACCCCGTCCTCCTCGAGGACCTCGACGAGCTGCGCGAGTTCGCCGTCGAGCTCGGCGTCTCCCAGCGCGTCCAGCAGCTCTACCGCGAGGTCTGGCACCGGCCGGCGGAGCTCCCGGGCGGCACCGAGGTCACCACCTACGCCGGCGGCCGCTACCGCGAGCTGCGCGAGCTGGCCGGCCGCTGCACCCGGCTCGGCTGCCGGATCCGTGGCGGCTCCGCCGTCCAGCCGGTCACCGAGGGCGGGCGCACCGTCGAGGCCCGGGTCTGGGTCGGCGACTACTACGAGTACGACGCCTGCGAGACCGGAGCGCTCAGCTGGGCGGGCCCCGACGGCCGGGCCCTGCCGCTCACCGAGGTCGGGCCGGTCGCCTGGTCCGAGGGCATGCGGATGGCCGCCGCCCTGTACGCCGGCCGCACGATCGAAGGGGAGGACGCCGCATGACCGCCACCGGCCCGAACACCACCACCGGCTCGGCCACGACCGCCTCGCACGAGGGACGTCCCGAAGCCCTGCTCGACGCCGGCGCCGTGCTGCCGCCCGGCACCCTGGCCGACGCCGGCCGCCCCGACAGCGCCGCCGACGTGCTCACCGCCCGCGCCTACACCCACCCCGCGCTCGACGGCCGCCGGATCGTCCGGCTGGTCCCCGGCGCGCTCGGGCAGGCCGAGGACCTCGCCCTCGACTTCCTCGGCCTGACGCCCGACGCCGAGCCCGCCGAGGTCGGCCAGGTCCGCCAGGAGGCGCTCGGCTTCCCCGCCTGGGCACTGGTCCACGACCCGGCCAACGGCCACCACGCGCTCGCCCTGGTCAAGGAGATGGAGCGGCTGGCCCGCCAGGCCACCTCCAAGCCCGGCGCCGCCAAGGACGGCTTCGACGAGCTCGCCACCCGCCTCGGCCGCGCCGTCCCGCACTTCCTGCCCACCTTCTGCGAGGAGGTCGGCCGGATCTTCCTCGGCCACGGCAACCAGACCTACGCCGCCGCCTGGTTCGGCAAGGCCCGCGACGCCGAGCGCACCCACGGCCTGACGGTGGACGAGGAGCGGCTGCGCGCCGTCTTCCTGGAGTTCGCGCTGGCCGGCGCGCTCACCGTCAAGTCCCTGCGCCAGTACGTCAAGGAGCTCGCCCGGCGGCTCGACCCGCTGACCGCCTGGCAGCGCTTCCGCCAGCTGTGTACCGAGCGCTCCGCGGCTGGCATGGCCCCGTACGCCGGGGTCGCCGAGGACGCCCGCGCGCTGATCCGGGCCGCCGGGCTCGACCGTGCCGAGCACGAACGGGCGCTGCTCGCCGAGCTGTTGGCCTCCCCGGCGGTCAACCGGGCGCCCGCCGCGTTCTGGAAGTCCTGGCACGGCGCGCTGGTCGAGCTGGGCAAGGCCGACGCGCGGATCCGGGTCCGCCTGCTGGAGCTGCTGCCCGACCCGGCCGCCGCCGACTCCGCCCCGCACGACACCGCCTGGCTGGCGGTCCTCGCCGCGACCGGCGCCGAGGAACAGCTCACCGGCCCCCGCCCCGAGGGCGCCGAGCCCGCCGCCGCCTGGCTCCAGCGCTGGTGCCACCACCTCGGCCGCGGCTGGCGCACCCGGCCCAGCTGCCCGGCCACCCTCGCCCTGGCCGGCCGGATGGTCGAGCGGCTGCGCGCCGACGCCGTCCCGGTCGACCTCTTCACCGGCGTCCAGGCGAGCCACACCCGACTCGACCTGCTGGACCTCCTGCTGGCCGCGGGCGTCCCCGTGGCCGACCCGCCGGCCGACCGCGGCTTCGACCTGCGCGACTGGGTCGGGCAGGCCGGCCCCGACAGCGCCGGCCTCACCGCCCTCGCCGCCGACGCCCGCTACCGGCCGATGCTGCGCCGCGCCACCCCGGCCGCCTGGGAGACGGCCGTCAAGCGCCAGGCGGCCGTGCTGCCGCTGCTGAACGAGCTGTTCGCGGAGTGGGCCGAGGCTTGCGCCGAGGAGGTGACGGCCGCCCGCGGCCTGGCCGGCGCCGCCGACCTGGTCCGCTCGCTGAGCCAGCACCGCACCGCCATCCGCACGGTCGCCCCGGCCGCCGCCGAGAAGATCGCCGCACTCGACGTCACCGGCCTGCTCGCCCGGGCCCTCGGCGCCGGCATCCTGGACGAACTCGGCTGGCCCGCCCTGGAGGAGGCGCTCGCCAAGCTGGCCGACCCGCCCGCCGCCGACGCCCCGCCGACCACGGCCCCCGGCCTGCGCACCCGGGGCCTGAGCGGCCTGATCGTCGAGGACGCCTGGCCGTACCTGATCCTTGCCCGCCTCGACCGCGCCGTCGTGGTCGGCCCGCAGGGCATCCTGCTGGACCACACCCTGCGCCTGCCCAAGCTGCCGGAGAACTGGAACCGCCCCCGGCTGCGCCTGGTCGACGGCGAACTCCTCGTCGTCTGGTACGAGGACGGAAAGCAGACGGCGTACTGGTCCGGCCGCCCGGAGCAGACCTTCGGACTCGAAGGCAGCACCATCGCCGGCTACCACTACGGCGAGCGGTTCCCGGAGGTGCCGTCCCTGCCGCTGCCCGGCGGCGGCCGCACCACCGGCGAGCGCCCGCTGCACCCCGGCGACACCCGGATGCCCAACGAACACCCCGTCCTCGGCGACGGCACCGGCTACTGGACGCTGCGCCACGGCGCCGACGGCCCCGTCCTGCGCGAACTCGACCCGGCCACCGGCACCCTGGGCCGCGCCGCCGAGCCGCCCGTGATCGCCGCCACCGCCGCGGCCGGCCGGCTCGCCGAAGGCAGTACCCGGCTGCTGCCGCTGCAGCCCGGCCTGGAGCAGACCCCGCTCGGCACCGACGGCACCGTGCTCGGCAGCTGGGTCCGCAGCGAGCCCGGCCGCGTCGTCACCACCTTCACGGCCGACGGGCAGCGCATCGTCCTGCCGCTGGACGGGCGGCGTGAGCCGGACATCGTCCCGGTCGGCCGGCTCGCCCTGCCCGGCGAGGGCCGCCCGGTGGTCAGCCGCCCGGGCGGCGAACACCTCTCCCTCAACCTGCCCGACCTCGCCGACCGCGCGGACCGCACTGCCGACCTGCGCAGCTGCCGGTCGGGCGAGCTCTCCGCCGCCGGCACCGTCCTCGTCCCGCCGTACGACCACTGGCACGCCCTGCGGCCCCGCGACGAGGCCGGATCCCGCGCCCTGCGCGGCCTGACCACGGAGCAGGCCGCCCACCTGATCGACCTCGCCTGGCCCGTCGACGCCGAGCCCGTCCCGGCGGACGAACAGCGCTGGCTGACCGTCCAGGGCGTCCGGCGCCCGCTCGCCCAGCGGGGCGAGGCCCGCACCACCCTGCCGGTCGAGGCGGTCGGCGCCGCCCTGCCCGGGATCGCCCACCCGCTGCTGCTCGCCGGCGTCGCCGGATTCGCCCGCGCCGCCGCCGACCTGCTGGACGGGGTCGCCCGGTTCGTCCCGCAGCCGGAGGCCGAGCGCCCCGGCAAGGCGGAGGCCGCCGAATGGCGGCCCGAGCACGGCCGGGACGACGAACTGCGCGACGCCGTCCGCGCCGTCCTGCCCGAGATCGGCGGCTTCGGCAACGGCTGGGGCACCTCCGACCGCTGCTGGGTGCTCAACAACCTGCGCACCGTCAGCGCCGTCCTCGCCGCCCCGCCCGCCGCACCCGCCCCGCCCGCCCCGCCTGCCGCGAACGGCGCGAGTGGCGAGGGCTGGACCACCCCGGCGAGCGTCACCCTGCACGGCGGCGACGCCAACCACGGCTGGCTGCACCTGCTCGGCCGGGTCGACGCCCTGGCCCACGCCGTGGCCGCCCCACTCACCAAGCCGGCCCACCGCTCCACGCTGGTCCTGCTGCTCGGCGAACTCACCAAGGGCCCGCTCGCCGACCGCGGCGCCACCCTGCGCGAGATCGTCCTCGCCGAGCCGGCGCAGCGCACCACGAGCGACCGGCCCACCAGCCACCGCCAGGGCGAGGTGCTACGGCACGGCGACCGCACCGTCGTCATCCTCGGCCACCGGCGCCAGTTCTCCGACGGCACGGTGCACTGGCTCGCCGTCGACCACGACCCGAGCGGGGAGTTCGGCCCCGTCGCGCACTTCACCACCGTCGAGGAGCGCGGCACCGAGGAACGGGTCTCCGCCGCCTGGACCGCCACGTTCCGGCAGGTCGCCGCCCTGGGCCGCAGCGTCCCCTGGGACGCCGCCCGCGCCACCGCCTTCTCCGAACTCACCGGCATCGGCACCACCCGCGCCACCCTGCTGCTCAGCCCGCCCCCGGGCCTGCTCCACTGGGGCAACGCCGAGGTGCCCGCCGAGTACGGCTTCAAGCCCGCCGAGGTCAGGGCCGCCCAGAGCTGGCTGCGCGGACACGACCACGCCGGCATCGCCGACGTGTGGAGCGCCCTGCTGCCCGCCGACCCGAAGACGCTGTGGACCGACGGCCCCGACCTCGCCGCCGGGGCCGAGGCCTGGATCCGCCGCTTCGGACGGCTCGTCACCCTCCCCGAGGAGGCCCAGGCCACCGTCCAGGGCGTGTCCATCGGCACCATCGAGGCGGTGCTCAACCCCGCCCACACCCCGTGGCTGACCCGCACCACCGGCTTCCGGCGCAACGACAACGACCAGGGCACCTCCCAGCTGGTCCCCGAGGACCCGTCCGCCGTGCCCGGATCCGGCGCGCTGGACTCCACCATCGACGCCATCCGCTGGCTCGCCTACCACCTGCCCGCCGACAGCCCGCTGCGCGCGCTGCTGCCCCGGGCCGCCGCCGCGCTGCGCGAGCGCCTGGCCGACCCCGAGCTGCTCCTCGACCTCGACCTCGTCCGCACCCCCAAGGGCACCTCGCTGGCCGCCGTCCTGCGCACCCATTTCGGCCTGCCCGCCGAGGGCGGCGCCGACCCGGACGGTCTGGTCCGCTGCGGCCCGGCGCTGGTCCTCACCCCGTACCACGAGGAGTACGAGCGGGTCTGGCTGCGCCCGGCCGCCCTGGCCGGCCCGGACGACCCGCTGCTCGAACTGCTCGACGGCCTCTCCAGCAGCTACTGGTTCGGCACCGAGCGGGCCGCCATCGCGGCCGTGCTGCGCGGCGAACCGGAGCGCCTGGCCGCCTCCGCCGCCGCCTGCTCCGCCGCCTGTGCTGATTCCGCCGCCTCCGCCGTGACGGCCGTCGGCGACGGCCCGGCCTGGCTGCAGAACCCGCAGCTGTCCGCCCCCGAGCTGGTCGCCGAGGTGTCCCGCACCCACGGCCTCGGCGAGGACGCAGCCGCGCTCTACCTCCAACTGCTCGCCCTGCCCGACCCGACCGACCGCAACGTCGCCCGCTGGACGGGCTGGAAGCCCGCCCGGCTGAAGCGGGCCCGCGCCGAACTCGCCGCCACCCACCTGGTGCTGGAGGCCAAGCGGTCCCGGGCCGGCCGCGGCCTCTTCCTGCCCGGCGGCTGGCAGGAGGCCAAGTCCCCGGCCCTGCCGGCCGAGACCTGGAAGGCCGCCCTGTACGAACTGCCCACCCACCGGCCCGTGCTGGCGCACCTGCCCGTCCCCGAGCTGTTCGCCCGGGCCTGGCAGCGCACCCTCGACGGCGACGCCCCCGGTTACGAAGAGCTCCAGACCAGCAAGCGCAGGAAGGCCCGCCGATGAGTACCACCACCTCCGTACCCATGCCCGCGGAGCGGCAGATCGTCCCGCCCGAGGAGAAGTACGCCGCCGAACTGGAGTTCCTCGCCGCACACGACAGCGGCCCGCGCCCGCCCGGCTGGCACCTCACCCCGCGCGCCGTCGTCACCTTCGTGATGGGCAGCGACGGCGAGAAGCTCAAGGCCGGGCGCAGGAGCCTGGTCATCGAGCCCAAGTTCGTCGGCGAGCGCGCCCTGGTCGAACGCTGCGTCGTCACCCTCGCCGGGGAGCGCGGCCTGCTGCTCGTCGGCGAGCCCGGCACCGCCAAGTCGATGCTCTCCGAACTGCTCGCCGCCGCCGTCTGCGGCACCAGCGCGCTCACCGTCCAGGGCACCGCCGGCACCACCGAGGACCAGCTCAAGTACGGCTGGAACTACGCCCTGCTGCTCGCCCAGGGCCCCAGCCGCGAGGCCCTCGTCCCCTCCCCGGTGCTCACCGCGATGACCACCGGGGCGGTCGCCCGGGTCGAGGAGGTGACCCGCTGCCTGCCCGAGGTGCAGGACGCCCTGGTCTCCCTGCTCTCCGAACGGCGCGTCGCCGTACCCGAGTTGGCGGGCACCCCGGACGGGCAGCTGCACGCCGCCGCCGGCTTCACCCTGATCGCCACCGCCAACCTGCGGGACAAGGGCGTCAGCGAGATGTCCGCGGCCCTCAAACGGCGGTTCAACTTCGAGACGGTCGGCCCGATCGGCAGCCTCGCCGCCGAGGTCGACCTGGTCCGCCGCCAGTCCACCGTCGCCGTCGCCCGGGCCGGCGCCGCCTACGCGGTCGACGACGCCGTCCTGGAAGCCCTGATCACCGCCTTCCGTGACTTGCGCACCGGCCGCTCCACCGAGGGCTGGGACGTCGAACGCCCGTCCACCGTGATGAGCACCGCCGAGGCGGTCTCCGTCGCCACCGCGCTCGGCGTCACCGCCGCCTACCTGCCCGACGGCGGCGACCTGCTCGGCCGCCTCCCCGGCCAGCTCCTCGGCGTGGTCCGCAAGGACGATCCCGCCGACGCGGCCCGCCTGCTCGGCTACTGGGACGGCCCGGTCCGCCGCCGCGCCGAACAGGGTGCCGCCACCTGGCGCACCCTGTGGGACCTCCGCTCGGCGCTGGAGGCCTGAGCCGATGAGCAGCGCGGTGACCCCCGTCCCGGACGACGCGGACCGTACGGTCCGGACCGAGGCCGACCGGCTGGCCGCCTCCGGCGCCGGCCGCCCCGGGCCCTACCTGATCGGCGTGCGCCACCACGCGCCGTCCCTCAGCGCGGTCGTCCCCGCGCTGCTCGACGCCGCCCGACCGGAGGCGGTGCTGGTCGAACTGCCCGCCGAGTTCCAGCCCTGGCTCGGCCCGCTCGCGGACGAGGCGACCGAAGCCCCGGTCGCCCTCGCCGCCGCCCCGGCCGGACCCGACGAGGCGGGCGGCCCCGCCTTCTACCCGTTCGCCGACTTCTCCCCGGAGCTCGCCGCCCTGCGGTGGGCCCGGCGCAACGGCGTGGAGGCCATCGCCTGCGACCTCCCGCTCGCCCACCGCACCACCCGGGCCGGCGAAGGACGGCGCATCGGCGGGGCGCCGGACGCCCCCGGCGTCGCCGACGCGCTGCGCCACCGCCTCACCGGCCGGGACACCGACGAGGACCTGTGGGACCGGCTGGTCGAGACCGCCGCCCCCGGCTCCACCCCGGAAGCCGTCCGGCGCGCCGCCCTGCTCGTCGGCTGGGCACTGCGCCACGACGCCGAGACCGGCCCCGGCGTCGACCCGTACGACCTGCGCCGCGAGGCCTGGATGCGCGCCCGCATCCGGGCCGCCTCGGCCGGCGGGCGCCGGATCGCCGCCGTGGTCGGCGCCTTCCACGCCTCCGCCCTGCTGGACGGCCCGATCGCCACCGAGGAGCCGCCGCACCCGGACGACCCCGGCCATGTCCTCTCCCTGATCCCGTACACCTACCCGCTGCTCGACGCCCGCTCCGGCTACCCGGCGGGCATCCGCGACCCGGAGTGGCAGCACACCGTCCTCGATGCCGGCGGCGACCCCGAACGGCTCGCCGAGGCGCTCACCACCACCGCCGTCCGGATCTGCGCCGCCCTGCGCAGCCAGGACCACCCCAGCGGCCCGGCCGACGCCCGCGAGATCGTCCGCCTGGCCGGCGACCTCGCCCGGCTGCGCGGCCACGCCGTCCCCGGCCGCGGTGAACTGGTCGAAGCCGTCCAGACCGTCCTCGCCCAGGGCGAACCCCTCGGCCGCGGCCGGGCCGTCGCCCGCGCCCTCGAACAGGTCCTGATCGGCACCCGCACCGGCCGCCCCAGCCCCGCCGCCCCGCGCAGCGGACTCGCCCCGGCCGTCGAGACCCTCCTCGCCGACCTCGGCCTCCCCGGCCCCGCCGACCCCGGCCCCCGCGACCTGCGCCTCGACCCGCTGCGCAGCCCTCTCGACCGCCGCCGCGAGATCCTCCTCCACCGCCTCACCGCCTGCGACGTCCCCTACGCCGACCCCGTCCCCACCACCGGCGCCGGCGGCACCGAAACCCTCGGCACCCGCTGGCGCCTCCACTGGACACCCGCCACCGCCGCCATGCTCACGGTCGCCGGCACCCGAGGCGTCACCCCCGCCCAGGCCGCCGAGGGCGCCCTGCGCACCCGCCTCACCGCCGACCCCACCCCGCGCGAGATCATCGACGGCCTCACCGCCGCCGCCTCCTGCGCCCTCCCCGCCCTCACCGACATCCGCCTCGCCCAACTCACCACCACCCTCCCTGCCTCAGCCACCCTCCCCGACCTCCTCGACGCCCTCTCCCTTCTCGACCGCCTCGCCGCCGGCCACTTCCCGGGCTGCCCCCAGAGCGGGGAGAACACGGCGCCCAGCGAGGAGGGGGCGCCAGCCGCGCCCGGTGGTCAGGACATTGCCTCACCTGCCTCATCTGCCTCGCCTACCTCAGGCGCTCCGGCGTCCGGCTCCTCCTCCCCCTTCTCTTCTTCTCCCTCCTCCTCCGCCGGGCCGTTGGCGGCCGCCGGGGAGGTCCTGACGGTTGCCGCCGTGCGGCAGTTGGAGGGGCTGGGCGGGTCGGACGATCCGCAGGACGCCCGGGCGCTGGTGGAGTTGGCGCGGCGCGCGGATCGGCTGGGTGGGGTGCGGCCGTCATACGCGCTGGCCGAACTCGCCGAGCGGGGGAGTCCGTTGGTGCGGGGTGCGGCCGGGGCGGTGCGGGTGCTGCTCGGGCAGGAGGCGGCCGGGGTGCTGGGCGCTCGGGCGGCCTCGTGGGTGGACGGGGCGACCGGTCCGGAGGCGCGGCACGCGCTCGGGCGGGCGCTGGTCGGGTTGCTGACGGCGGCGGAGGGGCTGTTCGACTCCGCCCCGGAGGCGCTCGCGCCGGTGCTGGAGCGGGTCACCTCGCTGCCCGACGATGCCTTCCTGGACCGGCTGCCCGCGCTGCGCGGCGGCTTCGACACGCTCAGTCCGGCCGCCCGTGACCGATTGCTGGCCCTGGTCGAGGAACACCTGGGCACCCGGCTCACCGCGCTGCCCGAGGAGGCCGGCCCCGCCGTGCTCGCCGGCTGGGTGCGGGCGGACCTCGCGGCCCGCGCCGCGCTGGCCCGCCGCGGCCTGCTGCCACCGGCACCGGCACCGGCACCGGCAGCCCCCGATCCGGCCCCTGATCCGGCCCCGGCGTCACAGCTTGCCCCCGAGCACGTCGCCGCGGCGGACCCGGCCCACCACACCCTCGGGCCCGCCGAGCGCTGGCGGCTGCTCCTCGGCCGCCCCGGCAACGGCGGCCTGAGCGGCCGCGGCGCCCGACTCGCCACCGCCCTGGACGAGTTGTACGGCAGCGGGCACGGCGAGGGCTCCGGTCCCGGCGTGGGGAGCCGGGGCAGCCGGGGCGGCCGCGAGGCCCCCTACCCCGGGGTGCGGGAGTGGGCCGAGGAGCTGGAGTCGCTGTTCGGCCCGGGCCTGCGGGAGGAGGTGCTGGCCGCCGCCGTCGCGCAGGGCCGCACAGACGTCCTGGCGGCGATCGACCCGTCCGCCGTCCGCCCGTCCGTCGACCTGCTGCGCACCGTCCTGGAGCACGCGGGCGGCCTGCCCGAGGCCCGGCTGGCGCGGCTGCGCCCGCTGGTGCGGCGCCTGGTGGACGAGCTGACCCGGGAGCTGGCGACCAGGCTGCGCCCGGCGCTGACCGGGATCGCGGTGCCGCGCCCGTCCCGCCGTCCGGGTGGCGGGCTGGACCTGGACCGGACCATCCGGGCCAACCTGGCCACCGCCCGTCCCGCGCCGGGGGGCGGCACCCTGATCGTGCCCGAGCGCCCGGTGTTCCGGACCAGGGCGCGGCAGGCCAACGACTGGCGGCTGATCCTGGTCGTGGACGTCTCCGGGTCGATGGAGGCCTCCACGGTCTGGGCGGCGCTCACAGCCTCGATCCTGGCCGGGGTGCCCTCGCTGAGCACCCACTTCGTCGCGTTCTCCACCGAGGTCGTCGACCTCACGGAGCGCGTGGAGGACCCGCTGAGCCTGCTGCTGGAAGTGCGGATCGGCGGCGGCACCAGCATCGCGAGCGGCCTGCGCTACGCGCGGGAGCTGGTGACGGTGCCGTCCCGCACGCTGGTCGCGGTGGTCAGCGACTTCGAGGAGGGCGGGCCGGTCTCCGGGCTGCTGGCCCAGACCCGGGCGTTGGTGGACTCCGGCGTGCACCTGCTGGGCTGCGCGGCGCTGGACGACACCGGGACGGCCCGCTACTCGAAGGCGGTCGCGGGCCGACTGGTCGCGGCCGGTATGCCCGTGGCGGCGTTGAGCCCGCTGGAACTGGCCCGCTGGGTGGGGGAGAAGGTGCGATGAGTGTGACGGTGCGGACGAACGAGTGGCCGGGCGTGCGGCCCGAGGTGGTCGCCGAGGTGGTGGCCGGGCTGAGCGCCCGGCTGCAGAAGCGGCTGGACGGCGCGGCTGCGAAGCTGGCGGAGCGTCCGGTGGCGCGCGCGGGTGACGAGTGGCGGGTGGAGGTGGACGAGGAGACGGTGCTCGTCCTGCACGCCCCGGGTGGGACGGTCGCCGACCAGACGGGCGTCCGCTGCGGCTGCCTCCTCGCCCCGGCCTGCGTGCACCGGGCGGCGGCCGTCAGCCTCTGTCCGCTCACCGAGGCCACGGAGCCGGAGCCGCCGGAGCCGACCGGCGCGACGGAGCCGGCCGAAACGGCATCGCGGGCGGCAGCGGCCGAGGCGCCGCCGGGGACACCCCAGGCGCCGACGGGACCGGCGGCCACCACGCCCGCCACCGGTCCCACACCCCCCACCGCCCCCACCGCTCTCACCGCCCCCGAACTCGATGCCGCCCGCCACCTCCACCGGGCCGCGGCCGCCGTCCTCGCCGCCGGGGTGAGCGGCGCGGGCGCCGTCTCCCAGGCCGAACTCCTGCGCGCCGCCCACCGGGCCCGGCTCGCGGGCCTGCACCGCCCGGCCGCGGTGGCCGTCGCCGTCGTGACCCGGGTCCGGTCGGCCCGGTCCGGTGCGCCCGACCACCGGCTGGCGGACCTGGTGGCCGGCCTGCGCGAGCTGCTCGGCCTCACCACCGCCCTGGCCGCCGGCACCGGCCCGGTCGCCGAGCTGCGCGGCACCGCGCGCCAGAGCTACCGGGAGGAGGGCGGCCTGCGGCTCTACGGGCTGTTCGCCGAACCGGTGCTGACGGCGACCCACGCGGGCGCGGTCAGCTGGGCGGTGGACGCCGACGGGCGTCTCAGCACGATCGCCGAGGTCATGCCGTACGACGACGCGGCGGCCGCCGCTCCGCAGGCGGTCGGGGCGGGCAACCGGACGGTCCGGCTGGGCGACACCGCGCTCAGCCTCCGCGAGTTCAGCCGCGCCGGGCTGGCCGTCCAGGGAGCGACCCGGTCCGCCGCCGGGCGGCTGGGGGCCGGTGCCACCGTCCGGGCAGTCCGCGCGGCGGGCGCCGCGTGGACGGCGGAGCCGGCGGCCCGGCTCTGGGCCGAACCGGTGGCCGTCCAGGTGGCGCGGGCGCTCGCGGCCCAGGACCTGCCGTACGAGAGCCGACCCGCCGGGAGCGACCTGCTCTTCCTGGACGTCACACTGCTGGGCACGGCCCCCACCGGCCCGGGCGGGGCGCCGCAGCTGCTGGCGCGGTGCACGGCGGGCGGCCCGGTGATCGCCCTGCGCGCGCCGCACGAGCACCCCGACCTGCCCTTCCGGGCGAACCTCGCGCTGCTCGCCACCGTGCCCGGCCTGCGGCTGCGCATGGTCGGCCGACTGGAGCGCGCGGACCGCCCGGAGCTGCGCCTGCTCGCGATCGGCACGCCCCCGCAGGCGCCGGACTCGCAGGCCACCGGCCCGCTGGCCCCGGACCCGCTGGTTCAAGCCGACCGGGCGGGCCGGGTCAACCTCGGCCTCGAACGCCTCCAGACCGCCGACCTCACGCCCCCGGAAGCGGCGCCCGAAGAACCGGCCGAAAGCTCGGAGCTCCGCACGCCGTACGGTCCGCCGGTGCACGTGCTCGGCCGCCGGGTGGAGCAGACGGTCACCACCGGCCGGCACGCCCTCGCGCCGAGCGGGGCCACGGCGGCGGCCGACCGGGGCCTGCTGCGCGCCGCCGGGCTGGCCACCGCCGCCGGGCTGCTGGACGGCCTGCGGGCCGCCGCGACGGCCCAGCGGCGCGACGTGTTCGGCCGGATCGTGGCGGACGACCACGACGCCTTCGCCGGGGCCTGGCTGGCGGCCGCCTGGTACACCGAGGAGCTGGCCACGGCGTTCTGCTCGGCGGCCTGGACCGGGGAGGGGTGAGCCATAAGTCGAACTATTTGCAAGGACCGGTAATCCGCGCCGACTGGCATACTTGTCGTGAGGAGGCACCGAACACGCGGTGCAGCGGAAAGGACGGCGCGCCATGGGGATCCGCGACGACGCGGCCGAGGTCCGGGCCCGTGGCTGGCGCACGCTCGCCGCGCTGCACGGAATGATCGACGCCGCACTGGAGAAGGCACTCCAGGCCGAGTGCAAGCTCTCGGTGGTCGAGTACACGGTGCTGGACGCGCTCTCGCGCCAGGACGGCTGGCACATGCGGATGCAGCAGCTGGCCCGGGCGGCGGCACTGAGCAGCAGCGCGACCACCCGGCTGGTGAGCCGCCTGGAGGACCGGGGCCTGCTGAGCCGCTACCTCTGCGCGGACGACCGGCGCGGCATCTACACGGAGCTGACGCAGGACGGCCGCGACCTACTGGCGACCGCCCGGCCGGTGCACGACGCCGCCCTGGAGGCGACGCTGGCCCAGGCCACCGAGATCCCCGAGCTGGCCCCGCTGGTCGACTCGCTTGCCGAGCTCGACCCGGCGCACGCCTGACCGCGTAGCTTGGCCCGGCCGGCTCGACGGTCAGCCGCGCCTGCCGGCCGAGCTACAGCCGTCCGCACAGCCGCGACTGCCGACCGAGCTACGGCTGCCCGCCGAGCCGCGTCTGCCAGTCGAGCCGGGGCCTGCCCTCACCGCCGCCCGGTGGCCAGGGCGTTCCGGTGCACCCGGTCGAGCAGGGCGAGCAGCAGCTCCTTGCTGGACGCCCGCTCCCGGACGTCGCACAGCAGGACCGGGACCTCCGGGCCGAGGTCGAGGGCGCGGCGGACCTCCTCGGGGGTGGCCTCCCGGCGACCGTGGAAGCAGTTGACGCCGATCGCGAACGGGATGCCGCGCTGCTCGAAGAAGTCCACGGCGGCGAAGCTGGATTCGAGCCGCCGGGTGTCGGCGAGGATGATCGCCCCGAGGGCGCCGAGCGCGAGGTCGTCCCACATGAACCAGAATCGGAACTGCCCCGGCGTGCCGAAGAGGTAGAGCACCAGGTCCTCGCGGACGGTGATCCGCCCGAAGTCCATGGCCACCGTGGTGGTGGACTTGTCCTGGACGCCTTCGAGGCTGTCGACCCCGATGCTGGCGCGGGTCATCCGTTCCTCGGTCTGCAGCGGTTCGATCTCGCTGACCGAGCCGACCATGGTGGTCTTCCCGACGCCGAATCCGCCGGCGACGAGGATCTTGACCGCGCCCGGCACCAGGCTCTGGGTCGTCAATTCGGGTCTCCTGAAAGGGAACTGGGAGCACGAGGCAACCGGGGTGGCGGGGGTGCCCTCCGGTCAGAGGCGGCGGACGCCCTCGATCACGGCCTGGATCAGCGAGATGTCCGGTGCCTCGGCGAGCTGGACCGGGGCGCGGGTGAGGATCAGCCGGGCCTCGGCCAGGTCGTCCAGCAGCACCTTGACCACGCTGACCGGCAGGTCGAGAGTGGCCGCGATCTCGGCCACGGCCAGCGGACGTTCGCGGCACAGGTCGATGATCGCGGCCGGTTCGGGCGAGAGCCGGGTGGTGTCGGTGCGCGGGTCGGCGGTGACCACCAGGGTGATCAGCGCGAAGCCGTCACGGACCGGTCCGGTGCGCCCGTTGGTGATCGCGTAAGGGCGGACCAGATGGCCGGCGTCCTTGTCGTAGAACCAGCCCTCGTCGGCGTCGGCGGTGGTCACGCACCGCCACCCACGCCGACCTGGCCGGCGTCGCTGCGCGGCGCCGCGGTGAGGTACTGGCCGACCTGCTTGACCAGCATGTTGATCTCGTACGCCATCAGTCCGGCGTCCACCTGCTCGCTGGTCAGGACGGCGAGCCGGGCGCCCTGCCCGGCGGTGGTGACGAACAGGAACAGCTGGTCCATCTCGACCACGGTCTGCCGGACCCGCCCGCCGTTGAAGCGGTGCCCGGCGCCGCGGGCCAGGCTCTGCAGGCCGGAGGCGACGGCGGACAGGTGCTCGGCGTCGGCCCGGTCGAGGCCCTGGTCCATGCCGACCAGCAGGCCGTCCTCCGAGAGGACGATGGCGTGCTGGGTCTCGGGTACCCGCGCCACCAGCTGGTCCAGCAGCCAGTTGAGGTCGCGCTGGGGTTCGGTGTGCTGCGTCATCACTGCTGTTCCTTGGCTTCCTGGGCGGCGGAGGCTTCCTGGGCGGCGGAAGGTGCGGCCGGGGTGTGGGGTGCGGCGGGCGCGGGGGAGGCCGGGGCGCCCGGTTCGGTGCCGGCCGCTCGGGCGGTCCGGGTGCCGCGCTGGATGGCGGCCATGGTGGCGCGGGAGCGCTGCGGCGTCGGGTCCTCGGCTTCGGCGTCGCCATCGGCACCGCCGTACCGGGGCGCGAGCGGGGAGGCCGGGGCGGTCGGCATGGTCGGGTGGGTCGGCGCGGCGGCGCCGACAGGGCCGACGGGGCCGGAGCGGCGGACGGACGGCGGCAGCAGGGTGCTGGGCGCGTTGGCCTCGCGGAGCTGCTCGGCGAGGCTGGCGTTGCGGACCCGCTGCGGGAGGACCCGCGGGGTGCGCAGTTCGCCGTCCGGGCCGTGCGCCACGTGGTCCTCCTGCGGGCGTTCGTGGGTGGGCGCGACGCGGTCGGCGGGGACCCCGTCGAAGAGCACCGCGGCCGGCTCGGCCGGGAGGTCCGCGTCGTGGCGGCCCGTCGGCGGACTGTCCACGAGCGCGTCCGCCGGGACGTCACCCGAGAGGTCGGCCGGGACGTCACCCGGGAGGTCACCGGCGATGTCGCCCGGAAGTTCGTACCGGCGAGGCATGGCGGGCCGGGGAACGACCACGGCACCGGGCAGTCCGGGGATCTGGGCACCGACGGGCAGACCGCCGTTGGCGGGCCCCGCGGGAGCGACCTGTCCGGAAACCGGCCCCGGAGCTCCGTCGGCCGGAGCGGCCCCCGCGTTCCCGGCATCGCCCGGCCCCGCCGGGCCGTTGCCCAGCAGCCCGCTGAGCACTCCGGCGAGCGCGCCCGACAACCCCTCGTCGGCGTCCCCGAGGTCGCCGTCCGCCGAGGGCTGGGCCTCCGGCACCGGGGTGCGGGTGACCCGCGCGCCGGACGGCAGTCCGGGCACCGAGGCCGGCTGCTCCGCCTGCTCCAGCAGTGCCGAGGGCACCAGCACCACGGCCCGGGTGCCGCCGTACGGCGAGGGCCGCAGGGTGACCTGGATGTCGTGCCGGGCGGCGAGCCGCGCGACCACGAACAGGCCGAGCCGCAGGTCGTCGCCGAGCGCGGAGACGTCCAGCTCGGGCGGGTTGGCCAGGTATTCGTTGAGCCGCTCGTACTCCTCCTCGCTCATGCCGAGGCCGCGGTCCTCGACCTCGACCGCCAGGCCCTTGGGCACCTCCTGCGCGGAGACCTGCACCTGGGTGTACGGCGGGGAGAACGTGGTGCCGTTCTCGATCAGTTCGGCGATCAGGTGGATGAGGTCGGCGACGGCCTGCCCGCTGAGCGAGGCGCGCGGCACGCCCTGGACGACGACGCGGGCGTAGTTCTCGGTCTCGGAGACGGCGCTGCGCAGCACGTTGACCATGGGCACGGCGTTGCGCCACCGGCGGGCGGGCAGCGCGCCGCCGAGGATGACCAGGTTCTCGGCGTTGCGCCGCATCCGGGTGGCCAGGTGGTCGACCGCGAACAGTTCGCGCAGCAGCTCGGGTTCCTCGTGCTCGCGCTCCAGCGCGTCCAGCATGCTGATCTGGCGGTGGATCAGGATCTGGGTGCGGCGGGCGATGTTGAGGAAGACCTTCTTCGTCCCCTCGCGGCCCTGGGCCTGGTGGACGATGGCGGCGACGGCGGCCTGGCGGACGGCGGCGAGGCCGTCGGCGGTCTGCTGGACCTCGTCGCCGATCCGGCGGGAGGGCGCCCAGGCGGGCGGGGTGGGCACCGGCTCCCCGGCGCGCAGCCGCCCGACCACGTCGGGGATCTCCTGCTGGGCGAGCGAGAGGGTGTCGGCGCGCAGTCCGGACAGGCGGCCGGACAGGGCCCGGGCGGCGCGGATGCCGCGGACCAGGCTGAACAGCAGGACCACGGCGACGACGATGGTGCCGATCAGCACCGCGGTGCGGTGCTCGGCGTCGCGCAGCTGGTAGGCGGCGTACCCCCAGGCGGCGGCGAGGCCCAGGCTGGGGACCAGTACGAGGGCGAGGAGCGAGCTTCGGAGGGAGCCGGACCGGCCGGCGCGGTGGCCCGTGCGGGGGGCCGATATGCCTGGCATCTGATTCCTTGTTGCAGGGCCGAGTTGCAGGCCGGGTCGCGGGTCCGAACGGCGGGTCGGCCCGTGTGGCCCGGGCGGGCTTCAGGGCGCCGAGGCCGGGGTCGCCGGACGAGGTGACGCGGTGTCATCGTCCGGGCGGAGTACGGCCACGGCCGCCGACGGCAGGAAACCTATCAGTCCCAGGTGCCCTCATCGCAACATCAACTGACGATATGTGAAGGGCTGATGGGCTCGACCGGCCCTGTGGACGGAAGTGTTCGCTGACGTATCGCAGCAGCTCAGGGCTGTGGCTGCGGCGTGCGGACGGCTCTCCGGGAGGCGGGGTGCGCCTCCCGGATTGTCGTCAGGAACAGGTCAAACGGTCGTATGCTGAAGGGTCGCCACCGTTCGGCCCGCCCGGCCCGCCCGGTCCGTCCGGTCCGAGGTTTGCCAGGTCCGACGTCCGCCGGGTCCGTCAGGTCCGACGTCGGCCGGTCCGTTCGGGTCCCGACCGGACGTCGGGTGCCGACGATCAGCTCGCCAGCGGGATCTGTACCACCTGTCCGGCCCGCTCGTTCCGGCCCTCGGCCTCCAGCTGGTTCAGCTCGGTCCACGCCCAGCTGGCCAGGTCGGACAGCTCGGCCGACCACTGCCTGCCGTAGGTGCCCGAGGCGACCTGGCCGAGTCGTAGCCGCTGGACGTCGGAGGTGCCGGCCGGGGCGTAGATGTGGGTGGCGTCCCGCAGGTAGCGGATGATGTTGAACTCCTCCTGGGTGCCGCGGGCGGCGAGGATCTCCATCGCGCTGCGGGCCGAGTCCATCGCGTACTCGGTGTTGATGAGCTTGGCGTTCATCAGCTCGGCGTCGCAGGGCTTGCCGTGGTCGAGCAGGTGCGAGGCGTGGTAGGCGGCCAGCTTGGCGGTCATCAGCTTGGACTGCAGCTCACCGAGCTTCAGTGCGACGCTGTTCAGCTCGTTGAGCGGCTTGCCGTACAGCACACGCTCCTCGGCGTAGCGCACCACGTCCTCGACGATCGCGACGTGGATGCCGAGCGCGACGGCGCCCAGGTTGAGGCGGCCGTACAGGGTGGAGGAGGAGTAGGCGACGTCCAGCCCCTGGCCCTCCTTGCCGAGCCGGTTGCCGGCCGGTATGCGGCAGTTCTCGAAGACCAACTCGCCGAAGCTGAAGCCGTGCAGGCCGCCCTGGGTGCCGACGGCGCCGGTGCGGAAGCCGGGGCGGTCGCTCTCGACCAGGAAGGCGGAGAGGCCCCCGCTGCCCTTGCCGGTGCGGAACACCACGCCGTGCACGTCGCCGATGTGGGAGTTGCCGACGAACCACTTGCGGCCGTTCAGCACGTACTCGTTGCCCTCGCGGCGGGCGGTGCCGGCCATGCCGAGCACGTGGCCGCCGGACTCCGGCTCGGTGACCGCGATGGTCGGCAGGCACTCGCCGGAGGCGAACTTGGGCAGCCACTTGCGCCGCTGGACGTTCGAGCCGAAGTGGATGACCTTGGCGACGCCGAGCTGCGAGGCCTGAGCCATCGCGCCCATCGCGCCGCTGACCCGGGCCAGCTCCTCCACGATGATGGTCTTGGCGAGGTGCCCCAGGCCCAGGCCGCCGAACTCCTGGGGAATGGTGACGCCGATCCAGCCGCGACGGGCTATCTCACGGGCGAGGTCGAACTCGATCTCCCGGTCGCTCTCCATCCGGGCCACCTGAGGACGCACCTCCTTCTCCGCGAACTCACGGACCTCTGCCCGGAGGTTCTCGTGCCGCTCATCGGTGAAGTAGTCCATCGTCATGCTCTAGTCCTCTCGTCCCGGTGGGTGTCGTGCCTCCGTTCATGCCGTCGATGCCGCTCCGGTCGCTCCCCCGAGGGGACCGGTGGGGGTGCGGAGGGGGTGGGGGCCGATCGCTCCTTCGCAACCGGTGCATGCGGACCCTGGGGCGGGTGTCCCCGAGGAGCGGGGATTACCGTCCGTGTCTTCGGCAGGGCTCATTGTCATATGTCTGTGCGGGCTTACACAGATCTGATCTTGGATTGGCGGGATTCGGCGCGTCCTTCTTCGGACGAGTTTCGACGCGATACCGACTGGGAAATGATCTTGGCCCACGCCACAGCCTGCGGTCCGCCGCTCACGTGCGGTTTTGACTGTTCATCAGCAGCGGGTGGCGGCCGGTCCCGGTTCCACCGAAGCGCCCGGATGTCTGATTACATGTTCGCCATGACTGATGTGATGAGCACTCAAGGCCAGTTCCCGGGTGCCGCCGGGGAGTCCGAGCGAACCCGCAGACTGCGTAGCCTGGGTCTCAACGACCCTTCAGCGGACGAGGCCTTCGACCGCTTCGCCCACCTGGCAGCCAGCATCACCCGCGCTCCCATCGCGATGGTCAACTTCATCAACGACGAGCGCCAGATGTTCCGAGGGCTCTACATTCCGCCAACTTCGACCGAAATCGCGCACGAGGACGGCGCTTCCTGGGCGGACCGGGGCATCGCCTTCGACCTCCCCACCCGCCAGATGCCGCTCAGCCACGGCTTCTGCCCGCACGTGGTCGCCCAGCGCTCGCCCCTCGCGCTGGACGACATCCTCGCCTACCCCCGGTTCGCCGGTAACCCGGTCGTGGACGAACTCGGCGTCCGGGCCTACCTCGGCGCCCCGCTCGTCGACGACACCAGCACCGTCATCGGCACCGTCTGCGTCCTCGACCGGGAACCCCGGCAGTGGGGACGCGAGCGCCTGCGCGACATCCAGCACCTCGCCGAGGCGCTGCTCTCCGAGATCCGCCTGCGCGACAACCTGCTCGCCCAGCAGCACGAGATGTTCGCCGCCTTCGACGGCTCCCCGTTCCCCATCATGCTCACCGACGGCCCCGGCCAGGAGATCCGCTACGCCAACGCCCAGCACGCCGACACCTTCGGTGCCCCGGTGGCGTACGGCGCGATCGGGCAGGCCTACCCGCAACTCGGCGTGGCCGGCCTCCAGCAGGCCGTCTCCGAGGCCTACCGCACCGGCCGCACCACCGTCCTCAACGAGGTCCGGGTGCAGTCGACCCGCCCCGAGGCCCAGCGCATCCAGCAGGTCTTCAGCTTCACCTGCACCCCGCTGCGGACCGCGCGCA
The DNA here is from genome assembly GCF_055575755.1 of Kitasatospora sp. NPDC034035. Classification (NCBI taxonomy): domain Bacteria; kingdom Bacillati; phylum Actinomycetota; class Actinomycetes; order Kitasatosporales; family Streptomycetaceae; genus Kitasatospora; species Kitasatospora sp. NPDC034035. The sequence goes on along the minus strand of NZ_JBVISA010000014.1, from coordinate 151,933 downwards.
CCGGCCAGGTCAACGGCGTCCTCACCGTCGGCATGGACGTCACCGCGCAGTCCCGCACGGAGGAGGAACTCGGCACGCTGGCCGCGCTGCTGGTCGACCGGCTGCAGCAGAGCGGCGCCGCGACCCCCACCGGCCGCCCGGGCATCGCCGGCGGGACCGGACTCGTCCTGCCGAGCTGAACCGCAGACCGGCCGCCCACCCGCGGCACCGCGGCCCGCGTCCGTACCGTCCGTTCCACCCGGCTCGCACTGCCCGAACCGCTCGCACTGCCCGCTCCACCGGTATGGCCCGTATTACCCGCATTGCTCGCCCGACTTGCACCACCTGTACGACCCGCACCACCTGTACAACCTCGCACCACCTGTATGACCCGCACCACCTGTACAACCTCGCACCATCCGTACGATCCGCACCATCCGTCCGACCGGCACCACGTGCACCACTCGCACTGCTTGTACGACCCGTACCGCCCACCGCCGTGGCGGGGCGCCTCTCACCCCCGAGGAGAGGCTCCCCGCCACGGTGCCGTCCGGGGCCCTACGGTGCTCCGGCTCGAGGTTCGGCTCGGGTTCGGCTCAGGTCCGGCTCGGGGCCCCCGGCGCGGGGCCGGCCGTGCGGCGCGGCGCAGTTCGGCCGGGCCGAGCGGGTGAACCGTCCGCCGTCCGCGTCCCGGCCGGGCCCACCCGCCGGGCGGCGGTGGTAGGCATGGGCCGCATGGACTGGTTCGCCGCCCCCGACTACTGGCTGAGCCGGCTGCTCGTCCAACGCCTGCTCGCTGCCCTGTACCTGATCGGATTCCTCAACGCCGCCGCGCAGTTCCGCGCGCTCATCGGCACGGACGGCATGCTGCCGGTGCCCCGCTTCACCGCCCGCGTCCCGTTCCGCCAGGCACCCGGCCTCTTCCACCTCCACTACAGCGACCGGTTCTTCGCCGCCGTCGCCTGGGGCGGGGCCGCCCTCGCCGCCGCCGTCACGGCCGGGCTCGGCGACGCTGTCCCGCTCTGGGTCTCGATCCTGCTCTGGGCGGTGCTCTGGGCCCTCTACCTCTCCATCGTCAACGTCGGGCAGACCTGGTACTCCTTCGGCTGGGAGTCCCTGCTCCTCGAGGCCGGCTTCCTCGGCGCGTTCCTGGGCAACGCCGACACCGCCCCGCCCACCCTGGTGCTGTGGTTGATGCGCTGGCTGGTCCTCCGGGTCGAGTTCGGCGCCGGACTGATCAAACTGCGCGGCGACAGCTGCTGGCGCGACCTGACCTGCCTCCGCTACCACCACGAGACCCAGCCGATGCCCGGGCCGCTCAGCTGGTTCTTCCACCACCTGCCCGACCCGCTGCACCGGGTCGAGGTCGCGGCCAATCATGTCGTCCAACTCGTCGTACCGGTCTGCCTGCTGCTCCCACAACCGGTCGCGAGCTACGCGGCCTGCGCCGTCGTCGCCACCCAGCTGTGGCTGATCGCCTCCGGCAACTTCGCCTGGCTCAACTGGCTCACCGTGACCCTGGCCCTCGCCGCCGTCGACCCGGCCCGCATCGGCCTGCCCGTCCACGCCCGTGCCTACCCCGGCACCCCGCTCTGGTACGAGGCGTTGGTGATCGCGCTGACCGCGGCCGTCGTCGTCCTCAGCTACTGGCCGGTGCGGAACATGGTCTCCCGCGGCCAGGTCATGAACCGCTCCTTCAACCGCCTCCACCTCGTCAACACCTACGGCGCCTTCGGCAGCGTCAACCGCCTCCGTCAGGAGGTCGTGGTCGAGGGCACCGACGAGGCGGTCCTCACCCCGCGCACCGTCTGGCGCGAGTACGGCTTCAAGGGCAAACCCGGCGACGTGCGCCGCCTGCCGCGCCAGTACGCCCCCTACCACCTGCGGCTCGACTGGCTGATGTGGTTCGCCGGCATCTCGCCCGGCTACGCCCGCCCCTGGTTCCTGCCCCTCGTCGCCCGCCTGCTGGCCGGCGACCCGCCCACCCTGCGGCTGCTGCGCCACAACCCCTTCCCGGACACCCCGCCGACCCACGTCCGGGCGACCCTCTACCTTTACCGGTTCACCGATTGGCGCGAACTGCGGGAAACCGGCGCGTGGTGGCACCGCACCGCGCTGCACGAGTACCTCGCGCCGGTCGACCTGCCCACCCTCGGTCGGGCCGGGTACCGACCACCGCTCGGCCGACCACGCCCCAGCGTCCGCGAGGTCCCGCTGGAGCGGCCGCGGCGGCCCCGCCGCACCCCCGGTCCGTCCACCGTTCGGCGGCCCGGACACCCGTCCGGACCAGGGCCGGACCACCCGGGCGGATCCCCCGAGTAGCGGCCAGGTGGGGGGTATGGCATACGACACCGGCCCGTCGGGGCGGTGGGTGCGTGCAAGGCTCGAACGGGCACCCGTATTCTGGGCCTCCACAAGCGGCAGCCCGACCGCGCGCCCCTCGCCCCGCCCCAGGGGCAGCCCCCGCGCAACCGGTCCGCCGCCCCTCGTCGCCAGCCCCGCCGCCGTCGCCCAGAACCGGACCTCACATGACAGTGCTTCACTCGCGCAACGCCGACGCAGCCGACCCGGTGGACGTCGCCGACGCCGCAGACGTCAAGGACCCCCAGGACGCCGTCGCGGAGCCCGACCTCCGCGAAGACCTCGGCCGCTACGCCGAACTCGGGGCCTTCACCCTCACCGCCGACACCCACGCCTGGTACGCGGCCGTCGACACCGTCGCCACCCCGGAGGATGCCCGCGCCGCCTCCACCGCGCTCGCCGAACTGCGCGGCCGCGACCTGCAGCAGACCTGGGAGGCCGTCACCGCCCTGGCCGCCGAGGTCAAGCTGGACGAGCCGGACACCGTCGCCAAGACCGCGCTCCTGGTCGAGATGCTCCAGCGGGTCCACCGCACCGCCGCCACCCTCACCACCGCCGCTTACGACGCCGACCTCGGCGCCCTCGCCGCCGCCACCGCCGACAGCGCCTGGCGCCGCGAGAACGGCGTCAAGCTCTCCTGGCTGCGCGGCCGCTCACTGCGCAAGCAGGCCACCGCCCTCGCCAACGACCGCCGCGTCCGCCGCGAGGACCTGCACGAGGCCCTCACCTCCGCCGAGATCGAGCGCCGCGCCTGGGCCGCCCTCGCCCCGGCCGGCACCCTCCCGGCGGCGCCCGCCGACGGCGCCCTGGTCGAGCGCACCGCCCAGGCCTTCGAGGCGATCAACGTCGGCCTGCGCGACCTCGACCGCCTGCTGCCCGACCACGACCTGGACGGACTGCCCTTCGCGGACCTCATCGACCTGGTCGAACGGCTCGCAGCCGACGAGGGCACCCTCTACCATCTCCCCACCATTCGCGGCCTGCGCGCCGCTCTGGAGGAGGCCGGCCTCGGGGACCTGCTCACCGAACTCGCCGCCGCCAAGGCCGACCGCCGCGCCGCCGAGGCCGCGTACTCGGCCCGCCAGGCGCTGGCGGGCGGGCAGCGGGACGGGCTGGCGGAGGAGGCTGCTGCCGAGGAGACGGCGGTCGAGGAGCCGGTCTCGGAGCCGGTCGCGGAGGTCGAGACCGAGGTCGAGGGCGAGGCCGAGGTGGAGGCCGAGCTGGAGGTCGACGTCGAGGTCGACGCTGAAGCGGTAGCGCGTCAGGCGCTGGCCGGTGGGCAGCGGGACGGGCTCGTGGAGGAGGTCCCGGCCCAGGCTCCTGCTGAGGAGGCCGCCGAGGCAGTTGCCGAGCTTGAGGCCGACGCCGAAGTCGAGGACGTGGTCGAGACCGAGACCGAGACCGAGACCGAGACCGTGACCGAGACCGAGGACGCGGTCGACGCCGAGGCGGTGTCGGGTTCGGACGTCGACACGGACGCCGCCGACGTCGAGCCGACCGTGGCAGAGGAGCTGACGGAGGAGGAGGCCCCGGCTGCCGTGGTCTCCCTGCCGGCGCCCTCCCCGGCCGCCGACGACCTGGTCGCCGCCGCGACCGCGGCCCTGGCCGAGGCCGCAGCGGTGGAGAAGGCTGCGGCGGAGGAGGCCGAGTCGGCCGCCGAGGTCGAGGAGCCCGCTGCTGAGACTGCGGTCGAGGCTGAAGCCGAGGTGACGGAGACCGAGGTCGTCGCGGAGGAGCCGGTAGTCGAATCGGACGAGCCTGCTGCCGAGGTGGAGACGACCGACCAGGAGACCGAGGTCGTCAACGAGGAGCCCACCGCCGAGATTGACGAGGCTGCCGACGACGTGGCGGTGGCCGAGGTTGTCGCTGAGGAGCCCGTTGCCGAGGTGACGGTGGCTGCTGAGGAAGCTGCCGATGTCGAGCCGGTGGCCGAGGTCGTGGCCGAGGAGCCCGTCGCCGAGGCCGAGGCCCCAGTGGCCGAGCCCGAGACCGAGGCTGTTGCCGTAGAGGTGGAGGAGCCGGCCGCCGAGGTGGAGGAGCCTGCTGCCGAGGTCGAGCCTGAGGCCGCCGTCGAGGAGCCCGCCGTCGAGGAGCCCGCCGTCGTGGAGCCCGCCGTCGTGGAGCCCGCCGTCGTGGAGCCCGCCGTCGTGGAGCCCGCCGAGGAGCCCGTCGCCGAGGAGGCAGCCGCCGAGGCGGATGCCCCCGTCGCCGACGAGGACGCTGCCCGTGCTGCGAAGCCGGACTTCACGCCCGGTCGCCCCGTGACCGCCTACTCGGCCGACGAGTTGCTTGCCGTCGTGCGGTGGGTGGACGGCGACGGTGTGGAGCGGAGCGACGAGGAGCTGCTGCGGGCGGCCATGAAGGAGCTGGGCTTCGGCCGGCTCGGCCCCAGGATCAAGGAGGCGCTGGGCGCCGCCGTCACCGCCGCGCGCGGCTGACGAGGGGAAACCGCCGGACGGACAGGGCCCGGGACGCGATCGTGCGTCCCGGGCCCTGCCATGTCCCGGGGGACTGCGTCAGCCCGCCTTGTTCCACGGCTGGCTGGACATCAGTGCCTTCACGCTGGCGACGTACCCGGGGTTGGGGATGACCAGGCTGCCGACGACCTCGCCCGTGGTCGGGTCGGTGACGGCGTTGTAGTGCACGTTGCCCGCGCCCGCGTTGTACGCGGAGACGACCAGGTCGAGCAGCGGTGTCTTGCCGGTGGCCGGGTCGGGGGAGAGGTCGTACGTGCCGCCGAAGGAGGAGTCACCGTAGTAGGCGGCGAGCCAGCCGAGCAGTTGGGTGCCGAGCTGGACGTTCCCGGTGAGCGTGTTGGCGTCCGAGGTGGTGCCGAACTTGCCGTTCATCCAGCTGATGGTGTTCGGCATGACCTGCATGGTGCCGATCCCGCCGTCGCAGGCGAGGATGCCGGACTGCCAGCCGCTCTCCTGCCAGGCGATCGCCTTGACCAGGTTGACGGGCAGGGGTGGGAGCTGGTCGGTGCCGCCGGTGCTCAGCTTGAGCGTCCGGGACTGGCCGGCGGCGGCGGTGAGGGCGGCCGAGACGGCTTCCTTGGGGTCGTCCGGCCGGGGCTTGCTGGGCTTGCAGCTGCTCTGCAGCGGCGGCACGTGCGGGGTCGGCGGCGCGGGTGGTGGCGGGGGCGCGACCGGGCCGGGCTTGGCGGTCGGTACCGGGGCCGCGACGACGGGCTTGGCGACCGGCGGCTGGGTGGTCACCCCGGCGGGCAGGTTGCCGCCGCCGGCCTTGGCGGCGGTGCCCGGCGGCGTGCTCGGCGCGGCCTTCCCGGCCTTGCCGGCGGGGGCGCTCGGGCTCGGGCTCGGCGAGGCACCGGCGCCCGCGCCTGCGGTCGGCGTCGCGGTCGCCGGGGCGGTCGGGCTGGGGGCCTCGCTCGCGGACGGGCTCGTGCTGGAGGGCCCGCTGGGCCCGTCGCTCGCGGTCACCACGGTGCTGCCGCCCGCCGCGTCCTGGTGCTTGTCGGCGTGCTCGGTGCCGCAGCCCGCCAGGACGGCGGTCGCCACGGCGACTGCCGACACCAGGACCAGGGTCCGCCGTGTGGTGCTCACTCTCATCTGTGGTCCCCCCACTGGTCACCGGTGGTCCCGGCGCGTGGCGGTCATCCTATGAGGTGCCGCTCCGGCCTTGTGTGAACGGGTGGCCGAGCGCCTGCCGCAGGACGGCCGGTGCCGTGACGAGGGACGGTCCGTACCAGGTCAGGTGCCGTCCGCTGACCAGTGCGACCGGTGTTCCGGGGAACGCCTCCGGGCCGTCCTCGGCGGTGAAGCGGTACGGCTCGTCCGGCAGCACCACCAACTCCGGTCGGCAGGCCAGCAGTTCGGGCAGCGGGATGGCCGGGTAGCGCTCGGGGTGGTCGGCGTGGACGAGTCGGAGGCCCAGACGGCGCAGCAGGTCCCCGGCGAAGGTGTCGCGGCCGAGGACCATCCACGGGCGGCGCCAGATCGGCACGATCGCCCTCGGGCCGTCGGGCTCCTGGACCGCTCGGCTCGGCCCGACCGGCCCGACCGGCCCGACCGGCCGGACTGACCCGACTGGTCCGACAGGCCTGACCGGTCCGACCGGCGCCCAGGCCGCTTCCGCCTCGTCCAGCCAGGCGGGGCGCGTCAGTCGGCAGGCGGTGGTCAGCAGCCGGTCCAGTGAGCGGAAGGCGTCGTCCAGGGTGCGGATGTCGGTGACCCAGACCGGGGCGCCGGCCGCCCGCAGCGCGTCCAGGTCGGGGCGCCGGTTCTCCTCGTCGTTGGCGATGACGAGGTCGGGTTCGAGCGCGAGGATGCCCGGGACGTCCGGGTTCTTGGTGCCGCCGATCCGGGTGACGGCCAGGTCGGCGGGGTGGCTGCACCAGTCGGTGGCGCCGACCAGCAGCCCGGGCGCGGTGGCGGCGACCGCCTCGGTCAGCGAGGGCACCAGCGAGACCACCCGGCGGGGCGGGCGCGGCCCGAGCCGGACGGGGAGGTCGAGGTCGTCGCGCAGCGCGGTGGGGTCGGCCATCGGGCCAGCCTAGGCCAGGCCTGCGTCACGGATCCTGCGTCCCGGATCCTGCAGGCCGGGTCCAGGCCGCATCCAGGCCGGATCCAGGCCGGATCCAGGCCGGATCCAGGCCGGATCCAGGCCGGATCCAGGCCGGATCCAGGCCGGATCCAGGCCGGGTCCTGCGGGCCGGTCGGGATGGCGTCGGCCTGTGCGAGCGGTCCGTGAATCCTGCGGGAACCCGCCGCCCGGGTCGTCCGACTACCTGGTCCGGGTCCGCAGCACGGGCCCGAGCACGGACCACCGACCAGGAGAGTTGTCATGCGCCCACGCGTTGTCTGCGGAATCGCGGCCGCCGTCGCCCTGTTCGCCACGGCCTGCGGGAGCGGTGGCGGGGGTGGACGGGGCGACTCCGTCACCGCCCAGGCCGCCCCGAGCGGCGCCTACCCGGTGAAGGTCGCCGACTGCGCGGGCAAGGAGACCACCATCGCCAAGGCACCGACGAAGATCGTCACCAGCAACGCGTCGAGCCTGGAGATGCTGCTCCGGCTCGGCGCCGGCGACCGGGTGGTCGGCACCGGCTTCCCGCCCGGCAAGGGCACCCTGCCGGCCGACCTCGCCGAACAGGGCGGCAAGGTCCCGGTGTTGGGGGACAAGGCCATTCCCAAGGAGAAGCTGCTCGGCTCCGGCGCCGACCTGTACGTCGACACCTTCAGTGCGATGCCGATGATGGGCGGCGGCGCCACCGGACCGAGCGAGGAGGAGTTCGCGGCGGCCGGCATCCAGCACGTCTACCTGCTCTCCACCGCCTGCGCCGGGACCCCGAAGGCCGCCAAGGCGCCGCGCACCGACCTCGGGGGCGTCGAGGACGACATCCGCCGGCTCGGCGCCGTCACCGGCACCGCCGCCCGCGCGGAGGAGCTGGTGGCCGGGATGGAGAAGCAGGTCGGCGAGGTGCGCACCGCGCTCGCCGCCGTGCCGGAGGGGCAGCGGCCGAGCTACTTCGTCTTCGACTTCGACGCCGGTACCAAGCAGCCGGTGGCGGTCTGCGGCCGGCAGGTCGCCAACGCGGTGATCACCCAGGCTGGGGCGCGCAACGTGTTCGCCGACTGCGACGCCGACTTCAAGCCCGGCTCCTGGGAGGATGTCGTCGCCAAGAACCCGGACTGGATCCAGCTCGCCGTCCGCAACCGGGGCAGCGAGGAGGCCACCCGCAAGGCCTTCGACGACGCCGAGGCGTTCCTGAAGAGCTTCCCGGCGACCCAGGGCCTGAAGGCCGTCCAGGAGGGGCACTTCGTCCGGCTCGGCTCCGAGGCGACCACCATCGCGGGTGTGCGCAACGCCGACGCCGTCCGGCAGATCGCGGCGACCGTCCACCCCGACCTCGTCAAGAACGGGCAGTAGAAGGTGACGTCGGCCGTTCACGCCGAGGCCGAGGCCGAGGCCGAGACCGCGAACGAGGCAGCCGGCACCGGCCGCCCGGCCCGCACGCTGCGGGCCGGGCCGCTGGCCGCCGTCCTCACCGTCGCCCTGGTGCTCGCGCTGACCGCAGCCGTCTCGCTCGGCGCGGTGGACATCCCGCCCGGCGAGGTGTGGTCGGTGGTCGCCCGCCGGCTCACCGGGCGGGCCGCCGAACCCGGCACTCGCGACCTCATCGTCTGGCAACTTCGCGTCCCGCGCGCCCTGTTGGCGGCCGTGGTGGGCGCCGGTCTCGGCCTGGTCGGCACCGCCGTCCAGGCGCTGGTCCGCAACCCGCTCGCCGACCCGTACCTCCTCGGCATCTCCTCCGGCGCCTCCCTCGGGGCGGTCGCCGCCATCGTCCTCGGCACCACCTTCGGGCTCCAGCTCTCCTTCGGCAGCGCGCTCGGCCTCACCGTCTCCCTGGCGGCGTTCGCCGGCGCGCTCGCCGCCTTCTCCCTGGTCTGGCTGATGGCCCGGCGCGGCGGCGGCTTCTCCCCGCTGCGCCTGGTCCTCGCGGGCATCGGCATCGCCCAGTTCCTCGGCGGCGTCACCAGCTACCTCGTCCTGCAGACCCGCGACGAGCAGCAGACCCGGGGCGTGCTGTTCTGGCTCATGGGCAGCCTCGGCGGCACCGTCTGGGCCCAGCTCACCGTCCCCGCCGTAGCCGTGGCGCTCGGCCTGGCCCTGCTGCAGGCCCGTGCCCGGGGGCTCAACGCGATGCTGATGGGTGACGAGACGGCCGCCGGGCTCGGCGTGGACGTCGCCCGACTGCGCCGCGAGGTCTTCGTCGTCACCAGCGTGCTCACCGGGATGCTGGTCGCCGTCTCCGGCGCGATCGGCTTCGTCGGCCTGATGGTGCCGCACGTCTGCCGCCTGCTCCTCGGCGGCGACCACCGGCGCCTGCTGCCGCTGTCCGCGCTCACCGGGGCGCTGCTGCTGGTCGTCGTCGACACCGTGGCCCGCACCGCCCTGGACGGCCAGGAACTGCCGATCGGCGTGGTCACCGCCGTCCTCGGTGCCCCCACCCTGCTCTACCTGCTGGACCGACGACTGGAGCGCAATTGAGGATCGCCGTCGAGGACTTGAGTGTCGCCCTGGCCGGGCGGACGGTGGTGGCCGGGGTCCACCTGGTCGCCGAGGAGGGGGAGATCGCCGGACTGGTCGGGCCCAACGGGAGCGGCAAGTCCAGCCTGCTGCGCACCGTCTACCGGCACCTGCGGCCGAGCACCGGGCGGGTGCTGCTGGCCGGGCGGGACCTGGCGGAGCTGCGGCCGGCCCAGTCCGCCCGGCACATCGGCGCGCTGCCCCAGGAGCGCGGCGGGGACTTCGAGTTGAGCGTCCGCGAGGTGGTCGCGATGGGCCGCACCCCGTACAAGCGGGCCTTCGCCGCCGACGACGCCGAGGACCACCGGATCACCGCCGAGGCCCTGGCCCGGGTCGGCATGGCGACCGCCGGCGACCGCCGCTTCACCCAACTGTCCGGCGGGGAACGGCAACGAGTGCTGCTGGCCCGCGCGCTCGCGCAGCAGCCGGACGTCCTGGTGCTGGACGAGCCGACCAACCACCTGGACGTCCGGCACCAGGTCGAACTCCTCGCCCTGCTGCGCGAGCAGCGCCGCACCACGCTGGTCGCCCTGCACGACCTCAACGCCGCCGCCTCGGTCTGCGACCGGCTGCACGTCCTGCACCGCGGCGCCCTGGTGGCCTCGGGGGCGCCGCGCGAGGTACTGACCCCCGAGCTGCTGGCGGAGGTCTTCGGGGTACGGGCGGCGGTGATCGAGCACCCGCTCACCGGCGACCCGCTGATCGCCTTCGACCACCGCACCCCGGCCGGTGCGGTGGCCTCCGTGATCGGGACGTAGTCCGCCTTTCAGCGGCTCGCGTCGTGGCTCTGGCCGTGGCCCGGGTCGTGGCCCCGGTCGTCGCTCTGGCCATGGCCCTCGACATGGCCTTCGACGTGGCCCTCGTAGTGGCTCGGTCGGCCGTCGCGCAGCACCAGCCGGCCGAGCCGTGCGGCCTCCTCGCTGCGTAGCAACTCCCATCCACCGTCCGCTCGGTGGAGTGCCGAGGAATGCCAGGGCGTGGTCCAGACGTCGGCCGCTGCCAGCAGCCGGATGCCGAACTTGGAGACGCCGGCCGGCTGCGGGTGGATGGAGAGCCGGACGGCCCGGGGGTGCTGCTCGGCGATCAACTCGCCCCAGGCACGGCTGCGCTGGATCACCCCGTAGGCGCGGCGGCGGCACTCCCGCTGCAGGGCCGAGCGGGTGCCGGTGAAGCCGATGGAGTCCTCGGTGAGGAAGCGGGTGATGCCGCGGTAGAGCCGAAGGGTCTCCTCCTCGGCCAGCACCTGCTCGCGCAACTCCTCGACGGTGGGGGCGTAGCGCTCGTGCACCCGGGCTCTCTTCTCGTCGTACGGGAGGTCGCCGAGGACGGCCCGCAGGTCGAAGGTGGCGAGGTGGCCGAGACCCTCGCGGGCGATCATGGCGGTCAACTCGTCGGAATAGGCGTCGATGTGGTCGTCCGGGACGTTGATCAGGTCGCCGAATATGTGCCCGTCGGAGCAGATCAGCATCCGGGCGCCGGGCTCGTGGAGGCGGCCGATCTCGGCGCAGAGCCGGTCGAGGAAGGTCAGCGACAGTCGTTCGCCCTCGTCGGGCAGGTGGCCGAGCACCTTCGCCGGGTTCGGCGACTTGCAGGGGAACCCGGGCAGGGTGAACACGATCGGTTCGCCGGCGGCGATGAAGTCCGCCAACTGCGCGAGCTGCAGCGGGAAGTGCTCCGGTCGGGCGTCGAACTCCGGGTCGGCGGCGCGGCGGTTCGGCAGCAGGAGATCGAGGATGCGGGCGGCGAGGCGCTCGGCCTCGGCCGTGGGTCCTGATCCGGTGCCGGTGCCGGTGACGGTGATCGGAGTGGTGGCGGTGCCGGCGGGCGGCATGGTGGGTCCTCCACGGATGGTGGTGTGGGGCGGGCTCGGGCAGGCGGAGCCGGGTATCGGATGCGGGGGGCCCCGGGTCAGCGGCGGTCAGCGGCGCCGGTCGTAGGCGACGGGGAGGCGGTTGACCCCGCGGGCCAGGACGGCGGGGATCCAGGTGAGGTCGGCCAGGTCGTCCCCGGGGGCATTCGCCGGGCGCAGCCCGGGCAGGCGGGTGAGCAGGGTGCCGATGGCGATCCGGAGTTCGGCCCGGGCCAGGGCGGCGCCGGGGCAGTAGTGGATGCCGTGGCCGAAGGCGAGGTGGGCGTTGGGGGAGCGGTCGAGGTCGAGGCGGTCGGCCTCGGGGAACCGGGATTCGTCGCGGTTGGCGGCGCAGAGCGAGACGATCACCGAGTCGCCGGCCGGCACGGTGGTGCCGAACAGGTCGCTGTCCTCGGCGAAGAACCGCCAGGTGGTGAGCTCGAACGCGGCGTCGTGGCGGAGCAGTTCCTCCACCGCACGGTCGAGCAGGCCGGGCTCGTCGATGCCGTCGCGCAACCGGTCGAGCTGCTCGGGGTGGCGCAGCAGGGCGATCAGCATGGTGGTGATCTGGTTGGTGACCGGCTCCTGCCCGGCGACCAGCAGTTGGAACACCATGGAGTCCCGCTCCTCGCGGCTCAACTCGCCCGCGTCGTGGGCGGCGACGAGCCGGCCGAGCAGGTCCTCGGACTCCGTCCAGCCGGGCTCCCGGCAGTCGGCGCGCTTGCGGGCGACCACGTCGGCGATGTACCGCTGCAGGCCGCGCAGCCGCGCCTCGTACGCCGGGCGGCCGGGGTCCTGCGGGCCGACGGGCTGGACCACCTTGCCCCAGTCACGGTCGAAGCGGTCCGCCAACTCGGCTGGGAGGCCGATGACTTCGGCGAGCACCCGGAAGGGGTAGTGGGCTGCGAAACCGGCCACCAGGTCGGCGCCGCCGGCCTCGGGCAGCTCGTCCACCAGGGCGTCGGCCAGCTCCTGAAGCCGGGGGCGCAGGGACTCCACCCGGCGCGGCGCGAAGGCGTCCAGGACGAGCCGGCGCATCGAGGTGTGCTTGGGCGGGTCCTGGTGGAGCAGGTGGACCTGGAGCTGCGAGTGCTGCGGCTCGGGCATGATCGACGCGAGTCGGCGCCAATCGTCGTTGCCCAGCGCGTGGTTCTTGCCGAGGCGCGGGTCGTTGAGGGCCGCGTGGGCGGCCTGGTAGCCGGTGACCAGCCAGGCGTGGATGCCGCTCGGGAACTCCACCCGGTGCACCGGCCCGGCCTCGCGCATCCGCCGGTACAGCGGGTACGGGTCGCTCTTGTACGCCGGACCGTACAGCGGGACGGGGGAGGGAAGCCGGTCGTACCCGTACGGGCAACGCGGGGTGTCGTAGGTCGCGGCCGAGCCGGGGACAGGGTCGGCGATCGGGTCGGGGGCGGGGCCGGGTATCGGGTCGGGGGCGGTGTCGGGGATCGTGTCGGTCATCTGGGGTGGTCCTTCGGTACGGTGCGCGGACTGTCAGGTCGTGGGGCGGCGGCGGTGCAGGGCGAGCAGGGCGACGGCGGTCGCCGCGACCGCGGCGGCCAGGGCGATCCCGGCGCGGGTCCCGGTGGTGTCGCGGCTCCCGGCCGACGCGGCGGCGGTGGCGAGGGCCGGTCCGACGGCGAAGCCGAGGCTGCGGGCGAGTTGGACGGCGGACCCGGCGGTGGCGAGCTTTCCGGGCGGGGAGGCGGTCATCACCAGGGCCTGGGTGGGGCCGCCGTTGAGGCCCATCCCGGCACCGGCGAGGGCGAGCCGGGCGGCGATGTCGAGGGCGGACCAGCCGGCGTCCAGCGGGACGAGCAGGGCCAGGCCGAGAGTGGTGACGGCGGCGCCGGTGAGCGCGGTCGGTCGGGCGCCCCAACGGTCGGCCAGTCGGCCGCCGACCCGCCCGGCCAGCACCATGCCGAGCGGGAACGCCAGCATGGTCAGCGCGGTGGCCGTGGCGCTCTCGCCCCGAGGGCCGCGCAGGTGCTGGGCGAGCAGGTAGTGGCAGGCCGCGAAGCCGGCGGCGAGCGCCAGCACCGAGGCGTTGACCCCGGCGGTCCCGGCGGCCCGCAGCACCTCGGCCACCGGCCGGCCGCCGGGGCGGCGCAGCCACAGCAGCACCAGCGGCGCGGCGGGCAGCGCCAGCAGGAGCCACTGCGGCGCCTCCGGGGCCAGGGTGAGCCCGAGCAGGACGGCGGCCATGGCACCACCGATCAGGGCGGCGTCGCCGAGCGAGCCCCGGTCGGGCAGGCGCAGCCCGCCGCGCCGCGGGGCGTGCCGCCGCACGATCAGCACGGCGGCCAGGCAGACCGGCAGCTTGACCAGGAAGATCGCCCGCCAGCCGAGGTGGTCCAGCAGCAGGCCGCCGACGACCGGACCGGTCACGGCGCCGAGCGGTCCGAGGGTCGCGGGCACGCTCATCGCCCGCCCGCGCAACTCGGATCGGACGGACGTCGCGGCGAGCACCGGCATCAGGACGAAGAGGACGGCCCCGAAGGCGCCCTGCAGCAGCCGGGCCGCGATCAGCCAACCCGCCCACGGGGCCGCGGCCGCCAGCACGCTGCAACCGGCGAAGCAGCCGACCGCGAGCAGCAGCGCGGACCGGGTGCCGACCTGGTCCAGCCACCGTCCGGCGGGCAGGAGGAGTGCGACGAGCGGGAGTTGGTAGCCGAGAACGGCCCACTGGGCGACCCCGGGGGAGACGTGCAGGCCGGCCGAGATGTCGGTGAGCGCGAGGTTGACCACGTTCATGTCGAGCATCGCGACGAACGAGAGCAGGCCCGCGGCCACGACCAGGCTCCAGCGGTCGACGGGTTGTGGCTGACTGCCCGTCAGTGAGTCGGCGGCCGTCGGCTGTTGCGCTGCCATGGAGTCCCTCCGTTCCCGTTCTGCCGTACCGGACACCGCCCCGGCGGCGGGGTCCGGTACAGCAGTCGGGGGCGCGACGGCTCCGGTTCCGAACACTTGGGGGAATTTTTCGGTGGCGGTGTTCAGCGAACGAGTGACAGATTTCAGCCGACAGCCGACAGCCGACAGCCGACAGCCGACAGCCGACAGCCGACAGCCGACAGATTTCGAAATCTGTCATCTGTCGGCTGTTTCGCCGTCGCCGCTCAGCAGGCGGCCACGAGCTCCACGGCCTCGGCCGCCCGCAGGCGCGCGATCAGTTCCTCCCGTGCCCGGGCAACCCGGGAGCGGACGGTGCCGACGGGGCAGCCGGCGACCTCGGCCGCCTCGGCGTAGCTCAGCCCGACGACCTGGGTCAGGACGAAGGCCTCCCGCCGCTGGGCGGGCACCCGGTCGAGCAGGTCGTCGAGTGCGATGCCGTCCTCGAATCCGGCCCCCGGCACGCCGCTCTGTCGCTCCGCCGCCTCCTGCCAGTCCGGCAGTGCCGCGAGGCGTGGCCGGGCGGCGGCCATCCGGTAGCGGTCGATCACCGTGCGCCGGGCGATCGAGAGCAGCCAGGTGCGGGCCGAGGAGCGCCCCGCGAACGCGGGCAGGCTGCGTAGTGCGCGCAAGAAGGTCTCCTGTGCGAGGTCGTCGGCGGACTGCACGTCGGTCAGGTGGGCGACGAAGCGCCAGACGTCGCGCTGGGTCGCGCGGACGAAGGCCTCGACGTCTGCCGCCCGGCCGGAGCGGGCGGTCAGTGCGAGTGCGGTGAGCTGCTCGTCATCCACGGCGGCCTCCGACCCGGCCGGTCCCGCCTCGGTGGTCGTGCGGGACGATGGGCATATGAGATGCGCGCAGTTCCGTACCGCTCTGTCCGCCCGGCTCGACGGCGAACCGAGCGGTCTGGCGCAGGCACGGCTCGACAAGCACGTTGCGCGCTGCACCGGCTGCCGGGAGTGGCTGGACCGGGCGGAGCTGCTGCGCGGCCACGTCCGGGCGGGCGCCGCCGACGGGCCGCCGCCGGAGTGGTCGGCCCGCCTGCTCGCCGGGCTGAAGGACGCCGGACTGAAGGAGATCGGGCTGACGGAGATCGGGCCGGCCGAGGGGCCGGGCGGTCGCGCTCCGGAAGGCCCACAGGCCACGGAGCGGTAGGACGGTGGCGCCGGCCGGGGCCGGTGCGCCGTCGTAGTCAGGCATGGAAAGGTCCCGAGGGGAAGGCTGGGAACGGTGCTGCTCAGGGCGGCACCGTCGGCGTCCGTGGGCGGCCGCGCGGCATGCCGTGCCTCCCGGAGAGCCGGGATGCGCGGCGGTGGACGCGGGCCCGCGCCCTGGCGGTACGGCGGTGGAAGGCACGGCCGTGCGGCAGGGCGACCTGCCCGTCGCGGGGTTCCGGGGGCCGGAGGCGGCCGGGGGACTGCGGCGGCGGGCGCGTCAGCAGGCGAGGGCGAACGCCGGCGGCCCGCGCCGGACCACGGCATGCGTGAGCAGCACCGACCGGGGCGGCCGGGCTCGGTCGTCGGCGGGCCTGGGCGGCGCCGGGGCCCGGTAGCCGAAGGGGCGCGCGAAGAGCGCCAGCAGTGGGAGCAGCAAGGCGCCCGCGACGACGGCGCCGAACGCGCCGAGCAGGTCGAAGAGCCGCACCAGTGCCGCGTCACCACGCCAGAGCAGTAGCGCGCAGGCCAGCGCGGCCAGCACGTGGGCGGCGGCCATCCCCAGCGACATGCCGTGGGACATCCCGTGGGACATGCCGCCCGCCATGTCGTGCGTCAGGCCGCCCGTCGTCGGGTCGGACATGCCTCCGGGCATCGGGTGGGACATGCCGGGCATCCCCGCCATCCCGGGCAGGCCCATGTCCATGGCCGTCCCGTCGGCGGAGGCCCCTGCCCCCGCGGCACCGTGGTGCATTCCGGCCATCGGGCGCAGGCTGCCGGCGGTCGGCGGCACGTCCGGGTCGATGCCCGCCATCCGGGCCAGCTCGACCGGCGAGAGCCCGCCGGGCGCGCGGTCCGGGTTGCAGAGCAGCAGGGCGGCCCAGTCCGTGGTGGCGAGCCGGCCGAGGCCGCCGCCCCTTCGGCCGAGCGCCCCGGCCTGTTCGAACAGCTGGTGCAGTGCGGTCTGCGCGGCGATCATCCAGACGCTGATCGCACCGAGCCCGCGCCGCTTGCCGGCGAGCAGCCAGGTCAGCCCCAGGACCGCCCCGAACGCGCCGGCCAGCACCGTCGGGGAGACCCCGGATCCGGCCATGGCGACGTGCGCGGTGGCGGCCATCGCCACGCACAGCGCGGCGAAGACCGCGGCGCGCAGCAGGCGGATCCGGTCGGTCATCACGATGGCACTCATCGTCGCACTCACCCCGCCCGGTCCGTACCGCACCCTCCGGTCATGGCCGGTTCCGGCCCGTGAGACCATGCCCGGCCGCCCGGCGGCCCGCTCCGCCGCCGTCCTCCCCGGCGCGCCGACCCGAACAGCCGCTCGTACGACCATCGGTGCGGTTTGACAAGCACTCACCGCTTGCTCACTAGATGTGCACGAGCCGGTGCGTTCCGTAGGTGTCGGAGCGACGACGTCCAGAGCAGGGAGGTCCGGCCTTGGAGACCCCGACGACCCCGACGGAAGCCCCAGCCGAAGCCCTGACGGGAGCCGCGAGGGAACCCGCGGAGTCCTTTGCCGACTTTGCCAAGCCCGCCGACTCGGGCGCGCCCACCGAGGAAGCCAGGACCCCCGACGCGAGCGGTACGCCCGACGCAGCCGGAACCGCCGACCTCGCCGACCTCGCGGACCCCCGCTTCTGGCGGCTGCCCGCCCCCGCCCGCGCCGCCGCCTTCGCCGAGCTGCGCCGCCGCCCCGGTCCGGTGTTCTTCGGCGACCGCGCCACCGGCAAGGGCTTCCACGCCCTGGTCCGCCACGCCGACGTGGTCGAGGCCAGCCGCACCCCCGCCGTCTTCCTCAGTGGCCCCGGCGTCACCACCCCCGCCCCCGCCCGCTGGGTGCGGCTGCTGTTCGGCGACTCGATGGTCAACCTGGACGACCCCCGCCACGCCCAGCTGCGCCGGATCGTCTCGCGGGCGTTCACGCCGCGGCTGCTCGGCCGGGTCGAGGAGGACGTCCGGCGCATCAGTGCCGCCCTGGTCGACCGGGTCGAGCGGGACCGGCCGGAGGACTTCGTGACCGCGGTCGCCGCCGAACTCCCGTTCCGGGTGATCTGCACCATGATGGGCATCCCCGAGCAGCCGCGCCGCGCCATCCTCGACCTGGTCAACCGCACCTCCGCGGACATCGGCGTGGCCCGTTCGCTGCGCCACCGGCTGCGGGCGCCCGGGCGCGGGCTGCGGGCGCTCGCCCGCATGCAGGGCATCGTGGCCGGGATCGGCCGGGAGCGGCGGCGCCGACCGGCCGAGGACCTGATCTCCGCGCTGGTCACCGCCGACGTGGACGGCCGCCGGCTCACCGGCCGCGAGCTCGGCGCCTTCTTCACCCTGCTGCTGGTCGCCGGGGTCGAGACCACCCGCAACGCGCTCGCCCACGGCCTGCACCTGCTGACCGTCCACCCCGAGCAGCGGGCCCTGCTCCTCTCCGACCTGGACGGGCGGCTCGGCGGCGCGGTGGACGAGATGGTCCGCCACGCCACACCGATCATCCAGTTCAACCGGACCGTCGCCGTCGACCACGAGCTCGGCGGCCCCGGCGGTCCCCTGCTGCGCGCGGGCGAGAAGGTCGCCCTGTTCTACGGTTCGGCCAACCGCGACGACGCGGTCTTCCCCGACCCGGACGCCTTCGACATCACCCGCACGCCCAACCCCCACCTCGGCTACGGCGGCGGCGGCCCGCACTACTGCCTTGGCGCGCACCTGGCCCGGCAGGAGATGACGGCACTGTTCCGGGAGCTGTTCACCCGCCTGCCCGAGGCGCGCTCGGTCGGCGAGCCGGAGCTCGTCCCGTCCAGTTTCGACCACCGGGTCCGCTCGCTGGGCTTCGCCTTCTGAACCGACTTCTGACCGTCTTCTGAACCGCCTTCTGACCGTCTTCTGATCACCTTCTGAGCGGTCCGCGGGGTTCGACATCCCGGGTGCCGAGGCATCGGGTACGGCTACTCGCCCGGCTCCCACACCGCGTGGTCGTGCGCGAACAGCACCCGGCGCGGCCCGTACTCCGCCACGCGGTCGAGCCAGGCGCGGTAGCCGGGCAGCGGCGCCGCCACGCCCTCGCGCGCCGCCCGCCGGGCGAGCAGCGCCTGACCGTACTCGGTGGCGAAGTCGTACGCCTGCCCGGCGAGCAGGACCGGGCCGCCGCCCGGGCGCTCGACCAGCAGCGACTGGTGGCCCTCGGTGTGGCCGGGGGTGGGCAGCACCCGGACGCCGGGCCAGACCTCCGCCTCGCCGTCGAGCTCGCGGTACTCGACGCCGGGGAAGTCGACCAGCGCGTCGATGGTGTAGTCGCCGCGCCGGGCGGTGGCCAGCTCACTCGCCTGGACCAGGACGGTCGTGCCGGCGAGCAGCGGGTTGCCGCCGCAGTGGTCGAAGTGCAGGTGGCAGTTGACCACCAGGTCGATGTCGGCGACGGAGACCCCGGCCGTGGCGAGCGCCTCCGGCAGCGGACGGCGGACCGGGCGGTAGTGCGCCTCGGTCTCCGGCGCGCCGCCGCCGATCCCGGTGTCGAACAGCAGCAGCCCCTCCGGGCGCCGGACCAGGTACGCGAGCACCGGCTCCACCCGTGGCTCCGGGCCGCCCACCTCGGAGGCCGGCCGGACGAAATACCCCAGTTCGAGGCGGCGGATCACATTCACTTCATCCCCCCGTGTCGTGGTGCGTCGCTCTGCCCCCGTACGGGTGGCCGCCGCGGCCCCCGGTTCGCACCCTACCCGGCCTCCGCGGCGCTGCCGGGTGCTGGTGGCGGGCGTCACGGCGGGCACCCGGGAAAGGGAGCACAATGCCGGGCATGACTGATCGTCCGCTGCCCGCAGGACCTGTCCGTTCCGTGAACGCCGTGAAGGGCGTGAAGGCCGTGAACGCCGTGAACGCCGGGGGTGAGCCCGCCGACCGTCCCACCGTCGACGCCTGGACGGCCCTCGGCGGACCGGCCGACCTGCCGGCGCGGGTGCGCTTCCACGGCCCGGACGACGTCCTGCCCTCCGGCCTGCCGGTGCGGCGCCTGGCCCGGGCCACCGTGGCCGTCTGCTCGCTCGCCGCCGCCGAGCTCGCCGCCCTCCGCAGCGGCGGTCCGGTCCCCGCCGTCCGGGTGGACCAGGGCGCGGTCGCCACCGCCTTCGTCAGCGAGCGGCACCTGACGATCGACGGCCGGACGCCCGTCAGCTTCGCCCCGCACTCCGGCTTCTGGCGCACCGCCGACGGCTGGGTGCGCACCCACGCCAACTACCCGCACCACCGCACCCGGCTGCTGGCCGCCCTCGGCCTCGCCGTGGACGCCGGGCCCGAGCAGCTCGCGGAGGTGCTCGGCAAACTGCCGGCCGAGCAGGTCCAGGAGCGCGCGTACGCGGCGGGGGCGCTCGCGGTGGCCGTCGCGCCGGTGAGTTCGGCCGTGCACCCCCTGGTGGAGTACCGGGAAGTCGGTGCCACCGCCACCGCCGGTGCCGGCGGTGCGCCCGCCCGCGCGCTCGGCGACGCCCCGGTCGACCGGCCCGCCGCCGGGGTCCGGGTCCTCGACCTCACCCGGGTGATCGCCGGACCGGTCGCCACCCGCACCCTCGCCCTGCTCGGCGCCGACGTCCTGCGCATCGACTCGCCCCGGCTGCCCGAGGCCGAGGACGCCCACGCCGACACCGGCTTCGGCAAGCGCTCGGCCCGCCTCGATCTCGCCGAGCCCACCGACCGGGCCGTCTTCGAGGAACTGCTCGCCACCGCCGACGTCGTCGTCACCGGCTACCGCCCCGGCGCCCTGGACGCCCACGGTCTTGCCCCCGACGCGCTGTTCGCCCGCCGCCCCGACCTGATCGTCGCCCAGCTCTGCGCCTGGGGCTGGACCGGCCCGTGGGCCGGGCGGCGCGGCTTCGACAGCCTGGTCCAGGCCGGCGTCGGCATCGCCGCCCACGAGGCCGCCCCCGACGGCCACCCCGGCGTCCTGCCCGCCCAAGCCCTCGACCACGGCACCGGCTACCTCGTCGCCGCCGCCGTCCTGCGCGCCCTCACCGAGCAGCGCACCCGCCGCCCCGGCGGCCGCCACCTGCGCTTCTCCCTGGCCGGCACCGCCGCCTGGCTGCTGCACGGCATCGAACGGGAGGCCGCCGTACCGGGTGGGACCGCCGAGCCGTACGACCCGTCCCGGTGGCTCGCCGAGACGGACTCCGCGTACGGGCGGCTGCGCCACGCCCTGCCGCCGATCGGCTACGAGGGTGCGCCCGCCGACTGGTCGCGCCCGCCCGGGCGTTGGGGGACGGACGCACCGGCCTGGCTCTGAGCCGGGGCGGCACTGCCCAGGGCCGGCTCTCAGCCGGGGTGGCGGGGTCGCTGTCAGAGCCGTCTGACAGCATCTGCGCATGACCGCCGCACACGCCACCGACTACACCTGGTTCGACCAGCGCTACCCCGTCCTGGGCAAGGCCTACTGCCTCACTCACGTCCAGGGGATCGCCGCCGACGAACTGCTGCGCCGCTTCGACGCCGTGCCCGGCCGCGAGGTCACCGGGCTGGACACGGTGGTCGAGGCCTGGGAGACCTTCGACGACGGCGAGGACGAGGAGGCCAAGGCCCTCCTCGGCGAGGACGACGACCGGCTGCTCGTCGCCGTCACCGAACTGGACGGCTGGGCCCTAGCGGTGGAGCCGTACGGCTACCTCGGCAGCCTGCACGAGGTCATCCCCGCCCTCACCGACGGCACCCGGCTGGTCTCGCACTACCGGGGCGCCATGGCGGAGGACCACTTCAACTGGTGGGAGCAGAGCGGCTGCCGGCTCCGGTTCGAGCCGCTCTTCGCCGACCAGCGGGACGGCTCGGACGCCGACGCCCCGGGCACCGTCGAGCTGATGGCCGCCTGCGGCTTCCAGCTCGACGGCGAGCGGTACGAGCTGCACACCGAGGCCGCGTTCGCGCTGGCCGAGCGGCTGACCGATGTCCGGCTCACCCCGGAACGGCTGGAGGCCGCCACCTTCCGGCTCGGCTACGCCCCTCGCCCGTAACGGGGGCGGGGGGACGGCTCCGGCCGGAGGCGGCGGCCTCCGGGGCCGCTTGCTGGAGAGCGGCTGGTCAGGGACCAGCTGCTCAAGGGCTTCGCCGGCCGGGGACAAGCCGGTCAGGGACCAGCTGCGCAAGGGTTCGCCGGTCGGAGCTGCGTTGCTCAGACCCCGGACGGGAGCTGCTTGGCGCGGCTGCGCACCTGGATCGCCGTCACGATCTCGACCACGCCCAGGATCACCAGCCAGCAGCCGGCCAGCACGGCCAGCGCGGTGATCGACCCGACCGGCCAGACCATCAGCAGCACGCCGGCCAGCGTGTTGGCCACGCCCGCGAAGGCCTGCCAGCTGCGGGCCGGCATCAGCGGGTCGGAGATCGCGGCGGCCAGCTGGGTGATGCCGCGGAAGAGCCAGCCGATTCCGATCCAGAGCGCGAGCAGCAGCAGCGACTGCACCGCGCTGCGGAAGCAGAGCAGTCCCAGCAGCACGCAGATCGCGCCGCTGATGAAGGCCAGCACCCGCAGCGCGGTGGTGGCGTGGGTGCCGAACGCGGCGACCAGCTGCACGACGCCGATCACCAGCAGGTAGAGACCGAACAGCACGCCCACCACCAGCAGTGTCTCCTGGGGCCAGGCGAAGACCACGATCCCGAGGGCGAGCGAGACGAGTCCGGCGGCCAGCAGGATCTGCCAGGCGGCCTTGGCGAGCATGCCGAGCGGACCCTGGACCGGGGAACCGTCGGGGGTGATGATCGGAGAGACCACGGTGGCGTACTCCTCGGGCTGAATGGTCTGCGGGCTGAGTGGGTCGGGCAGACTGGGCGGGCTTGCGGGCTTGCGGGCTTGCGGACTGGGCGGGTTGACGGGCAGAAGACGAACCCCAGCCTTTCCGCGCCGCCACCGGTCCGCGCGCCGGATACGGCCGTTCGGAGGATCCGCCCCGATCACCGGAACGACATCCTCCGGACACTCGCTGTCGATACCATCTGGCGGTATGACTTCTGAAGGGTGGGGGACCCCTCCGGTCGAGCCGATCAGCCAGCACTACATCGTCTGCGGGGGCAACGCGCTGGCACACCGACTGATCCTGGAACTCGTCGAGCACTACGAGGTCCCGGTCGTCGTCCTGGTCGCCGACCGGACCCGCGACCACGCGCCGCAGATCGAGCAACTCGACGGTGTCGCCGCGGTCGTGGAGTACGCCGGCATCACCGACGAGGCCCTGCGCGCGGTGTCCATCGGCACCGCCCGTGGACTCGCCCTGGTCGAGGGAAGCGACCAGGAGAACATCCACGCCGCGCTCAGCGCCCAGAACCACAACCCGGACATCCGCATCGTGTTCCGGATGTTCAACCAACGGCTCGGCGAGAACATCGAACGGCTGCTCAAGAACGGCACCGCGCTCTCCGGATCGGCCACCGCCGCCCCGGCCTTCGCCGCCGCCGCGCTCGGGCGGCCCAACTCGGTCGAGATCGACGGACGTTACCTGCACATCGCCTTCGACGATGCCATCACCTCCGACCGGGTCTGCGTGGTCGCCGACCAGATCGACCGGCAGGACCTCGGCAAGATCCGGCTGCTGCCCGAGCAGCAGGGCGATTCGGCCGAATTCGTCCGGCTCGCCCGCGAGTTCGGCGACGACGGGCCGATCCGCCCCGGCGGCGTACGGCGCGAACCGGCACCCGCAGCCGATCCCGGACCTGCGGCTGGTCCCGGACCCGAGGAGGAGCCGGGCGGCAGCGCCGCACTGCAGGTACTGCCGATCGAGCCCCGGGAGCCGATCGGCTGGCGGCGGCGGTTGCGCTGGCGGCTGCTCGACACCATGCGCTTCTTCACCAGCGCCCGGATGCGGCTGGTGCTGCTCACCGCCCTCGCCGCGGTGCTGATGTCCTTCGGCGTGCTCTGGTACCTCAACCGGGACTTCGGCTGGACCGTCTACATCTCGCTGCTCGACCTGGCCGGCGCCGCTCAGCCCGACCAGCTCGCCGACATCGCCGCCGGGACGGGCACCGGCGGGTTCTGGCAGCGGTCCGCGCAGGTGGTGATCACCATCTGCGGGATCACCTTCGCGCCGGTCGCCACCGCCATCGCGGTCGAGGTGCTGGGATCCGGACGGCGCGGCCAGCCACGCAACCCGGGGGCGGGCACCCGGGACCACGTGATCGTCGTCGGGCTCGGCAACGTCGGCACCCGGGTCGCGACCCAGCTGCACGACCTGGGCGTGCCGGTGGTCTGCATGGAACGGGACCCGCAGGCGCGCGGCGTCGCCGCCGTCCGGGCCCTCGGGATCCCGGTCGTGATGGGCGACGGCCCGTTCGAGGAGCAACTGCGCCGGGCCCGGCTGAAACACAGCCGGGCGCTGGTCGCGGTCAGCGGCGACGACGCCACCAACCTGGAGGCGGCCCTGGAGGCCCGGCACGGCAATCCCGAAGTCCGGGTGGTGGTGCGGCTGTTCGACGACAACTTCGCCGGGCACTTCTACAAGACGCTGGACAACGCGGCCTCGCGGTCGGTCTCCTACCTGGCCGCGCCCGCCTTCGCGGCGGCGCTGATGGGGCGCGAGGTGCGCGGGACGCTGTCCGTGTTCCGGCACGTGCTGCTGATCGCCGAGCTGACGGTGGAGGACGGCAGCGGGCTGATCGGCCTGAACCGGCACGACCTGGAGGACGAGGGCGGGGTCCGGGTGATCGCCGTCCGCTTCGCCCGCGGCTCGCAGCTGCAGTGGGGCCTACCCGACCGCACCCGGCGGCTCTCCCCGGGCGACCGGATCGTGGTCGCCGCCACCCGCAGCGGGCTCGCCCGGCTGAACACGGTGGCGCTGGAGGAGGAACTGGAGGCAGAAGCGGAGGCAGGGGCGGAGGAGTGAGCACGGCCAACAGGTGACAGCTGACAGCCGACAGATTCAGCTGACAGATTTCATCATCTGAAATCTGTCAGCTGTCAGCTGTCAGCTGCCAAACGTCGTCCGTCGTCCGCCGTCCGTCAGGCGTCGCCCGTCAGCGGTTGATGAAGGACGGCGGGCGCTTCTCGGCGAAGGCCGCCATGCCCTCCTTCTGGTCCGCCGTGGCGAAGACCGCGTGGAAGAGGCGGCGTTCGAAGCGGACGCCCTCGGCGAGGGTGGTCTCGAAGGAGCGGTTGACGCTCTCCTTGAGCATGATGGCCGCCGGGGTGGACATCGCCGCGACGGTCTCGGCGGTGGCCAGGGCCTCGGCCATCAGCTGGTCGGCGGGGACGATGCGGGAGACCAGGCCGGCTCGCTCGGCCTCCTCGGCGCCCATCATCCGGCCGGTCAGGCACAGCTCCATCGCCTTCGCCTTGCCGACCGCCCGGGTCAGCCGCTGCGAGCCGCCGATGCCGGGCAGGACGCCGAGCTTGATCTCCGGCTGCCCGAACTTCGCGGTGTCTGCCGCCAGCAGGATGTCGCACATCATCGCCAGCTCGCAGCCGCCGCCCAGCGCGAACCCGGCCACCGCCGCCACCACCGGCTTGCGCAGCGCGCCGAGCCGGTCCCACGGGCCCAGCCAGTCGTCCAGGTAGACGTCCGGGAAGGCGTTGCCCTGCATCTCCTTGATGTCGGCGCCGGCCGCGAAGGCCTTCTCCGAACCGGTGATCACCAGGCAGCCGATCTCCGGGTCCCGGTCGAAGGCGGTGGCAGCCGCGACCACCTCGTTCATCAGCTGGGTGTTCAGCGCGTTGAGCGCCTTGGGCCGGTTGAGCGTGATCAGCCCCACCCGGCCCTTGCGCTCGACCAGGATCGTCTCGTAGGTCTCGGTCTCGGTCATCGCCGTCGACTCCCATGTCCGCTGCTCGGCGCCGCGCGGGCGCGCCCTGACCACCCAACGATCTACGACGCGCCCTGTTTCGCGCCAGTCTTGACATGCGAGACGCCGGTCACGGGCGGTGCGGACGCGGAGATCAGGCCAGGCCCAGCTCGTCGCCCTCGCGCGGGGCGAGGAAGCGGGCGACGTCCACCTCCGTCACCCCGGCCAGGGTGGCGGGCTCCCAGCGGGGGTTGCGGTCCTTGTCGATCACCTGGGCGCGGATGCCTTCGACCAGGTCGTGGCCGTCCAGCGCGGCGCAGGAGGCGCGGTACTCCTGGTCGAGCACGGCTTCCAGGGACGGGAGCGTACGGGCGCTGCGCAGCGCGGCCAGGGTGGCCTTGACGGCGGTGGGGGAGTTCGCCACAACCAGCTCGGCGGCCTCCTTCGCCTGCGGCTCGCCGGAGTTCAGCAGGAGTTCGACGATCTCCTCGGCGGTGTCGGCCGCGTAGCAGGCGTCGATCCAGGCGCGCTGCCCGGCCAGGGCGGCGGGCGGCGCGGGCTCGGCGTGCGCGGCGACGACGGCGTTGACGTCGGCGGTCGTGGGGTCGGGCACGGTGGCCGGGTCGGTGCCGCGGGTGAGGGCGTCGAGCAGTTCCGGGATCCGCGCCGAGGGCACGTAGTGGTCCGCGAACCCGCACAGCAGCGCGTCGCCCGGGCCCATCGAGGCCGAGGTGAGCCCGAGGTGGATGCCCAACTCGCCCGGGGCGTGGGCGAGCAGGCGGCTGCCGCCGACGTCCGGCACGAGTCCGATCCGAGTCTCGGGCATCGCGACCGTGGAGCGCTCGGTGACGATCCGGATCGCGCCGTGGGCGGACAGGCCGACGCCACCGCCCATCGTGATGCCGTCCATCACCGCGACGAACGGCTTCGGGTACCGGGCGATGAGCGCGTTCAGCCGGTACTCGTCGCGGAAGAACGCCCGGGTGCCGGCGCCGCCCGTCTTCGCGTCGTCGTGCATGGCGCGGATGTCGGCGCCCGCGCAGAGGCCGCGTTCGCCCGCGCCGGTCAGCACGACGGTGCGCACCCGGTCGTCCGCGGCCCACTCGTCGAGCGTTGCCCGAAGGGCGGTGATCATGTCGTGGGTCAGCGAGTTGAGCGCCCGCGGCCGGTTCAGCACGATCCGTCCGACCCTGCTGTCCAGGAACGTCTGGACCTCCGCCACCGCTGTGCTCATCGGGCTCGCTCCCGTCCCTTCGGTGATGTCGACGTCCGCCGTCCCGCGACGGGTGCCGCCTTCCGCTGTTCGCTTCGCCGCCCACCGTACCGGGGGCGGTGCGGAGTTGTGATCACCGGGCCGGGCCGAGTTGGTCTGAGCCGGACTGGGCCGGACTGGGCCGGACTGGACCGGGAGTGCGGGGCCGGTCCCCTCACGGCCAGGCGCGCAGGGCGAGTTCGGCGGTGCGGGCCAGCTCGGCGGCGGTGGCGCCGTCCCGGGCCTGCTGCGACATGCCCTGGATGACGGTGGCGAGGTAGCCGGCCAGTTCCTTCGGGTCGGCCTCGGGCGGCAGTTCGCCGTCCTCCCGGGCCCGGCACAGCCGTGCCTCGAAGACCCGCGTGTTCTCGTTGGGCAGGTCGCGCAGGCGGTCCTGGATCCCGGCGTCCTGCGCGGAGACGTTGGTGGCGGCGGAGATCACCAGACAGCCTGCCGGGTGGGACGGGTCGGGGTAGATGGCGGCGGCCTCGCGCAGGATGCGGGCGAAGGCGCCGTAGGCGGTGGGTTCCTCCTCCAGTGCGACGGCCGCGAACTCGCCGACGGGGGAGTGGCCGTACTGCTGGACCACCTCCTCGAACAGCGAGCGCTTGTCGCCGAATGCGGCGTACAGGCTGCCGGGGCGCATGCCCATGGCCGTGGTCAGGTCGGCGACGGCGGCGCCGCCCGGCTGGCGATGCCGGAGATCATCGCCTACGGCGCGACCAAGGGGGCCCTGGACACCTTCACCCTCAACCTCGCCAAGCAGCTCGGCCCGCGCGGGGTCACCGTGAACTCGGTCGCGCCCGGCATCGTGGACACCGACCTCAACGCCGGCTGGCTGCGCGGCAACGCGGAGGCGGAGGCCCATGCGGCCTCGGTGGCCGCGCTCGGCAGGGTCGGGCAGCCGGAGGACATCGCGGACATCGTCGCCTTCCTCGCTTCCGACGGCGCGCGCCGGGTGACCGGCCGGGTCATCGACGCCACCGGCGGCGCGGGACTGTAGGCGGAAGCGGGCGCGAGGACGGAAGCGGGCGCGGGGACGGAAGCGGGTCCGGAAACGGATGACAGCTGACAGATGATGAAATCTGTCAGCTGTCATCCGTTGTCTGTCATCCGTTACGTGTCATCTGTCGCCCGATCCCTGCCGGGGAGGGCGCCCGCCGCTACCCCCGCACCCGCCCGGTCACCTCGCCGAACCCGACCGCGATCCCGTGCGGGCCGGGCGCGGTGGCGGTGATGGTGACCTCGTCGCCGTCCTCCAGGAACGTCCGGGTCGTGCCGTCCGGGAGCTTCAGCGGCTCCTCGCCGTTCCAGGTCAGCTCGATCAGCGCGCCCCGGGTGTCCGCCTCCGGCCCGCTGACCGTCCCTGAGGCGAACAGGTCGCCGGTGCGCAGCGAGGCGCCGTTGACGGTCATGTGGGTGAGCTGCTGCTGCGCCGTCCAGTACATGGTGGCGAACGGCGGGCGGGAGACCAGGTGCCCGTTCAGCCGGACCTCCATCGCCAGGTCCAGGCCCCACGGCTCGCCGCCCCGGTCGTCCAGGTACGCCAGCGGCTCGACGTCGCGCTCCGGCGGCGTGACCCGGGCGTGCTGCAGTGCGTCCAGCGGGACGATCCACGGCGAGATCGAGGTGGCGAAGGACTTGCCGAGGAACGGGCCGAGCGGCACGTACTCCCAGGCCTGGATGTCGCGCGCCGACCAGTCGTTGAGCAGGCAGACGCCGAACACGTGCTCGCGGAAGTCGTCCAGCACGACCGGCTTGCCGAGCTCTGACGGCGTGCCGACGACAAAGCCGACCTCGGCCTCGATGTCCAGCCGGCGCGTCGGCCCGAAGCTCGGCGCGGGGTCGGCGGGCGCCTTGCGCTGCCCGTGCGGCCGCACTACCGGCGTGCCGGAGACGACGACCGTGCCCGCCCGCCCGTGGTAACCGATCGGCAGGTGCTTCCAGTTCGGCGTGAGCGGCTCCGAACCCGGGCGGAAGATCCGGCCCAGGTTGGTGGCGTGGTGTTCGGAGGCGTAGAAGTCGACGTAGTCGGCGACCTCGAACGGCAGGTGCAGCTCGACCTCGTCGACCGGCAGCAGCGACGGCGACAGCGCCTCGCGGAAGGACTCGTCCGTGAGCCACGTGGTGAGGTCCGCCCGCACCCGGGTCCAGACCGGACGCCCGGCCGCCATCAGCGGGTTGAGCGAGTCGGCGTCCAGCAGCACGGACGGCGCACCGGCGGCGCGGGCGGCCGCCCCGGCGTCCAGCACGAAGTCCCCGACGCGCACGCCGATCCGGCGCCGGCCGGGCTGGTCGGCGGCGGTGAAGACGCCGTACGGCAGGTTGTGCAGGCCGAACGGCGAGTCCTGGGCGCCGGCGAGCCAGCTGCGGGGGGTGGTCAACGGTCCTCCTGGTGCGGTGGAATGGGCGACGACAGCAGGCCGAGCGCGGCCAGGTCGCCCAGGGGTTCGGCGATGCTGCAGGTGCCGAACGCGGTGAACGAGTTGCGGATCACCGTAACCTGACGATCCGTCAGTGCACGTACCGCCTTGGCCAGGACCTCGCCGTCGCGCTCCGCCAGCACCGCCGCGGCCGCGGCCCGGTCGGTCTCCTGCGCGGCCAGCAGGACGTTCAGAAAGCCGTGGTGCTCGAAGCCGGTCTCCGGGTCGGTGTGCCGGACGGCGTTGTGCAGCCCGGCGGTGCACTTGTACGGCAGTCCGCGCCGCGCGCAGCCGGTGAGGAAGGCGGCCAGCTCCGCCTCGTCCGGGAACGCTTCGGCGACCAGTCCGCCGGTGCGGAACTTCGCCCGGTACGGGCTGTCGACCAGCACGTCCAGGACGGCGTCCAGCTCGTCCCCGTGCAGGAGTTCGCGCGGAAGCTCGACGGCGGCCGGGACGTGCGGCGGTAGCAGCCGGTCCAACTCGGCGACCGCCTCGGCGGCGTCCCGGGTGGCCAGTTCGACGCCGGCCAGTTCGAACGGCGCGGCGGCGGCGAGCGCCTGGGCGAGCTCCGCGCTGCCCCCCGGCAGCACCAGCCCGACCCTGAGCGGCGCGCCGCCCGCCCTTGCCGAGCCGCCCGCCCTCGCCGTGTCGGAAGCCCCGGCCGAGTCGGACGCCACCGCTGCGTCTGACGCCCCCGCCGGGTCGGACGCCACCGCCTCGGCCAACTCGCCCAGCCGGCCCGCCCCGCAGAGGAGCGGGCCGACCGCCTCGGCGTACCAGGCCGCGCGGTGGGCGCGGTGCGCGGGCACCGCCTCGACGAGCGGCAGGTTCCCCGGAGGGAACACCGCCGCGTCGTCGAAGAGTCCGTGGAACAGCTCGGGGATGACGCCCCCCGAAGGCAGCGCGCTCATCGACCGGGCCCCCGACCGGACCAGGTCCAGGCGTAGTTGGGGTCCTCGCCGGCCCGGCCGCCCTCGCCGAGCTCCAGCGGGCGGAAGGTGTCCACCATGACCGCGAGCTCGTCGAAGAACTCCGCGCCGATGCTGCGCTCGTAGGCGCCCGGCTGCGGCCCGTGGGTGTGCCCGCCGGGGTGCAGCGAGATCGAGCCCTGGCCGATGCCCGAGCCCTTGCGGGCCGCGTAGTCGCCGCCGCAGTAGAACATGACCTCGTCGCTGTCCACGTTGGCGTGGTAGTAGGGCACCGGGATCGACAGCGGGTGGTAGTCCACCTTGCGCGGGACGAAGTTGCAGATCACGAAGTTGTTGCCCTCGAACACCTGGTGAGCCGGCGGCGGCTGGTGGATCCGCCCGGTGATCGGCTCGAAGTCGCTGATGTTGAAGGCGTACGGGTACAGGCAGCCGTCCCAGCCGACCACGTCGAAGGGGTGGTGCGGCACGGTGTAGCGGGTGCCCGAAATCCCGTTCGGCCCACGGTGCTTGACCAGTACGTCGACGTCCCCGGGGGCGTCCGCCAGCAGCGGGCCGACCGGCCCGCGGAAGTCCCGCTCGCAGTACGGCGCGTGCTCGAGCAGCTGCCCGTACTTGGACAGGTACCGCTTGACCGGGGTGATGTGGCTGTTCGCCTCGATGCAGTACGCGCGCAGCGGCTCGTCGCCGGCCGGCACCCAGCGGTGGGTGGTGGCGCGCGGGATGATCACGTAGTCGCCCTGGCCGACCTCGATCGAGCCGAACACCGTCTCGACCGTGCCGGAGCCGGACTCCACGTACACGCACTCGTCGCCGAGCCCGTTGCGGTACAGCTCGCTGGGGGCCCCGGCGGCGACGTACGAGATCCGCACGTCGCCGTTGCCGAGGACCAGCCGACGGCTGCCGACGACGTCCGCGGACTTCCACTCCTGGCCCGCGAACAGCTCGTGCAGCTTGAGGTGGCGGGGGAGCAGCGGGTGGTTGGGCACCGTGGACTGGTCCGGCAGCTCCCAGGGCACCGCGTTGACCACCGCCGAGGGGATGCCCCGGTGGTAGAGCAGCGAGGAGTCCGAGGAGAACCCCTCCTCGCCCATCAACTCCTCGTAGTAGAGCCCCCCTTCGGGGGTGCGGTGCTGGGTGTGCCGCTTGGGAGGGATGCTGCCAAGCTGCCGGTAGTACGCCATCTCCGTGGTCCTCCTCGACCGGTCGTCAGAGCTCTCCGACGCTCACAGGTTGCCGCGGCGGTCCTGCTCGCGCTCGATGGACTCGAAGAGCGCCTTGAAGTTGCCCTTGCCGAAGCCCAGCGAACCGTGCCGCTCGATGAACTCGTAGAAGACGGTCGGGCGGTCGCCGATCGGCTTGGTGAAGATCTGCAGCAGGTAGCCGTCCTCGTCGCGGTCGACCAGGATGCCGCGCTTCTTCAGCTCCTCGATCGGCACGCGGACCTTGCCGATCCGCTCGCGCAGCTCCGGGTCGTCGTAGTAGGCGTCCGGCGTGTTGAGGAACTCCACGCCGCGCGCCCGCAGCACGTCCACGGTGGTGAGGATGTCGTTGGTGGCGAGCGCCATGTGCTGGCAGCCGGGGCCGGTGTAGAACTCGAGGTACTCGTCGATCTGGGACTTCTTCTTGGCGATGGCCGGCTCGTTCAGCGGGAACTTCACCCGGTGGTTGCCGCTGGCGACGACCTTGGACATCAGCGCGGAGTACTCGGTGGCGATGTCGTCGCCGACGAACTCGGCCATGTTCACGAAGCCCATGACGCGGTTGTAGAACGACACCCACTCGTCCATCCGGCCCAGCTCGACGTTGCCGACGGCGTGGTCGAGGGCCTGGAAGAGGCGCTTGGGCGAGCCCTCCGGGTGCTTCACCTTGCTCTCCGCGACGACGTAGCCCGGCAGGTACGGGCCGTGGTAGCGGGAGCGGTCGATCAGGGTGTGGCGGGTCTCGCCGTAGGTGGCGATGGCCGCGCGGCGCACGGTGCCGTTCTCGTCCGAGACGTCGTTCGGCTCCTCGAGGACGGTGGCACCGGACGCGCGGGCGTGCTCGATGCACTTGTCGACGTCCGGGACCTCCAGGGCGAGGTCGACGACGCCGTCGCCGTGGCGGCGGTGGTGGTCCAGCAGCGGGCTGCCCGGCTGGACACCGCCCTTGATCACGAAGCGGCACGAGCCGGAGCGCAGTACGTACGCCTTGCGGTCGCGGCGGCCGGTCTCCGGGCCGGAGTAGGCGACCAGCTCCATGCCGAACACGACCTGGTAGAACTGGGCCGTCTGGGTGGCGTTGCCGACCACGAAGACGACCGCGTCCTGGGCCGTGACGGGGAACGGATCGGCGGCCTGGTCGTGCTCGACGAGGCCGACGAGGCGGCGCAGCTGGTCGGCGTCAAGACCGGCCTCGCGCTCCTCGGGGGTCAGCTCAAGGGCGTGGGACTGCGTGGTCATCGCTCGTTCCTCCACTTCGGGCCTCGGCTTTGAGGCTCCCGCTGGATCGCGGCCGCACCGCGGATGGGTGGGCGGTGCGGTTGCGGAGAGCTTGCTCCTGTCGGGGTGGTTGGGCAACAGGTCGGTTTTTCACTGCTCAATGTGTACAAGCTGGCCAGGATTTCCCGTCTCGCACTGCGCAAAATGTGCTGCCGATCCGGGGTGATGCGCGAAGTCTGCGCAATCGGTGTTCACGGGTTCTCGGCCCCGGCCCCGGGCTCGGCCCCGGGCTCGGACCCGCGGAGGTGGCGCAGGAACCAGTCCCGGGCCAGCTCAGCGACCTCGTCGAGGGTCCCGGGCTCCTCGAACAGGTGGGTCGCGCGCGGCACCACCGCCAGTTCACTCTCGCAGCGCAGTCGGCGTCCGGCCTGCCGGTTGAGGTCGAGCACCGTGGTGTCCAGGGAGCCGACGACGAGCAGCGTCGGGGCGCTCACCCGGCCCAGGACCTCGGCGCTGGCGAGGTCCGGGCGGCCGCCCCGGGAGACCACGGCGCGCACGACCGGGCCCAGCTCGGCGGCGGTGTGCAGCGCGGCGGCGGCGCCGGTGCTGGCGCCGAACAGGCCCAGCGGCAGGCCCCGGGTCTCGGGCACGGCTCCGCTCTCGGGTGCGGCACTGCTCTCGGACGGGGTGCGGGACCCGGATGCGGGGCCGTCCTCGGTGTGCAGCTGCCGGGCGACGGCGGTCAGGCGGGAGCCCAGCAGCCCCACGTCGAAGACGTTGTGGCGGTCCGGCTCCTCGGCCTCGGTGAGCAGGTCGAACAGCAGCGTGGCCAGCCCGGCGCGGTTCAGGAACTCGGCGACGTACCGGTTGCGCGGGCTGTGCCGGCCGCTGCCGCTGCCGTGCGCGAAGACCACGACACCGCGCGCGCCGACCGGGACGGTCAGTCGGCCCGCGAGGCGGACCCCGCCGGCGGGCAGGACCAGCTCGCGGTCCACGCCGACGGCGGGCGGGGCGTCGCGGTCCCGGTCCTGCTCCTGCTCCTGCCCCCGGTCTCGTTCTCGGCTCCGGGCCTCGGCGAGCAGTCGCAGCACCTCCTCGTCCTCGGTCTGCGAGAAGTCGGCGTAGAACTCGCCGATCGCGAAGAACGGGGACGGCGTGTCGACGCAGACCAGCTCGTCGGCGACCTCCTCGAGACGGTCCGTCCAGTCCCGGGGCGCCACCGGCACCGCGAGCACCACCCGGGCCGCGCCGCGCGCCCGGACGATCCGGCAGGCCGCCCGGGCGGTGGACCCGGTGGCGATGCCGTCGTCCACCACGACCACCGTCCGCCCCCGCACGTCCGCGGGCGGACGGTCGCCCCGGTAGCGGCGGGCCCGGCGCTCCAACTCGGTGCGCTCGCGCCGCTCCACCGCGGCCAGCTGGTCGTCGGTGACCGAGGCGAGCCGGATGACCTGCTCGTTCAGCACCCGGACGCCGTCCTCGCCGATCGCCCCCATGCCCAGCTCGGGCTGGTAGGGCACCCCGAGCTTGCGGATCACACAGATGTCCAGCGGCGCTCCGAGCGCCAGGGCCACCACGGCGGCCACCGGCACCCCGCCCCTCGGCAGCGCCACGACGACGGTCTCGGGGCCGCCGACGTGAGCGAGGCGCGCGGCCAGCCGCCGACCCGCGTCGGTGCGGTCGGCGAAGTGGGTGAAGTGGGTTCCGGTGACGTGCATGACACGGCCTCCGGTTCCACCGTACGTCGTTCCCGGCGACTCGGGTGCGGTGGCGGACGGGGGCTTCCCGGGGCGGGACGGGGAGTGCCGCAGCGAGCCGGGAGGGGCGGTGCAGGGCCGGGAGAGGCCCCTGACCAGGGCGGGTTCGGCCCGGGACGGCCCGGGACGGGTCGGGATCCAACCGGGTTCGGCCCGGGATCCAACCGGGTTCGGCCCGGGACCCGGCCGGGAGCGGGACGGGAGGGGATCGGGATCGGGCCGGGATCCGGCCGGGAGCGGGACGGGACGGAACCCCCGTGTGGGCGGGACAGCGGGCGGCGCACCGTGGATCGCAGAGGCGGACCGGAGGGCCCGCCGACGACCGGAAGGAGCGCCCGACATGCCGGGCACCGTCATCACCGACCTGCGTCGACGCGGCGCTGTCGACCCCGGCCGTCTGCTCGCGGGACCGCTGCGCGGCGTCGGCCTGCAGCGGCTCGAACCGGGTCACAGCACCGAGGTGGCCGCCGACGGCGTCGAGCACGCGCTCTACATCACGGCCGGCTCCGGCCTCGCCGAACCGCCCGAGAACGCGGTACGGCGGGACGCCCCGCCGGCCGACGCAGAGTCGTACGACGCCGAGCCGCGTGATGCCGAGCCGCGTGACTCCGGCATCCCCCTCGTCGAGGGCACCGCCGTCGTCCTCCCGCTCGGCACCCGGACCGTCCTCACCGCCGGCACCGCCGGGATGGAGTACTTCCACGCCGTCCTGACCGTCCCCGCCGGCCGCCCCACCTCCTCGACCGGAGATGAACCCGCATGATCGTCACCACCGACACCGGCGCCGCCATGGTCGTCCTCGGCCCGAACGGCGAACGCGTACGGATCCGCTCCCTGGCCAGGCGCTCGATGCTCACCAGCGCCTGCGAGGCCTTCGACCACCTGCGGCTGAGCCCGGGCGCCCACCACGAGCTGACGGGTCGGCCCGACGCCGAGACCGTGCTGCACGTACTGCGCGGCGCCACCGTGGTCGGCCAACTGTCGGACGAGCCCGACCACCTGGCCTCCGAAGGCGATCTGCTGCTGGCCCGCCGGGGCCGCACGCTGCACCTCGAAGCCGGGCCGCTCGGCGCCGAACTGCTCTGCCTCACGCTCGCCGTCCCCCGGCACAGCGCCGGCACCCGGGCCGCCCTGGCCCGGCGCCGCGCCGCCCGCCGCGACCGGCCCTGAACCCGCACCCCTCCGTCTCAGGAGACCCCTCGTGATCGTCGTACCCGCCGCCCTCCCCTGCACCGCACCCGTCTTCCGGCGGCTGATCGACCCGGAGCAGCGGCCTTCCGTCCGCGCCGGACTGACCGTCGAGACCCTCCCGCCCGGCGTCCGGACCGACCAGCTTCCCTACGAGTCGGCGGAGTCGGTCAGCGTGGTGCTCTCCGGCCGACTGGCCGCGGCCGGCCGGATCCTCTCCCCGGGCGAGGCCCTGCACCACCGGCCCGGCAGCAGCTGCCGGCTCACCGCCGTCCGGGGCGCGCCGACCACCGTGCTCACCGTCCGGCCGACCCCGTCCCGGGGCGGCATCCCGGCCCAGCGCTGCGGCCCGGAGTCCGCCCGGGCCTGGCGGCAGGTCGAGGTGAGCACCGTCGACCTCGACCCCGGCGGCCTCTGCGGACCGTACGAGGACCGGGCGGCCGACGCCTTCCTGCTGGTCCTCTCCGGGGTCGGCGTCTTCCTCGGCGACCTCGGCGAAGTGCCGGTGTACCCCGGAGACTTGGTCTACGTCAGGGCCAAGGAGCGGTACGGCCTCCGGGCCGGGTCGCGCAAGCCGGTCACCGCCGTGCTGGGCCGGATCGGTGCCCCGGGCGCCGAACCGGGACCGGAATGGGACGCCGAGCCCATGCGCTCGGGGCGTATCCGTCCGCAGAGTTGAGACGTGACCGATCGGCCTTGGTCGGTCACCTGGAAGAACCAGGAGTACCACCTCATGGCAACGAACCCGATCACCACGGCGATCTGTGCGGCAGGCGTACTGGCGGGCGTGATCGCGGCGGCCACGGCTGTGCGCCATGCCTGCTCGTCGCCGACGCCGGCGACGGGCGGAAGCAATGCGCTGTCGCCCGGGCCGACACCGACACCGGACAGCGGCGGAGGCATCGGCTGCCAGCCCGGTACCTGCGCGCAGCCGCCCATTCCCGGTGCCTGACCGACTCCCAATGGCTGATCACAGCTGACACATGACAGCGAACAGCTGACAGATTTCAGCTTTCGAAATCTGTCAGCTGTTCGCTGTCGTCCGTCCCCTGTCATCTGTGATCCGTCGCCGCCGAGCGCGGCAGCACCGCCAGGACCTGCGTGCCCCGGTCCGACGGCAGCGGCCGGATCGAGCAGTGTCCGCCGATCTCCGCCGCACGGTCCGCCATCGACCGCAGCCCCACCCCGCTGCCGTCCGCCGGCGAGTCGCCGTCCGGCCGGTACCCCACCCCGTCGTCCCGCACCGTCAACGTCAGCGCCTCGTCGTCCACCCGCACCGTCACCAGCGCCGTCCGCGCCCGGGCGTGCCGCAGCACGTTGTTGAGCGCCTCCGCCGTGATCCGGTACGCCGCGACCTCCACGGCGGCCGACAGCTCCGGCAGCGGCTCCGGCGACAGCTCCGCCGTCACGGTCAGCCCGGTCCCGCCGAAGGTGTCCGCCAACTGCCGGACCGCCCGGGTCAGCCCGAACTCGCCGAGCGGCGCCGGCCCGAGCCGGTCGGTGATCCGCCGGACCTCCTTGATCGTCATGCCCAGGCCGTCCGAGACCCCGCGCAGCGTGTCCGCGAGCCCCTCGTCCGCCGACGTGGCCGCGTTGTCCACCCGCAGCCGCAACCCGGCCAGCGCCGGTCCGAGCCCGTCGTGGATGTCCCGCCGCAGCCACCGCCGCTCCTCCTCCCGCGCGGCGACGATCTGCTCCCGGCTGGCCTGCAGGTCCTCCTGGAGCCGCAGCGAGGCGACGGCCGGGGAGGCCTGGTCGGCGAGCGAGCGCAGGATGTCGATGTCGCTGGCTTCCAGCCGCTCCTCGCCCGCCCGCAGCCCGACGGTCAACTCGCCGATCGGCAGCCCGTTGTGGACCAGCGCGAAGTCCTGGCTGCGCCCGTCCAGCCGTCCGGCCGTGGCCAGGGTGCGCAGCCCCGCCCGGGTGGTGACGGCGAGGGTGACCCCGGGCAGCCGAAGTTCCTCGGCGACCGTCGCGCACAGCGCCTCCGGCAACTGCGCCGGGTCGACCACCTGGCGCACCCGCCCAGCGAGCGTCCGCAGTACCTGGTACGGCTGCGCGCGCTCGCCGTAGTACAGCCGGTCCACCAGGGCGACGGCCCGCCGCGCCGCTCGTGGCAGGGTCGCGCCGAGCGCGTACATCAGGGCGATCAGCAGCAGGGCCGCCCCGCCGCGCCCCGGCAGCAGCCAGGTGGAGAGGACGGCGGCGGCCACCACGAACAGTCCGGTGACCCCGGTGCCCAGCAGGAGTCCGACCAGCACGCTGCGGGCCGCCCGGTCGAGCCGCCAACCGTGGTCCCGGACGACCAGGAAGGCCACCGCGACCGCCCACACCAGACCCGAGGCGGCGAACAGCGAATAGCTGATCCAGTAGTGCTCGGTGAAGGTCCGCGAGTACATGTCCTGCATCCCGGCCCAGAGCAGGTAGGCCCCGAGCATCGCCGCCACCCGCAGCCGGTGCCGTCGCAGCTCGCCCTCGTCACCCACCCGGCGGGGTGGACGCAGCAGGCGGGTCAGCAGGACGACGGTCACGATCCCGATCAGGCATTCGCTGACCAGCAGGTCGTGTCCGCCCAGCAGGTCGGTGGCGTCGCCGAAGAAGCGCGCCGGCGGGTTGCCGGCGAGCGGGTTGGGGCGCCCAAAGGCCTTCGGCTGGGCGAGCCGCTGGGACATCTCCGGGACCACGAACAGCGCCACGGCCGCGATGTACCACCACCAGCGCCGGGTCGTCAGCCGGCCTTCGGGCAGCCAGAGCGGGAGCACGTAGAAGAGCGTCACGTTGATCGATCTGCAGAGCGCGTCGAGGGCGGCCGCGGCGCCGACGATGCCCGGGTCGGTGACCTCGACCCAGACGGGCGCGGCCGCCGTGAACTGCAGGATGTCGGTCAGGGCGTAGACCAGCATCACCCAACCGAGCGGGCTGCCCGGGCGGTGGGCGTGCAGTAGCATGCCCGCGCCCGCGGTCGGTAGGGCGTAGACCAGGATGGCGAGTTCGTCGCGCGGTAGGTGCACGTTCGGATCGCCGAGGTGCACGAGCACGTAGCAGATCCACAGCGTCGCGGCGACGAGGCAGACCGCCGTGACGACTGCCGCGGCGGTGAGTTGCCGTTGGGCCGGCGTACGGCGCCGGACGGAGGTCACCGGGGTCATGCCACCACCTCGCAGACGGGCTGGGCCGGGTGGGGGTGGACTCCGGTGGTGCGGCCCCGGCGGTACGGACTCGCGGTCGGTCGCCGGCCCGGCCGGCGGCGTGAACCACGTCAGGTCCAGTTTCGACGGCCCGGTGTCCTGGGCGCCTGAGGCAGCGGTCTCTGATCCTGTCCCTGACCGCGGTCCCGGTGCCCGGCCGGATCCGTCCCGCGCGCCCGCCACGCGGACGACTTCCGAGCATGTCACGGAAAGTAGCCGGTTCGCCGCTGGTAGTGTCGGCCGTGTGGATGAAGAACAGTCGCTGGCACCCGCGGGCCCGGTCGGGGTGCAGCCCGTCCGTGTACTGATCGTCGACGATCACCCGCTCTTCAGGGAGGGGTTGAAGGCGGCGCTGGAGAGCGCGGAGGGCGTCCTCGTGGTGGCCGAGGCGGAGCGGGTCGCCGATGTGCCGGAGACGGTCGCCCGGCACCGCCCGAGCGTGGTGATCATGGACCTCTCGCTGCCCGACGGCTCCGGGCTGGAGGCCGTCCGTCAGCTCGCCACCCAGGAGGCGCCGCCGCCGGTGCTGATGCTGACCATGTCGGACGACGACGGAAACCTGCTCGCCGCGCTCCAGGCGGGCGCGCGCGGCTACCTGGTCAAGGGGGCCGGGCGGGAGGAGGTGCTGCACGCGGTGCGGACGGTCGCCGCGGGCGGCGCGGTGTTCGGCGGCGAGGTGGCGGGACGGATCACCGCCCTGCTGGCCGGGGCCCGGATGCGCGAGGCGGGGCAGCTGTTCCCGGACCTCACCGCCCGCGAGGCGGAGGTGCTGGACCTGGTCGCGCGCGGCCTGGACAACCGGCGGATCGCCCGCGAGCTGGTGGTCGCGGAGAAGACCGTCCGCAACCACGTCACGCACATCTTCGAGAAGCTGCACGTCGCCACCCGTGCCGAGGCGGTCGCCCGGGCCCGCGACATGGGCCTCGGCGACGGCTGAGGTGACGGCTGAGGTGCCGGCTGAGGCGTGCCGGACGGCCGTGCAGCCATGCAACCGTACCCGAAAGCGGGGGTGCCGGCCCGCCGACCGGCACCCCCGGGGTCCTTCAGGTACCACGTCCGGTACTGCGTCCGGTACTGCGGCCTACGGCTGCATCTCGTACGCGCCGGAGAGCGCCTCGACCCGGTCCCACACCCGCGCGGCCCGCGCCGCGTCCGACACCGGACGGCGCACGTTCGCCAGCGCCCAGGCGGCCTGCTCCTCCGTGGCGGAGGCCTTGCCGTGCAGCTCGGTGGCGTGCGCGGAGAAGTCGCGGACCAGCGCGTCGAAGACCTGGTCCAGGACGTCGCGGCCCTCGTCGGACGCGTCCAGGCCGGTCAACTCGGCCTGCTCCAGCACCAGCTGGCCGTAGACGATCAGCGCGAACAGCTGGCCGATCTCCAGCAGGAAGTCGAGGTCCGCCTGCTGTTCCTTGCTCGGCGCGTGGCTGAGCAGCAACTCGCAGAAGCTGTCGGCCTGTTCGCGGAAGCGGGCGACGTTGGGCAGCTGCGCCTGGCGGTCGTAGGCGGTGCGCCAGTCGTGGAAGCGGATCGCGCCGAGGCCGCGGGCCGGGCCCTGGCGGAACAGGAAGGCGTCGTCGGTGGCGTCCAGGCGGGTCGGCACCGGGGCGTAATCGGCCGGGGCGAACAGGTAGTTGCCCATGAACTTGAGGATCAGCGCCAGGTTGACGTGGACGGTGCCCTCCAGCTTCGGCAGGCCGCGGATGTCCTTCGCGGCCTTGTCGAAGTACGTGTCCGCCTCGAAGCCCTTGGCCGCGATGACGTCCCACATCAGGTCGATGACCTTCTCGCCCTCGGTGGTGACCTTCATCTTGGTCATCGGGTTGAACAGCAGGTACCGGCGGTCCTCGGGCGAGGCGGTGCGGAAGTAGTCCACGGCCCGCGCGCTGAACAGCTTCATCGCGACCAGGCGGACGTACGCGTCGGTCAACTCCCGCTTGACGTGCGGGAAGTCGGTGACCCGCTTGCCGTACAGCACCCGGTTCTGGGCGTGTGTGACGGCCTCGTACATCGCGTGCTCGCAGATGCCGACCGAGGCGGTGCAGAGGTTGAACTTGCCGACGTTGACGGTGTTCAGGGCGGCGTCGAAGGCGGCCTGGCCGGTGTGCAGCACGTCCTCGGCGCGCACCGGGTAGTCCTCGAGGCGGAACTCGCTGACGTACATCTGGGCGTTCACGACGTTCTTGACCAGGTGGTACGCCTCGTGGCGGCTGTCGGCGGCGAAGAAGACGTAGCCCTCGGGGCCCTCGATGTCCGAGCGGCGGCCGAACACCGAGACCAGGCCGGCCACGTTGCCGTTGCCGATGTAGTACTTGGGGCCGGTGGCGGTGAAGCCGCCCTCGCCGTCCGGGGTGAGGATCATGTCGGTGGAGTAGATGTCGGCGCCGTGGCTGCGCTCGGAGAGGCCGAACGCCATGACGTGGCCCTCCGCCAGGAGCTTGGCGGCGCGGGCCCGGACGGCCTCGTTCTCGCTCTGCCAGACCGGGCCGAGACCCAGGATGGTGACCTGCCAGGTGTACCAGTAGCCGAGGCCGTAGAAGCCGAGGATCTCGTTCAGCTCGGCGATCCGCGCGGTGTCCCAGCGCTTGTCGGGGTCGGCCGCGGACGGGGTCAGGAACTCCGCGAACAGGCCCTCCTTCGCGGCGAATTCGAGGAAGTCGGCGTACCAGGCGCGGTCGATGTAGGTGTCGATCAGCGCCTTCTTGCCGCGGGACTCGAACCAGTCGACGGTCGCACGCAGCAGCCGGCGGGTCGGCTCGTCGAACTGTGCGGGGTCGTAGGTGCGCGGGTTGAAGAGCATCGAGAGGCTCCCGGGGGTCGAAGGGGGTGAGGGTCGCGGGGTTGCAGATCCGCCAGGACGCCAGGACGCCAGGACGCCAGGGCGTCAGGACGTCCGGTCGGCGGCGAGGCGGCGCAGGGTGACGAGCACGTCGTCGAGCCAGGCGAGTGTCATCCGCTCGTACTCGATGCCGCCGCGCAGCACCACGTGCTGCAGTTCCTGGCGGGTGTCGAGCGCGTCGAGGTCCGGGAAGTCCCGTTCTTCGCCGTGCAGATAGCGGGCGAGCAGGGCGGCGTGGCTCTCGCGGTGGCGTTCGACCTCGGAGATCAGCGCGGCCGGGTCGTCGAAGGCCGCGGCCCGGATCTTGACCGCGAGTTCGTGCCGGACGGTCTCCGGCTCGACCGGCTCCCGCAGCCAGCCGGCCAGTGCGGCCCGTCCGGCCTCCGCCGCCGAATAGACCTTCTTGTCCGGGCGCCCGTCCTGGGCGACCTCCTGCGCGGCCACCCAGTCGTCCGCCTCCATGCGCCGCAACACCCGGTAGATCTGCTGGTGGGTGGCGGTCCAGAAGCGCCCGATGGAGCGGTCGAAGCGCCGGGCCAACTCGTAGCCGGAGCCGGGCTG
This sequence comes from Kitasatospora sp. NPDC034035, assembly GCF_055575755.1. Taxonomy (NCBI): domain Bacteria; kingdom Bacillati; phylum Actinomycetota; class Actinomycetes; order Kitasatosporales; family Streptomycetaceae; genus Kitasatospora; species Kitasatospora sp. NPDC034035. The sequence goes on along the minus strand of NZ_JBVISA010000014.1, from coordinate 110,368 downwards.
CTCCAGCAGCGAGACGAGGATCGCGTGCTCCAGTGCCATGACCCGCATCCTGCTATGCAACGAGTTGCATAGGCAATGGTGCCCCGCCGGGTTGAGACGCAGGTCACCGGCGTGATCGGATGGTTATCGATCATTAAGGACGATCGGGTGCAAAACGTTAGATAAGGGACAGAATGGGTACGGGGCATGCGCCTTCCGAGGGAACATGCCTCCCAGGTTCCGGACCACAGGAGGTGGTATCGGTGGCAACCCATATCCCGACGGGCATGGAGCACCATCCGGACATCGTCGAACTACGGGAACACTACGAGCGGGTCACCTCGACCCCCCGCGCCCAGGGCATCGAAGCCCTGGCCGTACTGGCCGGCCTCTTCCTGGCGGCATCGCCATGGATCGTCGGCTTCACCGCGTTCAGCACCCTGACCGTGACCTGCCTGATCGTGGGTCTGGCCTACACGGTGCTGATGGCCGGCTACGGCACGGCCTACGAACGCACCCACGCGAGGGCCTGGGCGGCCACCGCGCTCGGTGCCTGGACGATCATCTCCCCATGGGTGGTCTCCGGTTCCGTGGCGCACGGCAAGAACATCGTCACCTGCATCATCGTCGGTGCCGTGATGTTCCTGCTCGGCCTCGCGGCGATCTCGATGGCCACCATGACCTCGAACGGAGCGGCCATGCGGCGCGGCCGGGCCGGCCGAGCCAGGGGCTGATCTTCCCCGCAGCCCGTGCCGGGGCGCGGAGGGCGCAACCGCCCACCGCGCCCCGGCGCACGTCCGCCGACGCTCCCGACGCTTCCGGCGCACCGACGCTTCCGGCGCACCGACGCTCCCGGCATATGTCCGCCGACGGTCCCGGCCATCCGGAGCGCCCCGAGGCGGCTATGGGCGCGTCATCCGCAGTACGTCCAGCGCCTCGTCCAACTGCTCCTCGGTGAGCTTGCCCTGCTCGACGTAGCCGCGCTCCAGCACCACCTGACGGATGGTCTTGCGCTCGGCCAGCGACTGCTTGGCGACCTTGGCGGCCTCCTCGTACCCGATGTAGCGGTTCAGCGGGGTCACCACCGACGGCGAGGACTCCGCGTACTCCCGGGCCCGTTCGACGTTGGCTGTGATGCCGTCCACCGTCCGGTCGGCCAGCAGCCTGGCGCTGTTGGCCAGCAGCCGGACCGACTCCAGGACATTGCGGGCGATCACCGGGAGCATCACGTTCAGCTCGAAGTTGCCGCTCGCGCCGGCCAGCGTCACCGTCGCGTCGTTGCCGACCACCTGGGCGGCGACCATCAGCACCACCTCGGGCAGCACCGGGTTCACCTTGCCCGGCATGATCGACGAACCGGGTTGCAGGTCCGGCAGGTTGATCTCGCCGAGCCCGGTGCGCGGACCGGACCCCATCCACCGCAGGTCGTTCGCGATCTTCGTGAACCCGACGGCCACCGTGCGCAGTTGACCGCTCAGCTCGACCAGGGCGTCCCGCGCGCCCTGCGCCTCGAAGTGGTCCCGGGCCTCGGTCAGCGGCAGGTCGGTGACGCGGGCCACCTCCGCGATGACCGCCGCCGGGAACCCGGGCGGGGTGTTGATGCCGGTGCCCACCGCCGTTCCGCCGAGCGGGAGTTCGGCCACCCGGGGGAGCGTGGCCAGCAGCCGCTCCCGCCCGTGCCGCACCTGCGCCGCATAGCCGCCGAACTCCTGGCCGAGCGTGACGGGCGTGGCGTCCATCAGGTGCGTGCGGCCCGACTTGACCACCCGCGCGAACTCGGCGGCCTTGCGCTCCAGCGCCTCCGCGAGGTGCTCCAGCGCCGGGATGAGGTCGTGCGTCACGGCGGCGGTGGCGGCGATGTGGATGGAAGAGGGGAAGACGTCGTTGGACGACTGGCTCGCGTTGACGTGGTCGTTCGGATGGACGGGGCGGCCCAGCCGCTCCCCGGCCAGGGTCGCGATCACCTCGTTGGTGTTCATGTTGGACGAGGTGCCCGAGCCGGTCTGGAACACGTCCACCGGGAACTGGTCGTCCCAGCGCCCCTCCGCGACCTCCTCGGCCGCCGACACGATCGCCGCCGCCGTCTCCTCCTCCAGGACCCCGAGACGGGCGTTCACCCGGGCCGCGGCGGCCTTGATCCGGGCCAGCGCGGCGATGTGCGCGCGCTCCAGCCGCTGGCCGGACACCGGGAAGTTCTCCACCGCCCGCTGCGTCTGCGCCTGCCACTTCGCGGCGGCCGGCACCCGGACCTCGCCCATCGAGTCGTGCTCGACCCGGAACTCCTGCGGCTTCGCCTGCTCGTCACCCATCGTGCGCTGCACCTCCTGTACGGGCCGGTCCGGCCCGGAACGGATCTCCGATCACGACAGCCCCGAGCGGGGCCCGGGTATTTCCGGCGGGGGTGATCGGGTACTCCGCCGGGCTCGGGTCGAGTACCGAGGCCTGCCCCGAGGCCCACCGCCGATGCCCGCCCCCGACGGCCCGCTCCCGATGCCCGCCCCCGACGGCCCGCCCCTACCGCCGGGGCAGCTCGGCGCGGACCAGTTCGCCCGGGGCGGTACCGGCCTGGGCGACCAGTGCGCCGCCCGGGGCCCAGACGCCGGAGCCGCCGGAGCTGTCCGGGAACTCGCCGGTGGCCCCGGCGGAGGTGGCGAGCACGCACCACACCCCGTGGGCGGCGGCGCGTGCCCCGACGTGCCCGTCGCGGCGCTCGGCCTGGGCGGGGCCGGGCCCGTACAGGGTGGAGGCGACGTACGCGTCGATGTCGAGTGCGGCGGTCTCCTCGGCGTGCGTCGGGTCGGCGGCGTCCGCGCAGACGGCGAGGCCGAGCCGCAGGCCGTCCAGTTCCAGGACGACGGGCTTCTCGCCGGCGGTGAAGCGCTCGACCTCGGCGCCGTGCAGGCGCATCTTCCGGTAGACGACGACGGCGCCCTCGCCGGTGACCGCCAGGGTGGCGATGGACTCGTGCCCGTCGGTCTCCCGGACCGGCGCGCCGACCAGCGCGAGGGCGCCGGTCGCGGCGCAGGCCTCGACCAGCGGCGCGAGGCGCGGGTCCGCAGGGTCGACGGCGGGCGCGGTCAGGTCGTAGCCGGTCAGTGACAGCTCGGGGAAGACCACCAGTCGTGTCCCGGCCTCCCGGACGGTCCGGGCGTGCAGTTCGACGTTGTCGGCCACGGTGTCCGGGCGACCGGGGGCGGCGCAGACGGGCTGGGCGACGGCGACGGTCAGCGGTGCGGGAGCGGGCACGGCCGAGGGCACGGCCGAGGGCACGGGCGAGGACATGGCGGAGCTCCGGGCAGGTGGCAGGTGGGTTCCGGGTGGTCAAGATCAACCTATGTGTCCGTCGAACAGCCTGGCAACGACCGGGCCGCACTCACTCGAACGAGTGAGACATCGGGTGGACCGCTTCAAACCGGCGTACGGCGCTTCGTACGCTCCTCCAGGGCCGGAGGGACAGACGGACAGCCGGCCCGGCCCGGACAGCCGAAGGAAGCTCGGCCCGGGGGGACCAGCGCAAGGGGTGGACGGACGGATGACCAGGGGACACGGCGCGACGGGCGCGACGGGCGACGCGGGCGCAGGCGGAGCCGGCGGCGGGCCGCACCGGGGCAGCGGCGCCGGGAGCGGCCTGACCCGGCGGCAACTGCTCGGCGCGTCGGCCGCGCTCGGTGGCGCGGCCTGGGTCCTGCGCGGCACGGTCGGACCGGACAGCGCCGGGGCCGCCGCGCCCGTCCCGCCCGGACTCCCCGGCGGCACCGAGCTCTACCAGCGGGTCTTCCAGAACTGGTCCGGCGAGATCCGTACCGACCAGCTGTGGACCTGCGCGCCCCGCACGCCCGAGGAGGTCCCGGCCCTCGCCGACTGGGCGCACGCCAACGGCTGGCGGCTGCGGGCCTCCGGCTACCGGCACACCTGGGCCCCGCTCACCGTCGCCGACCGGACCCCGGAGAGCGCCCGCGTCCTGCTGGTGGACACCAGCCGGTACCTCACCGCCGTCACCGCCGACTCGCCCAGCACCGTCCGGGTGCAGACCGGCGCCACCATGGAGGCCCTGCTCGCGCACCTGGCCGACCGCGGCCTCGGTCTGACCGCCTGTCCGGCCCCCGGCGAGATCACCGTCGGCGGCGTGCTCGCCATCGGCGGCCACGGCACCGCCGTCCCCGCCGCAGGGGAGGCGCGGCCGGACGGGCACGGCTACGGCTCGGTGAGCAACCAGGTGGTCCGGCTCACCGCCGTCGTCCTCGACCCGGCCACCGGCCGCTACGCGCTGCGCACCTTCGACCGCTCCGAGGCCGACAGCGCCGCCTTCCTGGTGCACCTGGGCCGCGCCTTCCTCACCGAGGTCGTCCTCCGGGCGGGCGCCGACCGGCCGCTGCGCTGCGTCAGCCGGCTCGACATCCCGGCGAGCGAGCTCTTCGCCCCTCCGGGCGCCGGCCGGGACGGCGGGTTGCTCGGGGGACTGCTGGGCGGTGGCGGCCCGCGGACCTTCGCCGAGTTCGTGGAGCGCGACGGCCGGGCCGAGGCGATCTGGTTCGCCTACACGGACCACCCCTGGCTGAAGACCTGGACCGTCGCCCCGACCAAGCCGCTCGCCTCCCTCGCCGTCGACCACCCCTACAACTACCCCTTCTCGGACATCGTCCCAGAACCGGTGGCCCGGCTCGCCGGCCAAATCGTCGCGGGCGCCTGGGGATCGGCCCCGCTGTTCGGCCAACTCCAGTACCTGGTCGCGAAGGTGGGGCTCACCGGTGACGTCACGGACGTCCTGCTCGCCGGCGGACTGCTCCGCGGACTGCTCACCGGCGACGTGCTCACCCACCTGCTCGCGGGCGGCCTGCGCTCCGACCTCTGGGGCCCCTCGCGCACCCTGCTGCAGTACGTCCGCCCCACCACCCTGCGGGTCTCCGCCAACGGCTACGCGGTCCTCGCCCGGCGCGCCGACCTGCAGTGGGTGGTCAGCGAATTCGCCGCGTACTACCGGAAGTTGCTCGCCGAGTACCAGTCGCGGGGCGAGTACCCGGTGAACGGCGCGGTGGAGATCCGGGTCACCGGTCCGGACGACCCGGCGTACTCCGGCGTCCCCGGCGCCCGACCCCCGCTGCTGTCCGCGCTGCGCCCGCGCGCCGACCGCCCGGAGTGGGACACCGCCGTCTGGCTCGACGTCCTCGCCTTCCCCGGCACCCCCGGGCTGGAGCACTTCGCCCGGGACCTGGAGCAGTGGCTGCTGCGCACCTTCGACGGCACCAGGGCGGGGCTGCGGGTCGAGTGGTCCAAGGGCTGGGCGTACACCGCCGACGCCGCCTGGTCCGACCCGGACCTGATCGACCGTGTCATCCCCGACAGCCTGCGCGCCGGCGGTGGGCCCGGCTGGGACGAGGCGGTCGCCGTCCTGGACCGGCACGACCCGCACCGGGTGTTCGGAAACCCGTTCCTGGACGGGCTGTTGAAGTGACCTCGGCGAATTGGCGGTGTGTCAGATGGGTCGGCTGGGTCAGATGGATCAGATGTGTTCCATCACGATCACCGCCAGGGTGTCCGGGGCCAGGGCGCGGAACACGTGCGGGGCGTCGCCCGGGTAGCTCACGTAGTCGCCCGGGCCCAGCTCGACCGGCGCCTCCGTCGGCCCGGCCAGCGCGCGTCCGGCGCCGATCATCACGTGCTCGACCGTGCCGGGCATGTGCGGGTCGGAGGCCCTGGTCTCACCCGGCTGCGCCTCGATCCGGTAGATGTCGCGCCGGGCGTTGGGCGGGCAGGAGGAGAGCACGGTGGCGGCGTAGTCGGCGCGCTCGGAGTGGGTCACCGGGCCCTCGCCGGCCCGGATCACCTTGACGACCGGGCGCGGCGGGTCGACCAGCCGGCTGAACGGCACGTTCAGTGCGACCCCGAGCGCCCAGAGCGTCTCCACGCTGGGGTTGCCCGCGCCCGACTCCAGCTGGGAGAGCGTCGACTTGGCGATGCCCGCGCGCCGGGCCAGCTCCGCCATCGACAGCCCGCTGCGCTCGCGCTCACGCCGGATGGAGGCGGCGATCTGGCCGATCAGTTCGGTTCCGGATCCGCCGGCGGCGGTGGCCGGGGTGGTCTGGTCACTCATGCTCGCCACTCACGCTTTCCTCCGGCTCCTTCGCTGCCTGCCGACAGCCGGGCTGCCGGGTTTCGGTGCGGCCCGGCGCGGCCGGTGCCGTTCATGCTGCCATGGCCGCCCTGGCCCTCGGGGGTGCCGGGCGATGGGCGTTCGGTCTGCCGGTCGTCTCGTTCGCCTTGACGAACGATGCTTGATGGGTTCACTCTGATGGACATGCGTTCGCTACTCCGAACACTGGAGCGTGCCACCCTTCGTGACATCGCCCTGGTCTGCCTGGCCGACGCCCTCGTCGGCGCCTCCTTCGGCGCGATCAGCGTCTCCGGCGGTCTGCCCCTCTGGGTGCCGATCGCGCTCTCCGCCCTCGTGTTCGCGGGCGGCTCCCAGTTCGCGGCGGTCGGCGTGGTGCTGTCCGGCGGCGGCGTGCTCGCGGCGGTCGCCACCGGACTGGTGCTCAACGCCCGACTGCTGCCCTTCGGCTTCACCGTGGCCGACGTCCTCGACGGCTCCTGGTGGCGGCGGCTGGTCGGCGCACAGCTGATCACCGACGAGACCGCCGCCTTCGTCCTGCAGCAGAGCGAGCCTCGCCGGCGCAGGGCCGCGTTCTGGCTCTGCGGGATCGCCCTGTACGTGGTGTGGAACGTCTCGGTGCTGCTCGGCGCCGTCGCGGGCGGGCTGATCGGCGACACGGACGCGCTCGGCCTGGACGCCGCCTTCCCCGCGGTGCTGCTCGCGCTCGTGCTGCCCTCGCTCACGGACCGGCGCACCCGTACGGCGGCGGTGGTGGGCGCGGTGGTGGCGGTCGCGGCGACGCCGTTCGTACCGGCCGGGCTGCCGGTGCTGCTCGCCCTCGTCGGGCTGCTGTTCGCCGGGCGGCCGGGAGCGGGCGAGGCGCCCGCGGGGGTGCGGCCGGTGGAGGAGGCCGAGCAGGTGGAGCGGGTGAAGCGCGTGAAGCGTGTGGAGCAGGCAGAGCCGACGGCGAAGGAGACGGTCCGATGATGCCGCTGTATGCCGTGCTGCTGCTGGCAGTCGGGACGTACGCCTTCCGGCTGGCCGGGCCGCTGCTCGGCGGTCGGCTCGCCCTCTCGGAGCGGCTGCGGCACCTGCTGGCGGTTGCGGCGGCGGTGCTGCTGGTCGCCCTGGTGGCGACCGGGGCGCTGACCCAGGGGCACGGTTTCGCGGGGTGGGCCCGTCCGGCGGGCGTGCTGGTCGCGGGGGTGCTCGCGCTGCGCCGGGCGCCGTTCCCGGCGGTGGTCGTCGCGGGCGCGGCGACGACGGCGCTGCTCCGGTTGTGCGGGGTGGGGTGAGCGGGGACGGCGGCTGACAGCCACCCGGCGCCATGTCGCTTTCCTCACTCGCTCGCGCCCACCCACCGCCCGGCGGCGTGCGGAATACTCGCCGGTACTCCGCCGAGACTACAAGGAGCTTCAATGACGAAGCCGACCCGGATCGACCCGTCCGACCTGCTCGCGGTCGGCGACCTGCTCTCCGACGAGGAGCGGCTGATCCGTGACACCGTCCGCCGGTTCACCGAGGAGCGGATCCGCCCGCACATCGGCGAATGGTTCGAGCGCGGGGTCTTCCCGGCCCGTGAAATCGCCCCCGAGCTGGGCGCCCTCGGCGTGCTCGGCATGCACCTCGACGGCTACGGCTGCGCGGGCGCCGACGCGGTGGCGTACGGGGTGGCCTGCATGGAGCTGGAGGCGGCGGACTCCGGGCTGCGCAGCTTCGTCTCCGTCCAGGGTTCGCTCGCCATGCGCTCGATCCACGCCTTCGGCTCCGAGGAGCAGAAGCAGCGCTGGCTGCCCGGCATGGCCGCCGGCGAGCTGATCGGCTGCTTCGGCCTCACCGAGCCGGACTTCGGCTCGGACCCGGCGAACATGCGCACCCGGGCGGTCCGGAAGGGCGGCGAGGGCGGCGACTGGGTGCTGTCCGGCAGCAAGATGTGGATCACCAACGGCAGCATCTCCGACGTCGCCGTGGTCTGGGCGCAGACCGAGGAGGGCGTGCGCGGCTTCCTGGTCGAGCGCGGCACCCGCGGCCTGACCGCCACCGACGTGCACGGCAAGCTCTCCCTGCGCGCCTCCGTGACCAGCGAGCTCGCCTTCGACGAGGTGGTGCTGCCCGCCGACGCGGTGCTCCCCGGGGTGGTCGGCCTGCGCGGGCCGCTCTCCTCCCTCAACGAGGCCCGCTACGGCATCCTCTGGGGCACCGTCGGCGCCGCCCGCGACTGCTACACCGCCGCCCTGGACTACGCCAAGAGCCGGATCCAGTTCGACCGCCCGATCGCCGGCTTCCAGCTGACCCAGCAGAAGCTGGTCGAGATGATGCTGGAGGTCGAGAAGTCCTACCTGGTGGCGCTGCGGATCGGCCGGCTCAAGGAGGAGGGCGCCGCCCGTCCGCCGCACATCAGCTTCGGCAAGCTCAACAACGTCCGCACCGCGCTGGAGATCGCCCGCAGCGCCCGGACCGTCCTCGGGGCCAACGGCATCACCACGGAGTACCCGGTGCTGCGGCACGCCAACAACCTGGAGTCGGTGCTCACCTACGAGGGCACCAGCGAGATCCACACCCTGGTCCTCGGCGAGACCATCACCGGCGAGTCCGCGTACCGCTGACGGGCCGTCCACCCGCCGTGAGCAGGAGAAATTCGGTGGCCGGGCCCGGCGCGGCCCGGCTACCTTCCCTGCCATGACCAGTCAGCCCGTCCGGACACCCCCGACCACCACCCTCTGGCGCCCCACCGGGCCCCAGGAGCTGGCGCTGGTCGAGGCCGCCGACCGGCGCGCCTGGCCGCCCCGGCTGCCCGACCAGCCGATCTTCTACCCCGTCCTCAACGAGGACTACGCGATCCGGATCGCCCGGGACTGGAACGTGCCGGCCTCCGGCGTCGGCTACGTCACCCGTTTCGAGGTCGAGACGGAGTTCCTCGCCCGCTACCCCGTGCAGCAGGCCGGCGGCCGGACGATCCTCGAACTATGGGTGCCAGCCGAGGAGTTGGACGAGTTCAACCGGCACATCGTCGGCCGCATCGAAGTGGTCCACGAGTTCCGGCCCCAGTCGTGACCCGGGCAGCCCTCGCGCAGGCGGGTACGCCGGCGGTGGCCGGCCGCGTCCTGCTCACCTCGGCCCAGCGGACCGGCACCACCGCCCTGCTCGTCGAGGCCGCCGCCCGCCGCGGCCTCGCCACCGCCGTCCTCGACGGCCCGGAGACGGTCGAGCGGCTCGCCGGGCGGCCCGTCCACTGGTACGGCGGGCCGCTCGCCGCCGCCCGGATCGCCGCGCCGCTGGGCCTGGCCCTGCTAGAACCCGCGGACGACTGGCTCGCCCGCCTCCCCGAGGAGTTCACCCGCCGCCGGATCGAGCTGACCACGCTCGCCGAGGCCTGGACACTGCGCCACCCCGCGTTCGTCAAGCCGCCTGCCGACAAGTCGCTGCCGCCCGCCGTCTACCCGGACGGCTCCCGGCTGCCGCGCACCGGCGAGCGGATCGGCCCGGACACGCCCGTCCTGGTCAGCGAGCCGGTGACCTTCGCCGCCGAGTACCGGCTGTTCGTCCGCGACGGCGAGGTGCTCACCGGCAGCCGCTACGCCCGCTTCGGCCGGCTCGACCCCGCGCCACCCACCCCCGAGGCCCTCGCCTTCGCCCGCCGCCTGCTCGCCGCCGTCGGCGACACCCTGCCCGGCGCGGTCGCCCTGGACGTCGGCCCGATCGCCGACCCGTACGACCCGGCCGAGCGGTGGGCCGTGGTCGAGGCCAACATGCCGTGGTTCGCGCACTGCTACGGCGCCGACCCGGAGCGCGTCCTGGACGTCGTGCTGCGCGCCGCCGGACCGGCGGCCGGGCTGGCGGAGGCCGACCGCCGGTTCGTCCGGACGGCCGCCTGACGCCCGCCGGGCGTCCGGTCGGTTGTCGCGGACGCCCGCCCGGCCCCGCCTGACAGCTGCGGACCTCCGCCCGGCACGCGTGGACGCCCGCCCGACACCCGCCGGACACCCGCCGTTCGACGGTGTGATGCCGACCGGTACGGCGGCCGGTGAAGCATGGCGCGGTCGGCGGCGCCCTCGGCGGGCGCGGCCGAGTGCGCGCACGACCGAAAGGAACCCCCAGCCATGTCCGCTGTCCTGTGGCCCCGCCCCCGGGTGCTCGTCGTCGGGATCGACGGCGTCCGCCACGACTACCTGGCACAGGTGCCGATGCCGCGCCTCCAGGAGGTCGCCGAGGCCGGGTTCCTGGTGCCGGTCACCGTGGCGGACACCACGCCGACCATGTCCGGGCCGTGCTGGGCCACCATCGTGACCGGCGTCGAGCCCGCCAAACACGGCGTCTGGGGAAACCACCTGGCCGGCAACCGCCTGGACGTGTTCCCCGACTTCGCCACCCGCCTCAACCGGGGCGACCGCCGCCGTACCTTCGTCGCGGCCGGCTGGGACCCGCTGATGATCAACGAGTCCGGCGGCCCGCTCTTCCGCGCCCCCGGCCGGCTCTCCTACATCGCCCCGGCCGAGGACACCCCCGAGGCCTGGGAGGTCGTGGACGAGGAGGTCACCCGGGAGGCCGTCCACGTCCTCGGTTCCGCCGACCCCGAGGCCTCCTTCGTCTACCTCGGCGCCGTCGACGAGACCGCCCACTTCCTCGGCTGCGGCGACGAGTACCGCGCCGCCATGCGCGCCGCCGACGAGCGCCTCGGCCGCCTCCTGGACGCCGTCCGCGGCCGGGCCGAGTACGCCGAGGAGCAGTGGACCGTCATCGTCGTCACCGACCACGGCCACATCGACGCCGGCGGCCACGGCGGCCGTACGGCCGAGGAGCGGACCGCCTGGGTCGCCTGCGCCGGGCACGACATCCCGGCCGGACCGCCCACCGGCGAGATCCGCCACCCGGACGTCGCCGCCCAGGTGTACGCCTCCCTGCTGCGCCCGATCGACCCGCACTGGACCCTCGACGGCCGCCCCTTCCCGGTCGCCCGCCCGGTGCCCGCGACGGTCTGACCGCGCGAGGCCCCGCCGCCGCGCGAGGCCCCGCCGCCCCGCAGCCTCGCGCACTGCCCGTGATGCCCCGGGTGCAGCAGGCCCGGCTGCGGTGGGGCCGGGCTTGAGCGAGGCTCGATCGAGGCTCGGGCGGCGCTCGATCCGGACAATGCCAGCCTGAGCGCCGGATCGGCACGGCACGTACCCGGGCCGTCGGGGCTCCGGGCCTCTGCCCAAAGGCATACGCCTGAAGGTGGAGACGGTACCCCGTGGGTTGGAGGCACGATCGCGACTTGGTAGTGACGCTCCGCCTGGTCGGCACGGGCCACGATGGTTGCACCGCACGGCGGAGCGCGTCGCACGGGCCGACAGCCGACAGACGGCAGCGGACAAACGCGGCACGGTACGGGCAAGCGGTACGGGCAAGCGGCAACGGACACGGAGAGGACAGCCGGGCATGAAGGGCATCGTGAGCAAGGTCGCGCTGGGAGTCGCGGGCACCGGCATGGCCGTGGCCGTGGCGGCCGTGGCAGTCGGCCCGCGGCTGTCCGACTGGTACGACGAGCGCCACCAGCAGCAGGCTTCGTACGAGACCGGCACCCAGGCCAAGGCGGACCGTCGCTCGGTGCCGGCCTGGCTGCCCGACAACGCCTCCGGCGTGCGGTACCTGATGTCCACCACGGGCGACGACCGTCTGCTGCGCGCCACCCTCCCGGAGGGGCGGCTGCCCATCGGCTGCACCGCCGGGCAGCCGGGAAAGGCCGCGCACCCGGTGCCGATGTCGCTCAAGGCCGGCTGGTTCCCGGACAACGTCGTGGCCAAGGCCAGCGGCACCTGCGGGCACTACAACGTGACACTGAACGGCAACCAGCTCTACGCCTGGCAGGACGGCGCGGCGATGCAGGCGGCGCTCCGTGCCGAGCACGTCGCCAAGCACTGAGCGCGCTGACCGGGAATCAGCCGTCCCGGGCAGGGATCGGCCGCCCCGGGCGTGGGGCGACCGGGTGATCGAACGGCCCGCCGGGCACCGGGAGGTGCGGGCGGGCCGTCGTCGTGCGTGTCCTGGCCGGCGGGGTGCGGGGGCGGCGACCGCACGCGGGCGCGCCCCCCGCTGTCGGAACCGGACCGGGTTGCGATAGGACGGACCGCGAACGAAGCCCTCGTCACCCCGTCCGCTAGGAGAGCCATGCCCGGCCCGACCGTCGGCCCCGCCGATGACACGTCGACCGCTGCCGCCACCACACCCGCCACCGGCGCGGTCACCACCGGCCAGGCCGGCACCGGCCAGGCCACCACCGGCAAGGCCGGCACCGGTTGGGCCACGATCGCGGTCCTGGGCGGTCTCACCGCGCTCGGACCGCTCACCACCGACCTCTACCTCCCGGGTCTGCCCGCGATCGCCGACGACCTGGCCGCGGAACCGGCCGCCGTCCAGCTCACCCTCACCTTCTCGATGTTCGGGGTCGCGGCCGGGCAGATGCTCTTCGGACCGCTCAGCGACCGCTTCGGGCGCCGCCCGCCGCTGCTCGCGGGACTCGTCGCCTACACCCTGTCCAGCGTGGTGTGCGCGCTCGCGCCGAACCTGTCGGTGCTGATCGCCGCCCGCTTCGTCCAGGGCGCGGCGGGCTCCGCCGGGCTGGTGATCGGGCGGGCAGTTTCCCGGGACCGCTTCCAGGGCGTCGCGCTGCTGCGCTTCCTCGCCTCGATCGCCCTGATATCGGGGCTGGCGCCGATCCTCGCCCCGATCATCGGCGCGCAGTTGCTGCGCTTCACCTCCTGGCGCGGCACCTTCGGCGCGCTCACCGCGCTGGGCCTGCTGCTCACCCTGGCCGCGTTCGGTGCACTGCGCGAGACGCTGCCGCCGGAGAGCCGGGACGGCGGCGGGGTGGGCGCGACCCTGCGGACGATGGGACGGCTGCTGCGCAACCTGCCGTTCCTCGGGCTGGCGCTGACCAGCTCCCTCGCCTTCGGGGCGCTGTTCGGCTACATCAGCGGCTCGTCGACGGTGCTGCAGCACGTGTACCAGGTCTCGCCGCAGACCTACAGCCTGCTGTTCGGGCTGAACTCGGTGGCGATCGTGGTGATGACGCAGGTGAACGGGCGGGTGCTGGCGCCGCGTTGCACGCCGCGGTCGCTGATGCTGGGGAGCCTCGCGGTGGCGGTCGCCGCCGGGGCGGCGCTGGTGCTGCTGACGACGGTGTGGGACTTCGGGCTGGTCGGGTTCTGCGCGCCTCTGTTCGTGATGATGGGCAGCCTGGGGGTACTCCTGCCGAACACCGCCGCGCAGGCGCTCGGCCTGGTCGAGCCGCAGGTCGCGGGCACGGCGTCGGCGCTGCTCGGGACGGGCAACTTCCTGGCCGGGGCGGTGGTCGCCCCGCTGAGCAGTCTCGGCGGGCGGCCGTCCGCGGCGCTGCTGGCGGTGGTGGTCCTGGCCTGCGGGGTGCTGGCGACGGCGGCGTACCTGACGCTGTGCCGGGAACAGGCGACAGATGACAGCTGACAGATGTTGAAATCTGTCAGCTGTCATCCGTCATTCGTCATCTGTCATGCGTTATCCGGCATGCGTTATCCGGCATCGGTGATCTGTCACCCCGCTACGCGATCGAGAAGTCGTCCCCGAACACGTTGCCCTGGCCGTACCAGCCGTGCAGGTACACGGTGACGGTGCCGGAGGCGCCGGTGGTGAAGGGGACGGACAGCTTGGTCCAGCCGGAGGAGTTGGCCCAGGAGGACGCGGTGGCGCCGCCGCTGACGCCGGCGTAGGCGTAGTTGCCCTGCACCCAACCGTTCAGCGTGTAGCCGGTGTTGGGCTTCAGCGTGACGGTCTGCGAGCACTCGCCGGTCTGGCTCGCGGTGGCCGCGGCCTGCAGCGCGTGGGTGCCGGAGTGGGCCGGGGTGGAGACCACGGCGCCGCCGCTCTGGCAGGTCCACGGGGCCAGGCTGCCGGTCTCCAGGTCACCGTTGACCAGGCCGGTCGTCGAGCCGGTCCCGGTGACGGTCAGCGCGTAGGTCGCGGTGTGGGTGCCGGACGGCGCAGTGGCGGTCACGGTCAGCGGGTAGGTGCCCGCCGCCACGGCCGAGGTGGTGGTGATGGTGAGCGTGGCGCTGCTGCCGGCGGTGACGCTGCCGGGGGTGACGGTGGCGGTGACGCCGGCCGGGGCGCCGCTGACCGAGAGGTTGACGCTCTGCGCCGAGCCAGCCGTGACCGCCGTCGCGATGGTCGTCGAGGTGGACGAACCGGCCTTGACCGTCCCGGAGTTCGGGCTGGCGGCGACGGAGAAGTCGTTGCTCGCCGTCGAGCCGCTGGTGAACGGCGCGAAGATGTGGGTGAAGTCCCAGGTGTTCTGGCTGATCCCGGAGCAGGAGTCGCTGCCGGCCGTGCCCGGGCAGCCGCCGTTGTCGCGCTGCAGGGCCCAGAAGGACAGCGTGTTGATGCCCTTGGAGACCGCCCAGTTGTAGACGGTGGTGGCGTTGGCCACGGTGAAGGTCTCGGCCGGGCCGTAGTCGTCGATGCCGAGCATCTCGGTGATCCCGATCGAACCCCACAGCTGGACGGGGGTCCTGGTCGGGTAGAGCTTGGCCAGCTGGTTGTAGAGGCCCTGCGCGGAGGTCTGGGTGTCCGTCGCCATGTCGTGACTGGCGCCGTCGTAGTAGTCGAAGGTCATCATGTTGACGACGTCGATCCGCGCGTTGTTGCTGACCGCGTTCCGCAGCACCGCGAGGCCGCTGTCGGCGAGCCCGCCGGTGGTGGTCGGCAGTGTGTAGGAGAACTGGATGCTCCGCCCCTTGGTGGCGGCCCAGTCCTGGACGAGTTTGATCGCCTTGTTGCGCCGGTCGATCCCGGCGGTGTTGGTCAGCGAGTTGTCCTCGATGTCGAGGTCGATCCGGCTGATGTCGTACGTCGTGATGACGTTCTCGAAGGCGGCCGCGATCTGGTTGACGTCGGTGCAGCTGTCGGCCAGCTCGGTGCCGGTGTTGTCGGCGGTGTAGCCGCCGAAGGAGGGGATCACGTCCCCGCCGTTGGCGCGGATGGTGGCGATGTCGGAGCCGAAGGTCGAGGAGGAGACCGGCATGGCGGAGTCGCCGTTCCAGTACGGCGTGCACGAGCCCTTGGTGGCGGCCTGCAGGAACGCCATGGTCAGGTTCTTGGCGCCGGACTGCGCGGCCAGCTGGGCCGGGCTCTGACCGGTCCAGGCCTCGAAGTAGGGGGCGAAGACCCGGCTGGGGAGCGGGGTGGCGGCCTGGGCGGGACTCGTCGCGGTGGCGACCAGGCCGACCGAGGCGGCCAGCGTGGCGCAGGCCGTCAGTGCGGCCTGGATGGTTCTGCGAAGACGCATGGATTCTCCAACAGACGTGGTGGGGCAGGACGTTGGCGAGGTGCGATCGGCCCGGGGCGCAGCGGACCGGTGGGGTACGGCCCGCCCGGGGCGCAGCGGGATACAACGGGGTGGAGCGCGGTGGATATGGGGGCGTGCGGGCGTGCGGCAGCCCACCGGCTCGCGTGGACGCGGGCGGCGTGCGAGTGCGCGCGGCCGTACGGAGCGGGGGTGGAGTGGAGCAGGGCAGGGCAGTGCCTCAGCCGCCGGTGGTCACACCCCCACAGTGCATCCCGGTCGGATCGACATGCTTATGTTTGGACTAGACCACTGGTCTGTCAAGAGATCTGATAGTTCGTCAGCCCACGGCCCGGGCGGTCGAAGGGTGCGCGGATCGGCGTCCGGGGAAGGGAAGTTGCCCGGAGGGAGGGCTGTCGGGCAGCGCGAGGGAGAAGCCACCGGGCACAAAGAAGACCGTGGCCGCGCACCCGATGGGGGCGCGGCCACGGCGGCCCGGCGCTCAGGACACCGGGCGGTTCGGGGCATCGCGGCGCGGTCGCCGCGGGCGGGGTCAGCGCGATGCCGGGCAGAGCGTGGCGCGCAGTGCGTCGTTGATCTTGGCGGCGGTGTCCGGCCCGAAGCCCTGCGGGTGGTCGGACGAGGTGAACCGCTGGTTGGCCAGGTCGTCCAGCTTCCCCTTGTCCTTGGGGAACTGGTACATCGACTGGCACTGGTTGCGGGCCCGGTCCACGGCCTGGTCGGGCTTGCCGCCGACGATGGCCGGGTCGATCGCGTTCAGCGCGGCGACCAGCTTCGCGGTCAGGTCGGCGCCCGGCTTGGTGGGCAGCCCGGCGTCGGCGGGCGGGGCGGGCTTGGCCGGTGCGGGGGCTCCCGAGGCGCCGGCGTCGGGGGCGGGCGTGCCCGTCGCGCCGTCGGCGGTGGGGGCGGCCGTGCCGGGAGCGGGGGCCACCGGCGTCGAGGCGGCGTCGGTGGGTGCGGCGGTCGGGGTGGTCGAAGCGGCGGCGGTGGGGGAGCCGGCCGCGGAGGTGGCCTTGCCCGAGCTTGATCCGGAGCTGGAGCAGGCAGCGAGGCTCACCGCGGCGAGTGCCGTGAGGGTGGCGGCGAGGAGACGAGTGCGCATGGCGCCCAGACTGTCATGTTCGCGGCGCGGAAGGGAAGGTCCCCCGGGAGGTCTCCGGGGGTCCTCCCGAGGGACCTTGGGGAGGACCCCCGGAGGTCACTCGGGAGAGCGCGGGCCGGACCCGGGGAACGACGGACGGCGGCCCCGGGGACCTTCCTCCCCGGGGCCGCCGTCCGTCGTGCCGGTCGGGCGTCCGTCGTGCCGGTCGGCCGTCAGCCGAGGCCGTTGGACTTCAGCCAGTCCTTGGCCACCGCCGACGGGTCCTCCTTGTCCACCGCGACCCGCTTCATCAGTGCCGTCAGCCCCGCGGTGTCGAGCTTGGCCGACACCGCGTTGAGCGCCGCCGTCGCGGTGGCGTCCACGCCCGCCTTGTTGACCAGCGGGGTGATGTTCTGCGCGCCGAAGACGTTCTTCGGGTCGGCCAGCGGGACGAGCTTGTACTGGACGATCTTCGGGTCGGTGGTGAACACGTTGCCGACCTGGATGCCGCCGTCCTTGAGCGCGTTGGCGGTGGTGTCGGCGGTGGGCTTCCACTCCTTGAAGGTCAGCCCGTAGACGTCCTTGAACTGCTGCTCGCGGCGGGACTTGAACTCCGGCGGGCCGCCGATGGTGAACTCGCCGGCCTTGGCAGCCAGGTCGGAGATGCTCTTGAGGCTGTACTTGTCGGCGGTCTCCTGGGTGACGCTGAGCGAGTCCTTGTCCTCGGCGGGGGAGGAGTCGAGGATCCCGAGCGAGGCGGGCAGCGTCGTGGTGAGCGCCGCGTTCACGTCCTGGGTGGTGACGGCGGTGGCCTTGGCGTCCAGGTAGGCGAGCAGTGCGCCGTTGTACTCGGGCAGGACGGTGAGGTTGCCGCTCTGCAGCTGCCCGTAGAG
Source organism: Kitasatospora sp. NPDC034035 (assembly GCF_055575755.1). NCBI lineage: Bacteria > Bacillati > Actinomycetota > Actinomycetes > Kitasatosporales > Streptomycetaceae > Kitasatospora > Kitasatospora sp. NPDC034035. The sequence goes on along the minus strand of NZ_JBVISA010000014.1, from coordinate 93,011 downwards.
CACCTCGCGGCTGCCGATGTTGAACTTCTCCTCGACCTTGACGCCCTTGGCCTTGAGGGCCTGCGAGTAGATCGAGCCGAGCAGGACGTTCTCCGGGAAGTTCGCCGAGCCGACGACCACCGTCGACCCGGAGCCGCCCGAGCCCGAACCGCCTGAGCCGCCCGAGCCGCCTGATGACGCCGAGGCGCTCGAACCCCCGCTGAGCGGGTCGCCGCCCGAGGAGCCGCAGGCGGTGGCGCCGAGCGCGAGCGCGGCGAGCGTGCCGAGGACGACCGCGCGACGGCTTCGCTTCATTGTCGACATGGTGACAGATGTCCTTCCGAAGAGGATGGGGGAGAGGGGATTCAGCGGGCCTGGTGCTGGGCGCGCACCCCGGGCGGGAGCGCGAACCGGGCGAGCAGGGCGAAGAACAGCTGGGCGGCGACCGCGAGCAGCACCACCAGCAGCGCCCCGCCCACGGTCACGGCGTACTTGCGGGTCGCCAGCCCGTCGATGACGTAGCGGCCGAGCCCGCCGAGCCCGACGTAGGCGGCCACCGTGGCGGTCGCGATGACCTGGACGGTCGCGGTGCGCAAGCCCGCCAGCAGGGTCGGCGCGGCCGAGGGCAGGCAGACCTGCCACAGCACCTGGGGGTGGGTCAGGCCGATGCCCCGCGCGGCGTCCCGGACGTCCGGGTCGGTGCCGCGCACCCCCTCGACGGCGGCCACCAGCAGTGGCGGCGCGGCGAGCGCGACCAGCGGGAACAGGACGGCGGTGTCGCCGACCCCGGCGAGCAGCACCGCCAGCGTCACCAGCCCGAGGGTGGGTAGGGCGCGGGCGGCACCGGCCAGCGCGGTCACCACGGTGACGCCGCGCCCGGTGTAGCCGATCAGCAGCCCGAGCGGGATGGCGAGCAGCGCCGCGTACAGCACGGCCTCGCCGGAGAGCAGCAGGTGCTCAAAGACCCGGTGCGCGATCGAGTCCGGGCCGCTGCGGTGGTCCGGGGCGGTGAAGAAGTCGCTCAGCCAGTTCAGCCAGTTCACGAGCCCGCCCCCTTCTCCCGGACGGCCCAGGGTGCGAGCATCCGCCGGGCGCCCACCAGCAGCAGGTCGACCGCCAGTGCGAGGACGGCGATCAGCGCGATGCCGGCCACGATCGGGGTCGGGAAGGTGCGCTGGAAGCCGTCGATGAACAGGTAGCCGAGCCCGCCGCGCCCGACCAGCGCCCCGACACTGGCCAGCGAGATGCTGGACACCGCCGCGACCCGCAGCCCGGCGATCAGGTACGGGACGGCGGCGGGCAGTTCGACCGAGGTCAGCCGGTGCCACGGCCCGTACCCCATCGCGGTGGCGGCCTGCCGGACGGCGTCCGGGACGGCGCGCAGCCCGTCCACGGTGGTCGGCAGCAGGACGGCGAGGGCGTAGAAGGTGAGCGGGATCATCACGGTCGCCTGGGTGGCGAGCCCGGTGTACGGGATCAGCACCACGAACACGGCCAACGAGGGCAGCGCGTAGACGATGTTGAAGACGGCGGACAGCGGCTGGTAGAGCCGGGGGAAGCGGGCGCAGGCCAGGCCGAGCGGGATGGCCAGCAGCAGGCCGATGAGCACGGGGACGAGCGCGATCACGGCGTGGTCGGCGAGCAGGTGGCCGAGGTAGCCGAGGTGGTCGCCGATCCAGTACCAGCGGACGATCGGTTCATCGTCCACCGGAGGCTCCGCCCGGGGTGTCGTCGTCGGAGGTGTCTCCGTCGGAGGTGTCGCCGCCCGACGTGCCGCCGTCGGAGGTGTCGCCACCGGAGGGCTTGGCGGTGCGGACGGGTCCGTCGGCCCCGGGCCGGAGCGCGGCGAGGACGGCCTCGCGGCTCGCGGTGCCGGTGGCCCGCCCCTCGGCGTCCAGCGCGACCGCGACCCCGGCGGGGGAGAGGACGGCGGCGTCCAGCGCGGTGCGCAGGGTGTCGGTGTCCGGACGGAAGACGGCGGCCGGCTGCAGTTCGGCGGTGACGGCGTCGCGGTCGATCCAGCCGATCGGGCGGCGCTCGTCGTCCAGGGCCAACTCCCAGCCCCCGTACGTGAGTCCGTCCGGAAGTCCATCCGTGAGCCCGCCCTTGGGACCGACCTTGGGGCCGTTGCCCACCGGGCGCAGCGCGACGGCGCTGGCGGGGCGCAGGCCGAGGCCGCGCAGGCCGCGGTCGCGGCCGAGGAAGGCGGCCACGCCGTCGTCGGCGGGGGTGGTGAGCAGCGTGTGCGGGTCCGCGAGCTGGGCGATCCGGCCGTGCTCGCGCAGCACCACCACCTGGTCACCGAGTCGGACGGCCTCCTCGATGTCGTGGGTGACGAACAGCACCGTCTTGTGCAGCTCGGACTGCAGCCGCAGCAGCTCCTCTTGGAGCCCGGCGCGCACCACCGGGTCGACGGCGCTGAACGGCTCGTCCATCAGCAGCACCGGTGGGTCGGCGGCCAGGGCGCGCGCTACGCCGACCCGCTGCTGCTGGCCGCCGGACAGCTGGAACGGGTACCGCTTGGCGGTCTCGGGCGCGAGCCCGACCAGTTCGAGCAGTTCGGCGGCCCGCGTGCGGGCCTTCTTGCGGTCCCAGCCGAGCAGGCGGGGGACGGTGGCGACGTTGTCGATCACCTTGCGGTGGGGGAACAGTCCGGCCTGCTGGATCACGTACCCGATGCCGCGGCGCAGCTTGGCGGGCTCCAGCTCGGCGACGTCGGTGCCGTCCAGCAGTACTCGGCCCGAGGTGGGCTCGACCATCCGGTTGACCATGCGCAGCAGGGTGGTCTTGCCGCAGCCGGATGGTCCGACCAGGACGGTTATCCGACCGGTCGGGACCTCAAGGTCCAGGCCCTCGACGGCGACTGTGCCGTCGGGGTGGCGCTTTCCGGCGCCCTCGAATCTGATCACGGGGTGTTTCCTCGTCAGGGCGCCCCGGGGAGGCGGCGCCTGTATCGGTCGGTCGTTCGGTCGTTCGGTTGTTGGCGGTTTGTCGACAAACGGCCGGGCGGATCGGTGCTGGTGACGCTTGTCGTACCAACCGCCCGGGCGTTCTTCCGCCCGCGTGGCTGCCCCGGTTCGGACCGGCGGAAACTCTGATCAGCCTATGACCTGCATCATCTCCTGTCTCTGATTTGCCCGTGGGCGCGTACCGGGAGGCCGGGCCCGGACAGCTCGGCCTCCCGGACCGCTCAGCTCCGGCCGGCTCAGCCTCCCGACCGGTCATCAACCCTGACGGGTCGGCCGCCCTGACGGGTCAGCCGCCCTGACGGGTCGGCAGTCCGGCCGCCGCCCAGCCGACGAACCCGCCGTCCAGGTCGGTCGCCCGGTGCAACCCCAGTTCGCGGAGCGAGGCGGCGGCCAGACTGGAGGCGTAGCCCTCCGAGCAGACCACGATCACCTCGACGTCGTAGCCCGAGGCCTCGGAGATCCGGTGACTGCCCGTCGGGTCGAGCCGCCACTCCAGGACGTTGCGCTCGATGATCAGCGAGCCCGGGATCTCCCCCTCGGCCGCCCGCTGCCCCGCCGGACGGATATCCACCAGCAGCGCGCCGCCCAGCTGGGCCTGGTACGCCTCCTGGGCTCGCGGGCGGTGGACGCCCTCGCGGGCGCGCTCCACCAGGTCGTCGATCGTGGTCACCATTGTTCCGGTCCTTCCTCCGAGGTGCGGACGAGCCCTCCGGCCCGCAGGTCGTAGTGCGCCATCGCGCTCAGCGGGGGCGAGTAGGCGTGCAGGGTGACGGCCGGCCCGGGCGCGGTGTTGCGCACGTCGTGCACGTACTCGGGGCCGAAGGCGCGGGCGGTGCCGGCCGGGACCCGGCGGATCAGCAGGCCCTGGTCCGGGCCGCCGAGGGACAGCTCCTCCAGCTCGCCGAGGGCGACGGCGAACGCGCCGCGCGAGCCGCCGTGGTCGTGGAAGCCGGTGGACTGTCCGGGCAGCCAGCTGATCAGCCACACCTCGTGGTCGTCCTCGGCCACCAGACGCCGGTACCAGCGCTCCTCGGTGGAGAGGCGGACGTGGTGGATCCACTGGTCGGGCCGCTCGGCCAGCTCGCGGACGATGGTCCGCAGGGTGCTGGGGGTGAGCGGGGCGCGGTCGTCCGCCGCGGGGGAAGTGGTCGTCGGCGGCTCGGAGACGGAGACGGGGGCAGAGACGGGAACGGGAACGGGGGCGGAGAGGGAGACGGGGGCTGGGGCCGGGCTCGGGTGCAGGCTCATCAGGGCGTCCTCGGGTGCGCGGGAACGTCGGCGGGGGGTGCCCGGGTCCGGCGCCGGTCGGTGGGCGCGGGCCGATGGAGCGGCCCGGCACGCAACGGGGTGCGCCGGGAACGGGCGGAAGTTAGGACGGCGGGTGCGGGTGCGCGGCGCGGGCCCTGGCAGACGTCACAGGGCGGAAGCGGAAGCGGAACCGGCGGGGAAGTGCAGGGTCAACACGCACAGATGGAACTCGCCTGGCGTCGCAGATCGACGTGCAGGCGGCAGACCAGAGTGGCGCCGGATTCCATGTGCCGGATCCTTCCCGAGCGAACCGGACGAAGTCAAGCCGGGCCGGGGGCGGTCGTCGACCTGCCGGCGCTTGTCTCGACGCGGCCTTACCACGCAGTGGCCGAATCCATCCCTCAAGCCCCCGGTTTCAGTCGAATGAGTGTCGAATGAGTAAAGAAGCTACGTGCGGGGTAGATGAGCTTTTCATCCCACCCAGGACCGTCCGCGTGTCCGCACAACAAGATCGGCCCAGACGCGTTTCCGTCGACGTATTGTCAGGCCACCAAGGCCCGGCCTACCGTCTACAGATCGCTTTCTACGCACGTAGACCCCTGCGGATCCCCGAGCGGACCCGCGGGTGAGACCCGCCCCGTCAACCCTCATACCGCGGGTCCGACCGCACGGCCGGGCCGCGGAGTTGCGGAGGTACCCATGTCGCAGATCGTCCGTGCCGCGCTCGTCCAGACCCGTTGGACCGGCGACCAGGAGAGCATGATCGCCCTCCACGAGCGGTACGCCCGCGAGGCAGCCGGCCAGGGCGCGAAGATCATCGGCTTCCAGGAGGTCTTCAACTCCCCGTACTTCTGTCAGGTCCAGGAGCCCGAGCACTACCGCTGGGCCGAAGCCGTCCCGGACGGCCCGACCGTACGCCGGATGCAGGACCTCGCCCGCGAACTCGGGCTGGTCATCGTCGTCCCGGTCTACGAGGAGGAGCAGACCGGTGTCTACTACAACACCGCCGCCGTGATCGACGCCGACGGCAGCTACCTCGGCAAGTACCGCAAGCACCACATCCCGCAGGTCAAGGGCTTCTGGGAGAAGTACTACTTCAAGCCCGGCAACCTCGGCTGGCCGGTGTTCGACACCGCCGTCGGCAAGGTCGGCGTCTACATCTGCTACGACCGCCACTTCCCCGAGGGCTGGCGCGCCCTGGGCCTGGCCGGCGCGCAGATCGTCTACAACCCCTCCGCCACCAGCCGCGGCCTCTCCTCCTACCTCTGGCAGCTCGAACAGCCCGCCGCCGCCGTCGCCAACGAGTACTTCGTCGCCGCCATCAACCGGGTCGGCACCGAGGAGTACGGCGACAACGACTTCTACGGCACCTCCTACTTCGTGGACCCGCGCGGCCAGTTCGTCGGCGACGTCGCCTCCGACAAGGAGGAGGAACTGGTCGTCCGCGACCTCGACCTCGGCCTGATCGAACAGGTCCGCCAGCAATGGGCGTTCTACCGCGACCGCCGCCCCGACGCCTACGGACCGCTCGCCGAGGCCTGAGGAGCAGCGCGATGACCACCCGCGACCCCCAGCAGCGCACCGTCGTCCGCGGCGGCCTCGTCATCACGGCCACCGACGAACTCCACGCCGACGTCCTGATCGAGGGCGAGCGCATCGTCGCCCTCGCGGCCACCGGCAGCTCCGCCGCCGAGGCCTGGACCGCCGACACCGCCATCGACGCCACCGGCCACTACGTCATCCCGGGCGGCGTCGACGCCCACACCCACATGGAGCTGCCGTTCGGCGGCACCGCGGCCTCCGACACCTTCGAGACCGGCACCCGGGCCGCCGCCTGGGGAGGCACCACCACCATCGTCGACTTCGCCGTCCAGCCCGTCGGCGGCTCGCTGCGCGAGGGCCTGGACACCTGGCACGCCAAGGCCGACGGCAACTGCGCCATCGACTACGCCTTCCACACCATCGTCTCCGACGTCAACGACGGCGTGCTGAAGGAGATGGACGCCCTCGTCGACTCCGGCGAGTCCACCTCCTTCAAGCTCTTCATGGCCTACCCCGGCGTCTTCTACAGCGACGACGGCCGCATCCTGCGCGCCATGCAGCGCGGCGCCGCCAACGGCGGGCTGATCATGATGCACGCCGAGAACGGCATCGCCATCGACGTCCTGGTCGAACAGGCGCTCGCCGCCGGGCGCACCGCCCCCCGCTACCACGGCGAGGTCCGCCGCGAACTGCTCGAGGCCGAGGCCACCCACCGGGCGATCAAGCTCGCCCAGGTGGCCGGCAGCCCGCTCTACGTGGTGCACGTCTCCGCCGCCGCCGCCCTCGCCGAGCTCGCCCAGGCCCGCGACGCCGGGCTCAACGTCTTCGGCGAGACCTGCCCGCAGTACCTGTTCCTCTCCACCGACAACCTCGCCGAGGAGGGCGCCGACGGCTTCGAGGGCGCCAAGTACGTGTGCAGCACGCCGCTGCGGCCGCGCGAGCACCAGGAGGCGCTCTGGCGCGGGCTGCGCACCAACGACCTCCAGGTGGTCTCCACCGACCACTGCCCGTTCTGCTTCGTCGGACAGAAGGAACTCGGGCGCGGCGACTTCTCGAAGATCCCCAACGGCCTTCCGGGCGTGGAGAACCGGATGGACCTGCTCCACCAGGCCGTCGTGGACGGGCACATCAGCCGGCGCCGCTGGGTCGAGATCGCCTGCACCACGCCCGCCCGGATGTTCGGGCTGCACCCGCGCAAGGGCACCATCGCGCCGGGCGCTGACGCCGACCTCGTCGTCTACGACCCCACCGCGGTGCAGACCGTCTCCGCCGCGACCCACCACATGAACGTGGACTACTCCGCGTACGAGGGCCGCCGACTCACCGGCCGGGCGCGGACGGTGCTCTCTCGCGGCACCGTCGTGCTGGACGACGGCACCTGGCTCGGCCGGGCCGGGCACGGCACCTTCCTGCGCCGCGACACCTGCCAGTACCTGGTCTGAGCCGCACGTCGTTACCCGGGTGCCTCGGTGCCTCGGTGCCTCGGTGCCTCGGTGCCTCGCGACCTCGCGACCTCGGTACCCCCTTCGACCTACACGTCCCCTTGTCGACCAGCCGCCGCCCGGGCCCGACCGGCGGTCGGGCGGCGGTCCCACCCTTGTTCCAGGAGCCAGTTATGGACATCGGCCTCGTCCTGCAGACCGACCCGCCCGCCCGCAAGCTCATCGACCGGATGATCCGCGCCGAACAGGCCGGGTTCAGCCACGGCTGGACCTTCGACTCCTGCGTCCTGTGGCAGGAACCCTTCGTCATCTACAGCCGGATCCTCGCCGAGACCGAGCGGTTGACCGTCGGCCCGATGGTCACCAACCCCTCGACCCGCACCTGGGAGGTCACCGCCTCCCTGTTCGCCACGCTCAACGACATGTACGGCAACCGCACCGTCTGCGGGATCGGCCGCGGGGACTCCGCGATGCGGGTCGCCGGACGCCACCCCGCCACCCTCGCCCGGCTCTCCCAAGGCATGCACGCCATCAAGGAGTTGGCGGAGGGGCGCACCGTCGAGGTGGACGGCACCGAGATGCACCTGCCCTGGGTCGGCCCGGGTGCGTCGCTGCCGATCTGGATGGGCGCATACGGGCCGAAGGCGCTGGCGCTGACCGGGCGTCAGGCCGACGGGTTCATCCTGCAGTTGGCCGACCCCTACCTCACCGAGTTCATGGTCAAGGCGGTGCGGGCCGCCGCCGTCGAGGCGGGTCGGGACCCGAACTCGGTCACCATCTGCGTCGCCGCCCCCGCCTACGTCACCGCCGACGACTCGCCCGCCGCCCTCGCCCACGCCCGGGAACAGTGCCGCTGGTTCGGCGGAATGGTCGGCAACCACGTCGCCGACCTGGTCAGCCACTACGGCGAGCACTCCGACCTGGTGCCGGAGGCGCTCACCGACTACATCAAGAACCGCCAGGGCTACGACTACAGCCACCACGGCCGGGCCGGGAACCCGGACACGACCTTCGTCCCGGACGGGATCGTGGACCGCTTCTGCCTGATCGGCCCGGCCGAGACGCAGCGCGCCCGACTGGCGGAGCTCCGCTCGCTCGGCGTCGACCAGTTCGCCGTCTACGCCATGCACGACGCGATCGAGACCACCATCGACGCCTACGGGACGGACGTCATCCCCCACGTGTGATCCCGATGTGATCCCAGTTGCAGCAGACGGGAGTTGCCCATGGCCGACACCGCGACCGGCGGCGGCAGACAGTGGCAGCACCCCGACGGCCGGGTCGAACTCGACCCGGCCGTCGAGGAGTTGCCTCCCAACGGCTTCACCAGCGACGACCTGCGGCCGGTCCCGGTCGCGCGGCGCACCTGGTCCACGTACAACTTCCTCGCGCTCTGGGTCGGCATGGCCCACAACATCCCTTCGTGGACACTGGCTTCGGGCCTCGTCGCGATCGGCATGGACTGGAAGCAGGCGGTGCTGACCATCGCACTCGCCAACCTGATCGTGCTGGTTCCGATGCTGCTCACCGGGCACGCCGGCACCAAGTACGGCATCCCGTTCCCGGTGTTCGCCCGGGCCTCGTTCGGGCTGCGCGGCGCCAACCTGCCCGCGCTCGTCCGGGCGGCGGTCGCCTGCGCCTGGTTCGGCATCCAGACCTGGATCGGCGGGGAGGGCATCTTCCTGCTGGCCGGCAAGCTGTTCGGCCAGTCCTGGCGCACCGCCGGCGAGTTCGGCGGCTACCCGTGGACCCAGTGGCTCTCTTTCCTGGTGTTCTGGCTGATCGAGATGATCATCATCGCCCGGGGGATGGAAACGCTGCGGCGCTTCGAGAACTGGGCGGCGCCGTTCGTCATCGTCGGCGCGCTCGCGCTGCTGGCGTGGATCACCGTCAAGGCGGGCGGCTTCGGACCGCTGCTCGACCAGCCGTCCACGCTGGGGTGGGGCGGCGGGTTCTGGAAGGTCTTCTTCCCGGCACTGATGGGCATGATCGGGTTCTGGTCCACCCTGTCGCTCAACATCCCGGACTTCACCCGCTTCGGCGGCAGCCAGCGGGCCCAGATCCGCGGCCAGGCGCTCGGCCTGCCGACCACGATGACGCTCTTCGCGTTCCTGTCCGTCCTGGTCACCTCGGGCTCCCAGGCCGTGTACGGCGAACCGGTGTGGGACCCGATCCGGCTCGCCGCGAAGATGGAGAACCCGGTCGGCATCCTGTTCGCGCTGCTGACCGTCCTGGTCGCGACCCTGTCGGTGAACCTCGCCGCCAACGTCGTCTCGCCGGCCTACGACCTCGCCAACCTGCTGCCCCGGTTCGTCAACTTCCGTACCGGGGCGCTGATCACGGGCGTGGTCGGGATCGCGATCTTCCCGTGGCGGCTGATCTCCGACCCGCACGTCTACATCTACACCTGGTTGGGGGTGGTCGGCGGCCTGCTCGGCACGGTCGCCGGGGTCCTGATCGCGGACTACTGGCTGCTGCGCCGGACCCACCTCCGGCTCGCCGAGCTGTACCGTCCGGGCGGGGCGTACTGGTACACGGGTGGCTGGAACTGGCGGGCCGTCACGGCTCTGCTGGTGGGCGGCCTGCTGGCGGTCGGCGGTTCGTACTCCACCGTCGACGCCCACGGCGCCAAGCAGGGCCCGTTCCCGGCGGACGGCCTCATTCCCTTCCTCAAGCCACTCGCCGACTACGGCTGGGCCGTCGGCCTCGCGGCGGCGGTGATCCTCTACGTCCTCCTCAACCTCCGCCGGGGGCTGGAGGCTGGGGAGGGGTAGCGGCGGGGCGGATGACAGCGGACAGCGGATGACAGACGACAGCAGACAGCTGACAGATTTCGAAATCTGTCAGCTGTCTGCTGTTCGTTGTCTGCTGTCTGCTGCAACCCGTGACCCGTCGTGCTCCACGCGTCGTGCTCCGCCTGTCACCCGGCCGTCGCCCGCTCGACGGCGGCGAGGACCTTCGCGGCGCCGTCCTCGGCGGCGAGGGTGGTGGCGATGGCCTGGGCGCGGGTGCGGTAGCAGGGGTTGTCCAGGGTGCGGCGGAGGGCGGTGGCGAGGCGGGTGGGGGTGAGGGCCCGGAGGGGGACGGGGCCGGGGGAGACGCCGAGGGCGGCGAGCCGGGCCGACCAGAAGGGGGCGTCCAGTTGGGCGGGAACGGGGATGGTCGGGGTCCCGGAACGGAGGGCGGCGGCCGTGGTGCCGGCGCCGGCGTGGTGGACGACGGCGGCCGTGCGGGGGAACAGCCAGTCGTGCGGGGTGTCGCCGATGGTCAGGACGGTGTCCGAGTCCTCGGCGGCCAGACCGCTCCAGCCCGCCTGCAGGAGGAGGCGCACCCGGGCGGCGCGGGCGGCCGCGAGGACGGTGGCGGTGAGCCGCTCGGGGTCCGGGACGACCAGGCTGCCGAAGCCGACGAAGACCGGTGGTGGACCGGCGGCGAGGAAGCCGACGAGCCGGGCCGGAGGTCGCCAGTGCGGCTGTGCGACCGGCCACCAGTAGCCCGCCACGTCCAGTCGGGGGTGCCAGTCGGCCGGCCGGGGAACGACCGTCGGCGAGAAGCCGTGCAGGACGGGGTGGTTGCGCCGGGCCCGGGCGATGCCGAGCGGCGGCAGGCCGAGCCGGCGGCGCAGCCCGCGGACGGCCGGGACGAACAGCTGGTCGGTCGCGGCCTGGACGGCGTGTCCGGCGAGTAGGTTGCCGGGCCGGGAGAGCGATCGGGTGCCCGTGACGGCGGGCGCGAACTCGCGGGTGGGGGCGATGGGTTGGAGGAACAGCCCGATGGTGGGGATGCCGGCGGCTTCGGCGGCGGCCTGGCCGAGCGCGCTGGTGGTGCTGGTGGTCAGCAGGAGGTCGGTGCCGAGTGCGACGGCCCCGACGATGCCGTCGCCGAGCGCGGGCATGAACTTCCGGCCAAGTCGAAGGAGTTGGAGGACGACGGCCGGTCCGCTGCCGGCCTTGAGAAGGCGCCGGCCCTGCTCGGAGGCGAGTTCGGCGCGCGGGTCGACCGGCAGCGGGCGGAACTCCAGTCCGGCCGCCCGTACGGTCTCGGCGAAGGTGGTGTGGGTGGCGACGGCGACCTGGTGGCCGGCCGCCCGCAGGCGGACCCCGAGCCCGGTGAAGGGGGCCACGTCGCCGCGGGACCCGGCGGTGGCGATCAGGATGCGCATGGCCGCAGTATTGCGGCGCGGCCGGGCCGCAGGAAGGACGCCACGCGCGGCGGGCGGGGGAGGGCAGCGGGCGGCGATGGGCGGTGGCCGGATTCGGGCGCTGTGCCCCGCGGCATCGGAACCGGGCGGCGTGCGGTGGCGTCCTTGGGGGCAGAGCGGACGGAACGGGGCCGTCGCGCCGGGGACAGGAGGATGACGGATGGGCATCGTGGCGTGGATCGTGCTGGGCCTGCTGGCGGGAGGGCTGGCCAAGCTGCTGCTGCCGGGCAAGGACCCGGGCGGCTTGATCGTGACCACCCTGATCGGCATCGCCGGCTCCTTCGTCGGCGGCTGGATCGCGTCGCACTTCCTGCACCGGTCGATCAACGCGCACTTCTTCGACGGAGCGACCTGGGTGTCGGCGATCGGCGGCGCCCTGGTGCTGCTGATCGTCTACCGGCTGCTGTTCGGCAACTCGCGTCGCTAGGACGGCTGGTGCAGTCGTCGGCTGTTCGGAGCGGGGGCGCGGGTCGCGGGTCGTCCGGGTCGTGCGGGTGGCCGATTCGAGTCGGCCGTCGCGGGTACCGGAAACCAAGCGGCGCCCTCCGGCGTCCTTCGGACCGGACCCGCTGTCTCGACGGGGCCGTCACGCCGATGACGCGAGGGGCGACTGATGAGCTGGATGGCGTGGATCGTACTGGGCCTGGTGTCGGGCACCCTGGCCAGGATGGCGATGCCGGGGAAAGGTGAGCGCGGTCTGATCGGGACCACCCTGATCGGCATCGCCGGCTCCTACGTCGGCACCTGGATCGTCTCGCACTGGATGCACGGGTCGGTGAAGGTGGGTTTCCTCGACCTGACGACCTGGGTGTCGGCGATCGGCGGCGCGGTGGTGCTGCTGTTCGGCTACGGGGTGTTCCTGCGAGTCGTCCGGCGCTGATCGGCCGAATCACCCCGATCACCCTGACCGCCCTGACCGCCCTGATCGCTCCGATCACCCCGAACGCCCGGTCGGTCCGGCCGTCAGTCGGCGTCCGCGGACACCTCGGCGACCCAGCCCGGCAGTTCCTCGCGGGCGTGCAGCCAGGCGGCCGGGACCTCGGCGAGCCCGGTGCGGGCGGCGACCACCCCGGCGGCGATCGCGCAGGTGGTGTCCTGGTCGCCCCAGCCCTCCAGGGTGCGCCAGACGGCCTCGGTCAGTGAGTCCAGGTGCCCGGCGGCGGACCAGAGGGCGAACGGGGCGGTGTCCGGGGCGGAGATCAGGGCCCCGGAGCCGAGCACGGTGGCGGCGTGCCGGACGCTGGTGTGCTCGGGCAGCCGGGCGGCGATCCGCAGGCCGGATCGGACGTCACTGTCGGGCAGCCGTCCGGCGATCTCGGTCAGCAACTCGGCCCGGCCGGGCGGGGTTTCGCCCCGGCTCCGGACGGCGAAGGCCGCCGCGAGGGCGACCGCCACCGCGCCGACGACCGCCTCCGGGTGGAAGTGCGTGGTGAGCGCCTGCAGTTCGGCCTGCCGGGCCACCGCGTCCAGGTCGTCGGCGAACCAGGCGCCCAGCGGGGCGACTCGCATCGCGGCACCGTTCCCGTACGAGCCCTGGCCCTCGAACTGGCCCGCGGTGATGGTCCGCCAGTCCCCGCCCGCCCCGATCCCGCGCAGTACCCGGTGCATCGACGGACCGTACTTGCGGCCGTACTCGCGTGCGTACTCGGCGCCGAACTCCCCGGCCAGCGCGTCCTGACGGACCTCGCCGTGGGTGGTCAGGTGGCGGACCAGCACGAGTGCCATCGCGGTGTCGTCGGTCCAGTGCCAGGGCGCGGGGCGGGTCAGGCGCGCGGCCAGCGCCGCGGGCGCCTCGTCCACCGGGACCGAGAACCAGCGGTCGCCGAAGGCGTCGCCGAGGGCGAGCCCCCGCAGGCTGTCCAGGACCGGACCGGCCGTACGCATGTCATCCTCCAGGTGAGATCAACCGTGTGCGGCAGTCTGCCGGACGGCCGAGGCGCCGACGACCGGATTTCCTCCGGGTGTCGGCGTCTCGATCACCTGTGCGTGGTGCGTCACTTGGCCTTCAGGCCGCCGAGGACGAGCTTCCACACGGCCTCGAAACGCTCGTCGGCACCTGGAGCGGACCAGGTGGGCGCGTAGGCCGGGTCGTGGAACGGGGCGGTGGCGTCGAAGACGGCGCGGGCGGTGTTCAGGATGTGGCCGAGCTTGAACTCCTTGCTGTCCACGCCGTCCTGGAAGATCTGCGCGATCTGCTTGACCAGGGTGTCGATGTGCGCGTCGACGGTGCCGCTGGTCTCCTCGACCAGCACCATGTAGGTGGCGAACAGCTCCGGGTCGTCGAGCGCCTTCTTCCGCTTGGCCGCGAACAGTGTCGTCAGCCAGCGGTGCAGCCGCTCGGCGGCGGGGCCGCCCTCGGTGGAGATGGTGGCGAGCTGGTAGTGCGCCTGGTCGAGCCAGCGCTGGGTGACCGCCTCGCGCAGCGCCGCCTTGCTCGGAAAGTGGCGGTAGACGCTGCTGTGGCTTACGCCGAGGATGCGGGCGACGTCCACGACGGTGGCCTTGGCCGGGCCGAACCGCCGGAGGACGTCCTCCGCCGCGATCAGGATCTGCTCGGCGGTGAGTGTGGTGTCCGTGGTCACGGGGAGGTCCGTCCTTAGGGTCGTGCGATCGGTCGGTGCCGGGGTGCTCCGGCCCGCGGTGTCGGTGCTGCGGGTGTCGCAGCCCGGGGCTGGTCAGCGCTCGCTGTCCAGGTGGGCCATCTGCGCCGCAGCGTACCGGTCACCTGCGGCGGAGCCGGCGGGGACGGCCGCCTCGATGGCGGCGAGGTCGGCCTCGGTCAGGGTGACGTCGAGGGAGCCGAGGGCCTCGGCCAGACGCTCCCGGCGGCGGGCGCCGACCAGCGGGACGATGTCCTGCCCGCGCGAGGCCACCCAGGCGATGGCGACCTGGGCGACGCTCGCTCCCTTCGCGGCGGCGATCACGCGCAGCGCCTCGACCAGCGCGAGGTTGTGGGCCAGGTTCTCGCCCTGGAAGCGCGGGCTGTGGCTGCGGAAGTCGGTGCCGGCGAGGGCGCGCTCCTGGTTCCAGTGGCCGCTGAGCAGGCCGCGGGAGAGCACGCCGTACGCGGTGATGCCGATGCCGAGCTCACGGGCGGTGGGGAGGATGGCGGTCTCGATCGAGCGGGTGAGCAGGGAGTACTCGATCTGCAGGTCGCTGATCGGGTGGACGGTGGCGGCCCGGCGCAGGGTGTCGGCGCCGACCTCGGAGAGGCCGATGTGGCGGACGTAGCCGCCCTTCACCAGGTCGGCGATGGCGCCGATGGTCTCCTCGATCGGGATCGTCGGGTCGAGGCGGGCCGGTCGGTAGATGTCGACGTGGTCGGTGCGCAGGCGGCGCAGGGTGTAGGTGAGCGCGGTCTTGGTGGCGGCGGGGCTCGTGTTGTAGCCGAGCCACTGGCCGTCCGGGCCGCGCTGGGCGCCGAACTTCACGCTGATCTGCACGCTCTCGCGGTCGCGGCCGCGCAGGGCCTCGTGGATCAGCAGCTCGTTGTGGCCCATGCCGTAGAAGTCGCCGGTGTCGAGGAGGGTGAGCCCGGCGTCGAGGGCGGCGTGGACGGTGGCGATGCTCTCGGCCTCGTCGGCCGGGCCGTACATGTCGGACATGCCCATGCAGCCGAGGCCGAGGGCCGAGGTGACGGGCCCGGCGGTGCCGAGGGGGCGCTGCGCGGGGCGGGTGGTCGAGGACATGGGTACTCCAGGGGAGGCGGGGGCGGGGTGGCCCGAGTCCCACTATGGCACGACAGCGAACAGATTTCAAAATCTGTTCGCTGTCGTCTGTTATCTGAAAGTTGAAATCTGTCGATTGTCATCTGTTGGGGATTGCGGAACGCCCCGACCGGGTCGCCCAGTCCTCACGCCCGCCCGGGGAGCGGAGGAGGTGGGCCCGGGCGGGTGGCAGGTTTCGCCACACCGTGCGCTCGCCCAGCCCGTACGTCGCCTCGAACTGCCGCAGCAGTCGCACCACCGCGCGGTGGTGGGCGCCCCGGCGGGCTCCCGAGGTGAGGGTGCGCGCCGTCGTGGTGCCGAGGTACCCGAAATACGTCAGCTCGCCGCCGGGCGCCAGCAGCCGCAGGTAGAGGCCGAGGATCTCGCGGACCTGCGCGAGGTGGAAGTTGGTGAACGGCAGCCCGGACACGATCGCGTCGTACCGCTCCCCGTGCTCCGCCGGTCCGGACCCCGCCGGTCCGGACCCCGTCGGTGCGGCCTCCGTTGGTGCGGCCTCCGTCGGTCGGGCCCCTGTCGGCGCCGGCGGGCGGGGGCACTGCAGCTCCTCGACCCGGCAGGCCGAGAGTCGCAGCCCTACTCCGGGGCGGCGGGCGGCCAGCACCGGGTCCTCCCGCAGCCGGTCGGCGAACCGCGGGTTCGCCTCGACGACGTGCAACCGGTCTCCCGGGCGCAGCACTTGGACCAGCCGGCGGGTCACCACGCCGGTGCCGGCGCCGACCTCGAGCACCGAGATCGGCCGGTCGGGGCGGCTGGTGACCGGCACCACCAGCGCGCTCACCAGCTCCGGGCCGCTCGGGGCCAGGGCGCCGGTGTCGTGGAACGTGCGCAGGGCCTCGGCGAGGAACAGCAGGTGGTCCCGACCGGACGGTGAACAGTGTTCCGAGGGAGCAGAGTTGGTGCGTCGGTGGAGCTGGTCGTCCGTCATGTCATCGACGTTAGGAAGGGCGGGAGCGCCGCGAATCGGCCGGTCAGCGGCGCGCACCCCCGACGAAAGTCGAGGGTGCGGTTGGCCGGAAGACGGAGGCGGCCCGGAGCCGAGCGCCCCTAGCATCGAGCCCGTGTCCGTGTCCGTCCGTGTCCGCGCCCGCGTCCGCGCTTGTGCCCGACGGACCGCAGGGCGGAAGGCGGAGGCGGAGGGCGGAGGGAACGGCGAACGAACCGCGGAACGAGGAGAGGAGGAGCCCGATGCGCAGGAGCCTGCTCGGCTGGTACGGCCCGGACCGTCGGCCCTGGACCGACACGTTGCTGCTGTTCGGCCTGCTCGCCCTCGCCGCCGAGGAGTCCCTGGTCCAGTGGCTCCACGCGGACGGCCCGCTGCGCGTGCCGCGTACGGTCGTGGCCGCGCTCGCCTCGCTCTCGCTGCTCTTCGCCCGCCGTTCCCCGGTCGCCTCCGCCGTACTGCCGGTGCTCACCGCCGGGCTGTTCAACCGGGCCTTCCCCGGTCTGTTCAGCGTCTTCCACCTCGCCTACCTCGGCCGGACCGGCCCGGCGGCGGCCGGGGGCACGGTCATCGCGGTGGTCAGCGCGTCCGGCGCGCAGTCGCTGGTCGGCTGGGCCGGCACCACCGGCTCCCAACTCCTTGTCCAGGCAGCCACCTTGTCGGTCGGCCTGTGGCTGCACGGCAGACGGGTGCTGATCCGCACCCTGCACGAGCAGGTCGACGCGCTGCGCCGCGAGCGCGAGTTGCGCGCCGAACAGGCCCGGGCCACCGAACGCGCCCGGATCGCACGGGAGATGCACGACGTGCTGGCCCACCGCCTCAGCTTGCTGGTGCTGCACGCCGGCGTGCTGCGCGACCAGGCCCCGGCGGGTACCGTCGCCGCCGACCAGGACCGGCTCACCCACCGGCTCGAACTGCTGCGCACCACCGCCGCCAGCTCGCTCGACGACCTGCGGGACGTCCTGGGAGCGCTGCGCGCCGGGCCGCCGACCCGACCCGACGCCCAGGGCGAGAGCGAGGGCGAGCCGTCCCGGCCGAGCGGGGCCGGGCCCGTCGCGGGGCCCGCCCTGCGCGACCTCACCGAGCTCGTCGGCGAGGCGGTCCAGGCCGGGCAGCAGGTCGAACTGGCCACCGCCGGCGACCCGGAGACCGTCCCGACCACCCACCGGCTGGCCGTGCACCGCCTGGTCCAGGAGGCGCTGACCAACGCCCGCAAGTACGCGCCCGCCGCGCCGGTCACCGTCCGGGTCGGCTACGGGGAGCCGGCGACCACCGTCGAGGTCCGCAACGGCCCGGGTGAGGCGCCGCCGGACGGTCCGGGCACGGGCGGCGGGTACGGCCTGGTGGGGTTGAGCGAACGGGTCGGCGCGCTCGGCGGTCACTTCGACGCGGGCCCGGACGGCAGCGGCGGCTTCCGGCTCTCTGCCCGGTTACCCGGGCCGGTCCGCTCGCCGCGGCCGGTCCAGCGGCAGCAACCGATCCAGCCGTAGCGGCCCGAGCGGCCCGATCAGTTCCAGCAGCCGACACCGCAACCGACACCGCAACCGACGCAGCAGCCGAAGGAGAGCGCATGATCCGTACGATGGTGGTCGACGACGACCCGCTGGTTCGCCTCGGTCTGGTCGACCTGCTCGCCCAGGACCCGGTGCTCACCGTGGTCGCCGAGGCCGCCGACGGGCTCCAGGCCGTCGAACTCGCCGGGAGTCGGCGGATCGACGTCGCGCTGATGGACATCCGGATGCCCCGGCTCGACGGCATCGCCGCCACCCGCCGCCTGCGCGAACTGCCCGACGCCCCGCGGGTGATCGCGCTCACCACCTTCGACCTGGACGAGTACGTGTACCAAGCGCTCGCCGCCGGGGCCGACGGCTTCCTGCTCAAGGACACCCCGCCCGCCGAGATCGCCCGGGCCGTGCACGTCGTCGCGGGCGGCCAGGGGATGCTGCACCCGGCGGCCGCGCGACGCCTGATCGACCGCTACCACCGCGGCGGCGCCCCCCGGTCGGTGGCCGCCCGCGGCCGGGTCGCCGGGCTCACTCCGCGCGAGACCGACGTGCTGCGCGAACTCGCCGACGGGCTTTCCAACGCCGAGATAGCGGGCGTCCTGGGGATGCGGGAGAGCACCGTCAAGGCGCACGTCAGCCGGATCCTGAACGGGCTCGGCGTCGGAAACCGGGTCCAGGCCGCGCTGCTGGCACGCGATGCCGGGCTGGTCGGGGACGGCGTCTGAGGGCGGCGGCCGTGCCGCCCCCAGCGGCGGCGCACCGGCGGTCCCTCGGCGGTGCGGGCGGCCCTTCGGCGGCCCAGCGGCGACGGAGCGGTCGAGGACGGCGCACGGCAGGGGCTCGTCGGGGCATGACATCGACCGGTGTTCACGCGGGTATTCCCCGGATGTTCCCCCGGAGTCAGGGCGGCCGTCGGAGCGGGCTTCCCTGAGCCGTCGCGTGCTCCCGGTTCGTACCGCGGGCTGAGCCGCTGTCACCCATCCGGCGTGGAAATGCCGTGCCTTGGCGGTTTGCGCTGCCGAACCCGGGAGGCGGGTCCATGGTGGAGATGGGCGCGATCCGGCGACCGCGCCCGCGCGCCGATCCAGGCCCGCGTGCCGCGCGCCCGCCGCCGTTCCCCGACGGGTGTCCGAGGCTGGGCCCGGTACCGGCACGCTGGGAGCAGGGCCACCTCGCAGGAAGCCGAACGGTTCTTCTAGGCTCACATCTCGGCTTCCCTGCGGTGGTCGGGTCACTGCGCCCGCCGTCAGGAGGCCGCCGTCCACGGGGCTCCGGGCGGACCGGGGCCACCGGATCGAGCGAGGAGAACGCAATGCCAAGCACGCCGCCCAGCCGTTCCACCACACTTGGGCCAGACGGGCCGTTCCGGCGGGCCGTCGATCATCCCGGCCGCACGGCGCGGTCCGGCCGGGGCCGGTACCCGGGTGGGAGCGGTCGGCCGGCCCGGCCGCTGAATACCGGCGGCGGCCGCGGAGGCGAGCGTTGAGTCCCCAGATCGTCGGCTCGCCCGCCGCGCCGGATGCCGCCGCGGAACCCGACAGAACCCAGGCCTCCGTCCCCGCCGCCGCCGACGGCGAAGCCCTCGCCGCAGCCGTCACCACCACCGCGGCAGCCACCACCACCGCAGCCCCGACGCCGGGCGGCACCGCGAACCCCGCGCCTGCCGCCGTTGGCACCGCCGTTGCCGCTGTCACCGCTGCCACCGCCGCCGCCGCGAACGCCCCGGTCACCGCGGCGCTGCCCGGTCTGCCGCAGGCACTCAGCGCCCGCGCCCGTACCCTCGCCGGCGCCGTCCGACGCCGCTGCGCCGACCTGGCCCGGATCGAGTCACCCAGCGGGGACGCCCCCCGACTCGACGCCCTCGCCGAGGAGTTGGCCGCCGGCTTCCGCGCCACCGGTGCCACGGCCCGCCGCGAACCCGGTCCGGCCGGTGACCACCTCGTTCTGGAGTGGGAGGGGCGGGACGAGTCCCTGCCGCACCTGCTGATCGTCGGCCACCATGACACCGTCTGGCCGGTCGGCACCCTGGTGGACTGGCCGGTCACCGAGCAGGACGGCCTGCTGACCGGCCCCGGCGTGGTCGACATGAAGGGCGGACTCGCCATCCTGGAAGGCGCGTTGGCGCTGCTCGCGGACCTGGGGGAGCGGCCGCACCGGGCCGTGCGCCTGGTCGTGGTCTCCGACGAGGAGGTCGGCAGCCCGGACGGGCGGCGCCTGGTCGAGCGCCAACTGCGCGGCGCCGCCGCAGTGCTGGGGCTGGAGCCGCCGCACCCCGACGGCCGGCTGAAGACCGCGCGGCGCGGCAGCACGCGGGTCCGGCTCACCGTGACCGGGCGCGAGGCGCACGCGGGCAACGACGCCCACGACGGGGTGTCGGCGGTCGACGAGCTGGTGGACCAGCTTGTGGCCGTCCGCGGCCTCGCGGGCCAGCCCGGTACGGAGCTCAACGCCGGTCGGATCAGCGGTGGTTCGCGGGCCAACGTGATAGCGGGACGAGCCGAGGCCGAGCTCGGCCTGCGGTTCTCCACCGCCGAGGCGCAGCGCCGTACGCTCGACCACCTCGCCCGGCTCACCGCGCTGCGCCCGGGTGCCCGGGTGCGGACCGAGGTGCTGTCCAGCCGTCCGGCGTGGCCTGAGCGGACGGGCAACCCACTGCTGCGGCACGTGCGTTCGCTCGCCGCGGTGCTCGGGCAGCAGGTGGACGGCGCCCCGGCGGGCGGGGCGGGGGACACCAACCTGCCGGGCTCGCGGGGGCTTCCGACCCTGGACGGCTTCGGCGCGGTGGGCGCCGGGGCCCATGCCCGGCACGAGCACATCCGGCTGGACCAGCTCGCCCCCCGGATCGCCCTGCTGGCGGCGCTCCTGGCCGTACCGCTGCCGCGACTGCGCGACCGCGCGGAGGGGTGAGCGGACGGTGGGCCGCTGACGGCGGACGAGTCGCGGCCGACTGCGAACAGGTAGCCGCTGACGGCTGACTGTCGGCAGCGGGCGGTCGGCAGCCGGCGGTCGGCGGCTGGCGGCGAACAGATCACAGATCACAGATCACAGATCACAGATGACGGAAGACAGATAACAGCTGACAGATTTCGAAATCTGTCAGCTGTTATCTGTCTCGCGCCTTGCCATCCCTCTGCCCCGCCGCGCAGAATGGTACCGACCGAACGGTCAGTCGGTTGGCGCCCGAGCCCGGGCAGACCGACAGCGCAGGACACGAGAGGGGACTGTGGTGACAGCAGAGGTGGCCGAGGCGGTCCCCGCGCAGACGCCGGAGGACCGGTTCGAGGCGGTCATCGCCGCCGAGCAACGGATCGAGCCCAGGGACTGGATGCCCGACGCCTACCGGGCCACCCTGATCCGGCAGATCGCCCAGCACGCCCACTCCGAGATCATCGGCATGCAGCCCGAGGGCAACTGGCTCACCCGGGCCCCCTCGCTGCGCCGCAAGGCCATCCTGCTCGCCAAGGCCCAGGACGAGGCCGGCCACGGCCTCTACCTCTACGCCGCCGCCGAGACCCTCGGCATCGACCGCGCCGAGCTCACCGAGAAGCTGATCTCCGGCCGCCAGAAGTACTCCTCGATCTTCAACTACCCGACCCTCACGTTCGCCGACGTCGGCGTGATCGGCTGGCTGGTGGACGGCGCGGCGATCTGCAACCAGGTCCCGCTCTGCCGCTGCAGCTACGGCCCGTACGCCCGCGCGATGGTGCGGATCTGCAAGGAGGAGTCCTTCCACCAGCGCCAGGGCTACGAGCTCCTGATGACGCTGATGCGCGGCACCGAGGCCCAGCGCCGGATGGTCCAGGACGCCGTGGACCGCTGGTGGTGGCCGTCGCTGATGATGTTCGGCCCCTCGGACGCGGACTCGCCGAACACCGCCCGCTCGATGGCCTGGCGGATCAAGCGGCACAGCAACGACGAGCTGCGGCAGCGCTTCGTCGACATGACCGTCCCGCAGGCCGAGCACCTGGGCGTCACCCTCCCCGACCCCGAGCTGAGCTGGAACGAGGAGCGCGGCGGCTGGGACTTCGGCGAGCCGGACTGGTCCGAGCTGAACCGGGTCATCCGCGGCCAGGGCCCCTGCAACGCCCAGCGGATCGACCGCCGCCGCGCCGCCCACGAGGACGGCGCCTGGGTCCGCGAAGCGGCCGTCGCCTACGCCGCCAAGCGCGCCGCGGAGCAGTCCGCCCGCACCGCCGAGCAGCACGCCGAACAGCACGCCACCGAACAGGAGAACGGAAAGTGACCGAGCCCAAGGCCGACTCCACGGCCGCGCCCAAGGCCGGCTGGCCGCTGTACGAGGTGTTCGTGCGCCCCCGGCGCGGGCTGAACCACGTCCACGTCGGCTCGCTGCACGCGGCCGACGACCGGATGGCCCTGCTCGCCGCCCGCGACCTCTACACCCGCCGCAACGAGGGCGTCAGCCTGTGGGTGGTCCGCTCGGACGCGATCACCGCCTCCACCCCGGACGAGCGCGACCCGTTCTTCGAGCCCAGCGGCGACAAGGTCTACCGCCACCCGACCTTCTACGACATCCCCGAGGATGTCCCGCACATCTGACGGGGGAACCGCCATGCAGGACCACACCGCCACGCAGGGACACGCCGCCACCGGCGCCGACCACGACGACCACGTCTACCTCAGCCTCACCGAGGCGGCCCCCGGCCCCGAGGGCGAGGGCCGCTGGGCGTACGGGACGGGCTTCGCCGACCCGCTGCTCGGCGTGGACACCACCCTGCCCGCCGGGATCGACGGCACGGACCTGGCCGCCTACTGCCAGATGCTCGGCGACGACGCCCTGGTCCTCTCCCAGCGGCTGATCGAGTGGTGCACCCGGGCGCCCGAGCTGGAGGAGGAGGTCGCGCTCGCCAACCTGGGCCTCGACCTGCTCGGCCAGTCCCGCCTGCTGCTGACCCGGGCCGGCCAGGCGGACGGTTCCGGCCGCACCGAGGACGACCTCGCGTACTGGCGCGAGGACCGCGAGTTCCGCAACGTCCGGCTGGTGGAGACGCCGAACGGCGACTTCGCGTACTCGATCGCCCGGCTGCTGCTGTTCGCCACCGCGCGAGGCGCCCTGTACGAGGCGCTGAGCGCGCACCCCGACCCGGTGCTGGCGGCGGTCGCGGCCCGGGGCGTCAAGGAGCTGGCGTACCACCGCGAGTACGCCACCGCGTGGACCCTGCGCCTGGGCGACGGCACGCCGTACTCCGCCGAGCGGATGCAGGCCGGGCTGGACGCCGTCTGGCCGCTGCTGGAGGAACTGTTCACGGCCCACCCGGTGGAGCTGCGGGTGGGCGTCGACCCGGCGACCCTGCGCGAACCCGTGCTGCGCTCGCTCGCCGCCGTCCTCGCCGAGGCCGGGCTGACCGTGCCGGACGTGCCGCCGCTGGCCACCGTCCTCGGCCTGGCCGGCCGGGACGGCGTGCACACCGAGGCCCTCGGCCCGCTGCTCGCCGAGCTGCAGGTGCTGGCCCGCGCACACCCGGGGGCGACGTGGTGACGGACGACGTGGTGACGGAACACGCGGTGGTGGACGACGCGCTGGTGGGCGACGTGCTGGTGGACGACGTGGTGACGGAGGACGCGGTGGTGGAAACCGTCGGCCTGGCGACCGTGGGCACCACCCGCGACCCGGCCTGGGCGGTCGCCGCGGCCGTCCCGGACCCGGAGCTGCCCATGCTCACGCTGGCCGACCTCGGCGTCCTGGCCGACGTCGAGGTGGACGGTGGCACCGGTGCGGTCACCGCCTGGCTGACCCCGACCTACTCGGGTTGCCCCGCCGTCGCCGAGATGGCCGCCGACGTGGACCGCCGCCTGCGCGCCGCCGGGTACCGGGAGGTCCGGGTGCGGCTGCGGCTGGACCCGCCGTGGTCCACCGACCTGATCACCGCCGAGGGCCGCCGCAAACTCGCCGAGGCCGGGATCGCCCCGCCGCGTCCGACCTCCGCCGTCCGCGCGGCCGGACCGGTCCTGCTCGCCCTCGGCCCGACCCGCGCCGGAGCCGAGACCCGTACCGGAGCCGAGACCCTCGCCGGAGCCGCCATCGCCGCGACCGGTACCGCAGTCGCGACCCGTACCGCAGCCGTTGCCGCGGCCCCCGTGCCGTGCCCGCTCTGCGGTGCGACGGAGACGGAGGAGCTGTCCCGCTTCGGCTCCACCGCCTGCAAGGCGCTCTGGCGCTGCCGCGCCTGCCGGGAGCCCTTCGAACGCGTCAAGGAGATCTGAATGCCCGCCGCCGTCTCGCCCGCCTCCGCCGACACCCCGGCGACCGGCATCCGCCCGGCCCGCCGCCCCACCTTCCACCGGCTGCGGATCGACCGGGTGGAGCGGCTCTGCGAGGACGCCGTGGCGGTGACCTTCGAGGTGCCGGACGAGCTGACGGAGGCGTTCGCCTTCCGCCCCGGGCAGACCCTGACGCTGCGCAAGCTGGTGGACGGCGCGGACGAGCGCCGCTCGTACTCCATCTGCGCCCCCGTCGGCGGCCCGCTGCGGATCGCCGTCCGGGAGGTGCCGGGCGGGCTGTTCTCGCGCTGGCTGGTGCGCGAGGCCCGGTCCGGCGAGGAGGTGGAGGTCCTGACGCCGTCGGGCCTCTTCACCCCCGAACTCGGCGTCCCCGCCGACCACGTGCTGCTCGCGGCCGGCTCCGGCATCACCCCGATGCTGTCGATCGCCGGCTCGGTGCTGGCCGCCGACCGCCGCTCCACCGTCACCCTGCTCTACGGCAACCGGCGCAGCGACACGGTGATGTTCGCGGACGAGCTCGCCGACCTGAAGGACCGCTACCTCGGCCGCTTCCAGCTGGTCCACGTGCTCTCCCGGGAGACCAGGGACGCCGAGCTGCTCAGCGGACGCCTGGACCCGGAGCGGGTGCGGGCGCTGCTGGCGGCGCTGGTGGATGTCGGGAGCGTCGGGCACTGGTGGCTGTGCGGCCCGTTCGGCATGGTCACCGGGGCGAAGGAGTTGCTCGCCGAGCTGGACGTCCCGGGCGAGCGGGTGCACCAGGAGCTGTTCCACGCCGAGGACGAGCCGCTCCCGGAGCGCGACGAGGACTGGGACCGCACGGACGCCTCGTCCGCCGGCGGGCCCGGTGAGCACAGCGAGGTCACCCTCGTCCTCGACGGCCGGGGCAGCGCCCTCTCCCTCCCGCGCGACCGCTCGATCCTGGACGGCGCCCAGCGCTCCCGCCCCGACCTGCCGTTCGCCTGCAAGGGCGGGGTCTGCGGCACCTGCCGCGCCCTGGTCACCGAGGGCGAGGTGGAGATGCGCCGCAACTTCGCCCTGGAGGAGAAGGAACTGGCCGCCGGTTACGTCCTCACCTGCCAGGCCCGCCCGCTCACCGACCGGGTGACGGTGGACTACGACCGCTGAGCCCCGCGGTCGGCGGGTGATCCGGCGGCGGCCGGGTGGTCAAGCGTCAGACGACGCTCCGGGGACGGTCAGACCGCCGCCGGCACGGGCTGCTCTACCGGGTCGGGCTGCATCGCCGGGCCGGGCTGTTTCGCAGGGTCGGGCTGCTCCGCAGGGTCGGGCTGCTCCGCAGGGTCGCCGAGCAGCTTGACCAGGTCGTTGACGGCCGCGCGCCCGGCCCGGTTGGCGCCGACGGTGCTGGCAGAGGGGCCGTAGCCGACCAGGTGGACGCGCGGATCGGCGGTGGCGCGGGTGCCGGTGAGCGCGATGCCGCCGCCGGGGGAGCGCAGCCCGAGCGGGGCGAGGTGACCGACCTCGGGGCGGAAGCCGGTGGCCCAGACGATCGCGTCCACCGCCAGCTCCTCGTCACCCCACGCGACTCCGCGCTCGGTGAGGCGGTCGAACATCGGCCTGCGGTGCAGCGCGCCCAGCTCCTCGGCGCGCCGGTAGGCGACGGACGGGCCCAGCCCGGTCACGCTCACCACGCTGCGCACCGGCAGCCCCTGCCGGACCCGCTCCTCGACCTTGGCGACCACCGCGCGCCCGTACTCAGGAGTGAACGGCCCTTCGTGGTAGACGGGTTCGGAGCGGGTGACCCAGACCGTCTCGCCGACCGCCGCCACCTCGGACAGCACCTGGATCGCCGAGGCGCCGCCGCCCACCACCAGGACGCGCTTGCCCGTGAACTCCTCGGGGCCGCGGTAGTCGGCGTAGTGCAGCCGGCGCCCGGCGAAGTGGCCCGGGTAGTGCGGGAGGAAGGGTCGGGTCCAGGTGCCGGTGGCGTTGATCAGCGCGCGGGTGGACCAGGCGCCGCGGTCGGTCTCCACCAGCAGCCGGGAGTCGGGGCGCTCGGACTCGGCGTGTACGGCGCGCACCGCGACCGGGCGTACGACCGGGAGCGCGTGCCGGGCCTCGTACGCCGCGAAGTACCCCGGCACCACCTCGCGTGCGGGCGCCTCGGGGTCGGCCGGCGGGAGTTCGGCGTCCGGGAGGTCGTGGAAACCGTGCACGGTGGCCATCCGCAGGGACGGTGAGCGGTGCGCCCAGGCGCCGCCGGGCTCGGCGTCGGCGTCGAGCACGACGAAGCCGCCGTCGGTGCCCGCCCGGTGGGGGGCGAAGCCGCGGCGGCGCAGGTGGTAGGCGGCGGACAGGCCCGCCTGCCCGGCGCCCACCACCAGGACGTCCACGCGCTGCGGCGCGGCGTCCGTCGCGCCGAAGGTTGTTGCACCGTAAACAGTCACGCCCGTGAAACATCGGGGGCCCGGCGACTGTTCCCGCCGTTCGTGCTTGTACCCGCTGCTCCCGTGGGCGGGCGGGACCGGGTTTCAGCCGATCGGGGAGATCAGCGCGGCGGTGCCGTAGGCGCAGACCTCGGTGCCGACGTCCGCCGCCTCCGTCACGTCGAAGCGCATCATCAGGACGGCGTTGCCGCCGCGCGCCCTGGTCTGCTCCACCAGCCGCTGCATCGCCTCGTTGCGGCTCTCGACCAGGGTCTTCGTCAGACCGCGCAGCTCGCCGCCGATCAGCGACTTCAGACCGGCACCGATCTGGCTGCCGACGTGGCGGCTGCGGACGGTCAGCCCGAAGACCTCGCCGATCACGTGATCGACCCGGAAGCCGGGGATGTCATTGGTGGTCACGACCAGGACATCGGCGTTCGGGCCCTGCCCGCCGCCGTACTCATTGATGTCAGCCATGGGACGCATCCTGCCAATGTCATGCGTCCGAGTGACCGAGGCTGGGCCGGGCGGTGGCCGAGAAGGCTGCCGGAAGCTGGGCCGGACCGGTGATCGGGCGGCCGAAAAGCCGTACCGTAGCCCCATGGGCGAGCGAAGCGATCATCCACAGGGGCCGGGCGCGGCGGAGGACTCCGGTGCGCAGGAGATCGAGGCGACGGTGGTGCTGGGCCTGCGGATCACCGACTGGCCGGCCCTGCGCGCGGCCGCGATCAGGGTCGTCGAGGAGCTGGACTTCGGGGGCATCGACCCGGCCGGCCAGCGCCGTGAACTGCTGCGCGAGGTCGCCGAGGACGCCAACGCGGCGCTCGGCGCGCTGCTGCACCCGGACCGGTTGGTGGCCGCCATCCCCGGGGTCGAGGCGATCGGCGGCACGCTGGAGATCAGCGTGACCGAGGACTTCACGCCGGACTTCGCCGAACTCTTCCCGCTGGAGAGCGACGACGAGGACGGCGGCGCGGGCGCGGACTGGACGCTCACCCCGCGCACCGCCTGCCTGCTCCACGCCCAGCTGCTCGGCCTGGCCGACGCCGCCTACGACGACCTCGACGAGCACGGGGACGAGGCGGTCGCCGACGGCGAGGACATCGACTGGACGGTCTTCGCCCGCCTGCCCCAGCGCACCTGGCGGATGCACGTGGCCTGGCGCCGGGCGATCGCCCGGGCCTTCGACGACTTGGCCGACGACCTCGCGCTCGGCGAATGGCCGCTGCCGCGCTGCCTGGCGGAGGAGATCGGGCTGCGGATGGCGCTGGTGGACGCCCGGGCACTGCTCGGTGCGCAGCCCGAGTCGGTGGCCGACATGATGGGCGACCTCCCGGCCGATCTCTACGACTACGACTGGGACGGCTGCAACGACGAGCTGTTCGGCGTCTACGGGCCCGACGACGGTGACCCCGAGCTCGGTGCGGAACAGCGGACGGAGGCGCTGCTGGCGGCCACGCACCCGGAGGGCTGGTTCCTGATGTACGAGGACGCGGAGGAGCGAGACCCGCAGCGCGGCTACCGGCGCTGACCGGAGCGGATGGGACGGCCGGGACTGGGCGCCGGACGGCCGGGGCGGGTCTGTGATCGGGTGGGGCGGGTCGCCGGCCGGGCGGCTAGGCTGCGGGCATGTCCGATGTGCCTGATATGCGTGAGGTGTCCTCGACTGGTTCCGGCCGGGCCGGCGAACCCCTGGCCGGTGGCGACGATCGGGCACTGGACCGGATCGCGCTCGGGCTGGACGGCGTACGGGCGGCCCAGCGCGGGCAGACGGCCGAGGCGCGGGCCGGCTTCGAGGCGCTCTGGGAGGAGCTCGGGGACCAGGACGTCTTCCACCGCTGCGTGCTGGCGCACTATCTGGCCGATCTTCAGGACGACCCGCAGGCCGAGCTGGAATGGGACCGGCGGGCGCTGGCCGCCGCCGACTCGCTGACCGCCGAGCGCGCCCGGACCTACGAACCGGCCCTCCAGGTACGCGCCTTCTACCCCTCGCTGCACCTCAACCTGGCCTCCGACCACCTCAAGCTCGGCGAGCCAGACCTCGCGCGCGAACAGTTGGATCAGGCCGTGCGCAGCCTGGACGCGCTGCCCGAGGACGCCTACAGCGCGGGCATCCGGGCGGCCGTGGACGAGCTGCGGCAGCGGCTGCGCTGAACGGGGGCTGAACCGGGGCCGAAAGCGGGCCGAAAGGGGGCCGAAAGCGGGCCGGACGGGGTGGGCCGAGCCGGGCCGGGTGGGGCTGGCATGCTGGACGGGTGACTTCTCCGTTCGATGCCCCGGCTTCCGTTCCCCCGGTTTCCTCGCCTGCCTCACCTGCCTCGCCTTCCGCAACTGACGCGGGCTCCGGCGAATCCCCGGCCCCCGAGGGTCGTGACGCGCGGCCGCAGTACGTGCTGCCGCTGCTCGTCCGACTGGAGCGGGCCACCCCGCCGGGGCGGACGGACGCGCTGGAGACCTCGGCCCGGGCGGTGCTCACCCTGCTGGCCGACCCGCGGGTGACCGAGGCGGACGGCGAGTGGGCCGAGCGGGTCGCGGCCTGGGAGGACGCCCGGATCCGCAAGGTGGTCCGGCGGGCCCGTGGCGGGGAGTGGCGCCGGGCCGGGGAGCTGCCGGGCATCACGGTGCGGGGGCGGGAGGCGGAGGTGCGGGTGTTCCCGCCGATCCCGCTGGACGGCTGGCCGAAGGAACTCGCCAAGTTGCAGGTCTCCGGGACGGACCTGGAGGAGACCGCCGAGGTCGGCGCGCCCGAGCCGGGGCTGCCGGTGCTGTGGCTCAACCCGGAGCTGGAGATGAGCGCGGGCAAGACCATGGCCCAGACCGGACACGCCGCCCAGCTCGCGTGGTGGGAGCTGGACGAGACGCAGCGCAAGGAGTGGGCGGAGTCCGGCTTCGCGCTGGCGGTGCGGACGGCCGAGCCCGAGGCGTGGGAGGAACTCCTCCGCAGCGGGCTGCCGGTGGTCCGGGACGCGGGCTTCACCGAGATCGCCCCCGGGCCGACTGTTGCAGTCGAAGGAGGCGAGCGCTACTGCCCCACCCCGCGCCTTCGGCGTTCGTGAACGCGTCGTCACCCGGAGAACCGGTACCGGGGATCAGGCCGCGACGAGTTCCTGCTCCCGGTCCGGCGTCGTGACCTTGGGCTTCTTGTTCGGCAGCGAGAGCCGGAAGACCTTGCGCCACGCGGAGAACACCTGCTTCGGCAACGGTCCGGTGACGTACTCCAGCTCGTACTTCTCGAACAGCGCGCGCACCTTCACCGCGACCTCGGCGTACCGGTTGCTCGGCAGGTCCGGGAACAGGTGGTGCTCGATCTGGTGCGACAGGTTGCCGGTCATGAAGTGCATGGCCCTGCTGCCGCTGATGTTCGCCGAGCCCATCATCTGGCGCAGGTACCACTGGCCGCGCGTCTCGCCCTTGATCGACCGGCGCTCGAAGACCTGGACACCCTCGGGGAAGTGCCCGCACATGATCACCGAGTGGGTCCAGATGTTGCGGACCAGGTTCGCGGTGAACGTGGCGGCCAGCGTGGTGAGGAACGACGGGCCCGACAGCAGCGGGTGGATCACGTAGTCCTTGAGCACCTGCTTGCGGATCTTGCGGCCCACGGCCTTGGCCCGCGCGCGGAACTCCGGGTTCCTGCGGCGGCGCTTGTGCAGGTTCTTGCCGAGCTCCAGGTCGTACGCCGCGATGCCGTACTCGAAGAAGCAGGCGTTGACGAGGTTCCACAGCGGCTGGCCGAGGTGGAACGGGTGCCACTTCTGGTCCTCGTCGACGCGCATGATGCCGTAGCCGAGGTCGTTGTCCTTGCCGATCACGTTGGTGTACGTGTGGTGCAGCTCGTTGTGCGAGTGCTTCCACTGCTCGGACGGCGAGACGTGATCCCACTCCCAGGTGGTGGAGTGGATCTTCGGGTCCCGCATCCAGTCCCACTGGCCGTGCAGGATGTTGTGGCCGATCTCCATGTTGTCCATGATCTTCGCCACGGACAGACCGGCGGTGCCGAGCAGCCACGCGGGCGGGAAGATCGAGAACAGCAGCACGCCCCTGCTGGCCAGCTCGAGCTTGCGCTGCGCCGAGATGACCTTGCGGATGTAGGCGGCGTCCTTCTCGCCGCGATCGGCGATCACCTCGTCGCGGATCGCGTCCAGCTCGCGGCCGAGCTCCTCGATCTGCTCCGCGGTCAGGTGGGCGGTGGGGTCGATGGCGGTCAAGGTGCCTCTACCGTTCGATGTCGCAGGGGCCCGCCGCGGCGGACACGCAGGTCTGGATGAGGACGCCCGGTTCGGCCTCGGTGATCTCGCCGGTGCGCAGGTCGCGGACGGCGCCCGCCTTGAGCGGCGTGACGCAGCCGAAGCAGATGCCCATACGGCACCCGGAGGGCATCAGCACGCCGGCTTCCTCGCCGACGTCCAGCAACGGCGTGGCGCCGTCCGCGTCGACGGTCTTGCCGGTGGCGCTGAACGTGACCTCGCCGCCGTCGCCGGTGACGACGATGCGGGGGCGGAACCGTTCGGTGCGCAGACGCTCTCGGACGCCGTGCTCGGTCCAGTGCTCCTCTGCGGCGTCGAGCAGGCCCGCGGGCCCGCAGGCCCAGGTCTCGCGCTCGGCCCAGTCGGGCACGAGTTCGCCGAGACGGGCGATGTCGAGCCTGCCGCCTTGGTTGGTGTGCACCTCGGTGAGGCGCAGCTTCTTGTCCGCGACCAGGCTGTGCAGTTCGCCGCGGAAGATCATGTCTTGCGGCTGCGGCGCGCAGTGGACCATGACGACGTCGTCCAACTCGATGTCGCGCAGCATGCCCATCACGGGCGTGATGCCGCTGCCGGCCGTCAGGTAGAGCACCTTGGCGGGCGTGGCCTGCGGCAGCACGAAGTCACCGGTCGGCTGGTCGAGCTGGATCAGCGTGCCCGGTGTCGCCCTGCGGACCAGGTGGTTGCTGACCTTGCCGTCCGGGATCGCCTTCACGGTGATCGTGATGCGGCCGTCCTGGCGGTTTGTCGGCGAGGTGATGGAGTAGGCACGCCACAGGCGCCTCCCGTCGACGTCGACCCCGATCCGCACGTACTGACCGGCCGTGTGGCCGCGCCAGCCCCGTCCCGGCCTGATCACGATGGTCGCGGCGTCACCCGTCTCGGGGTGCACGGCCTCGATGCGCCCACGCAGGTCCGCGCCCGCACGCAGCGGGCTGACCAGGTCGAGGTAGTCCGACGGCAGCAGCGGCGTCGTGACCATCTCCAGCAGTTTCCACGCCCTGCTGCGGAGGGCTGCACTCGTCATGACTCCAGCTTGCTGCGCCTCAGGGCGTAAAGTCCTGACCATAGGACGTAAATCTGGTCGGCTGAATTGTTCGCAGGGAACAAAAACGTGAGCCATGCAATCCTGAGGGCCAGCGAGCTGGTCCTGGATGAGACGACGGTCACCGCGCTTCGGGCTGTGCTGACGGCCACCGCCGACGAGGTCGTCGAGGCGATCATTGACGAGGTCCCTCCCTATGCCAACGCCCTTTCGGGCCGCATGGGCGGCACCATCCGCCGAGCCGTCCGCACCGCCCTGGGGCACTACCTGGACCTCGCGAGCGGGAACGCCACGGGTGGCGACGCCGGTGACGCAGCCTACGAGCTGGGCCGCGGCGAGGTGCGCGACGGCCGTTCGATGGACGCCCTGCTCAGTGCCTACCGCGTCGGCGCCCGCGTGGCCTGGCGATGCCTGGCAGCGGGTGCCGTACCCGCGGGTCTGCCCGCCGCCGAGGTCGCCAAGTTCGCCGAGCTGACCTTCGCCTACATCGACGAGCTCTCCGCCGCGAGCGCCGCGGGCCATGCCGACGAACTGGCCGCCCGGGGCAGGGCCCACGAGCGCCACCTGGAACACCTGGCCCGCGACCTCCTCGCCGGCGCGAGCCCGGACGTGTTGCTGGCCTCTGCTCAACGGGCCGGGTGGCAGCCCCCGGTTTCGCTGACCGCCGTCCTGCTGCCCGCCGCCCAGGCCCGGCCCGCCTACCGCGCGCTCGACCCGAGCACTCTCGTCCTCGACGATCTGCCGGACGCCACCGGTGTGCTGCTCGTCCCCGATGCCGACCGATCACACCTCTTGCGGCAGCTGACCGACCGCACCGCCGTGGTCGGTCCGGCACGGCCATGGACTCGTGCGTCCGCCTCGTACGCACGAGCCGCACGCGCGCGCTCCCTCTCCTCTGATATTCGCGACACCGAGGACCACCTTCCCGAGCTGGTGCTGAGCGCCGACGTGGACGCGTTCGCAGACCTGCGTGCCCGAGCCCTCGCACCGTTGCGGACCTTGCCTGCCGCGACCGCACGGCGGCTGGAGGAGACCTTGCGGGCGTGGCTGCTGCACCAGGGCAGGCGGGACGAGGTGGCGGCGGCGTTGTTCGTCCATCC
Source organism: Kitasatospora sp. NPDC034035 (assembly GCF_055575755.1). NCBI lineage: Bacteria > Bacillati > Actinomycetota > Actinomycetes > Kitasatosporales > Streptomycetaceae > Kitasatospora > Kitasatospora sp. NPDC034035. The sequence goes on along the minus strand of NZ_JBVISA010000014.1, from coordinate 60,444 downwards.
CCAGACAGTCCGGTACCGGATGTCGCAGCTGCGGGAGCTGTTTCCGGATCTCGCATCGCCGCACCGGGTCCTTGAACTGACCCTGGCGGTGGGTCTTCGGGTCAGTTAGGCCCTTGATCTCTTGTGCGACCAGCAAGGACCCCCGTACAGGGAGATCGCCCCGGGCGGCTGCACGGTGATCGCGGCACCCGGCGCTGTGGCGGCTGGCGGATGGCAGCGAACAGCGAACAGCGAACAGCGAACAGCAGACAGATGACAGATTTCGAAATCTGAAAGCTGAACCCTGTCATCTGTTCGCTGTCTGCCGTTACCCGCCCGACGCCTCGTACCGGCGCATCGCCCGCAGGCCGCCGAGGACCGCCAGCGCCGTCCAGAGCGCCATGATCAGCAACCCGGTCCAGTGCCCGTAGTGGACGCCCGGCTCCGGCTGGGTGCGCATCGCGTACAGGCCGGCCCGGTCGGGCAGGAACTGGCCGACCTCGCGGACGCCGGGGATGGCGGCCAGCCATGTGGTGCCGAGGAAGACCATCGGGGTGAGCAGGCCGAGTGCGGCGCTGAAGTTGCCCAGCATGGTGGTCAGTCCGAGGCAGATCAACACCATCATCGGGTGGTACAGGACACCGGCGAGGAAGCTTCGGGTCAGGCCCGGGGTGGAGAAGTCCAGGCCGGCGGTGGCGTCGACGGCCAGGAACGATCCCGCCGTGGAGACCAACCCGAGCAGCAGGCCCAGCCCGGCGCCGAGCGCGAGCTTGGCGCCGTAGAGCCGACCGCGTCGCGGGACGGCGGTGAGCGAGCTGCCGATCATGCGGGTGTTGAACTCCGGCCCGATCAGCAGGATTCCGAAGCAGGCCACGGCGACGTGGCCGAACAGCAGCCCGTAGAAGATCCCGCCGGCCGGGTCCGCTCCGGGGGTGTGGTCCTTCGCCCCGTAGGCGGCGTTGACCGCCGCCGTGATGCCGACGGTCAGCGCCAGTGCGACCAGCGGGGCCGCCCACTGCGAGGGCAGGGTGGTGAACTTGATCCGTTCGGCGCGCAGGGCGCCGGAAAGCGTGCTCACGGTCTCTCCCATCTCCCGTTCATCCGGGGTTACTTGGTGGGGCTACGGCGCATCGCCCGCAGGCCGCCGTACGCCGCCAGCGCCGTCCAGAGCGCCATGATCAGCAGTCCGGTCCAGTGGCCGTACCCGACCTGCGGGTCGTCGACGTACCGCAGCGCGTACTGGCCGGCCCGGTCGGGCAGGAACCGGACCACCCGGCGGATCCCGGGCACGCCGCTGAGCAGCGGCGAGAGCAGGAAGACGGTCGGGACCAGCAGCCCCATGGCGGCGGTGAGGTTGCCGAGCGCGGTGGTCACTCCGAGGCAGAACACCACCAGTAGCGCCTGGTAGAGCACACCGGCGACGGCGCTGCGGACGAGGGGCGGGCCGTCCCAGGCGCCGGGGACGGTGGCCGCGTACCCGGCGAACGCGCCCGCCGTCCCGACGGCGCCGACGACCAGGCCGACCAGCCCGCCCAGCGCCAGCTTGGCGCCGTACAGTCGGCCGCGTCGGGGCACGGCGGTGAGCGAAACGTCGATCATCCGGGTGTTGAACTCCTGGCCGATCAGCAGGATGCCGAAGCAAGCCAGCGCCGCCTGACCGAAGTTGAGCCCGTAGAAGACGCCGATGCTCGGGTCGTCGGTGATGTTGCGGTCCCTGCCGCCGAGGGCCGCGCCGACGGCCGTGGTGGCCCCGGCGGTGAGCAGGAGGGCGAGCAGCGGGGTGACCCAGAGCGAGCGGAGGGTGGAGAGCTTGACCCGTTCGGCGCGGAAGGCGCCGAAGGCGGCCGACCTCATACGGCGGCCTCCGCCCGGTACTCGACGCTGTCCGCGGTCATCCGCATGAACGCCTCCTCCAGTGAGTCCTGTTGGACGGCGATCTCGTACAGCACCACGCCGTTGGCCGCGGCGAGCGCGGCGATCCGCTCGGGCTCGGCGCCGCTCACCTCCCAGGCGCCGCCGTCGACTTCGGTGGCGTCGAGGTCATGGCCGGTGCCGCCGAGCAGGGCGGCCAGCTTGGTCGGGTCGACGGCCCGCACCCGGATCCGGGTGCGTCCGTGGCGGTCGATGAAGTCGGAGGTCGCGGCGTCGGCGAGCAGCCGGCCGCGGCCGATCACCACCAAGTGGTCGGCGGTGAGGGCCATTTCGGTCATCAGGTGGGAGGAGACCAGTACCGCCCGGCCCTCGGCGGCCAGGTCGCGCAGCAGGGTGCGGATCCAGCGGATGCCTTCGGGGTCGAGGCCGTTGACCGGCTCGTCCAGCATCAGGACCGGCGGGTCGCCGAGCAGTGCGGCGGCCACGCCGAGGCGCTGGCGCATGCCGAGCGAGAAGCTCCGGATCCGGCGCCCGGCCGCGTCCGCCAGGCCGACCTGGGCGAGCACCTCGCCGACCCGGCGCTCCGGCAGCCCGTTGCTCGCGGCGAGCCAGCGCAGGTGGCCCCGGGCGGTCCGCCCGCCGTGCAGGGCCTGGGCGTCCAGCAGCGCGCCCACCCGGCGCAGCGGGTCGGCGAGTTCGGTGTACGGGCGGCCGTCGATCAGGGCGCGGCCGGCGGTGGGGCGGTCGAGGCCGAGGACCAGGCGCATGGTGGTGCTCTTGCCGGCGCCGTTCGGGCCGAGGAAGCCGGTCACCACGCCGGGTCGGACCTCGAAGGTCAGCTCGTCGACGACGCGTCGGCCGTCGTACTCCTTGGTCAGGCCCTGGATCTCGATCACGGTCGCCTTCCCCTCCTCGGGCTGCGGTCTGCGCCGGTCGTGTCCGGCGGTGGTGTCCGTCGGCGGTCCCCGGCGGTGGTGTCCGGCGGTGGTTCCATTCGACCGGAGGGGGCGGGTGCGGCGGATCCCGCCGGGGCGGGGATCCGCCTCCCTCCTCGGAGGGAGATCGCGGGCGACCGGTGCGGGAGCCCGGCGGCATGGTTGACCTGGCAGGATGGCCGGATGCCCAAGATCGCAGCGCTCAAGGCCCGCGCGCCCGGGAACGGTGTATCCACGACGGCCGTACCCAGGTTTCTCGCACCGCTGCTGGCCGGCGCCACGTACGCGCGGCTGGTGCACCTGCTGGTCGGGTGGATCTTCGCGGGCGTCGTCCTGATGATCTATCCGGGGACGTACCACAAGGGCCTCGGCGAGATCCTGATGGCGAGTGTCACGTCGGACACCGTGCTGCTGGTGGTGGTCGCCCTCGTGCCGGCGGCGCGGCGCGCCGAGGGGGTGCAGGCCCGGCTGCTGCTGGTGCCCGACCGCGAGGAGGACATCGCCATCGACCCCTCCCGCAGCTGGGCCGACCGGCGGCGGACGGCCGGCTGGCTGGTCGGGCGGGTCGCGCTCGGTTCGGTGGTCGGGTTCGCGATGGCCCTCGGCCTGGCCGCGGCCTACGGTCGGCTGACCGGCCCGGACGCGCTCCGGTACCTCCCGCTCCTCCCGCTGCTGGTGCTCGGCTTCGGCTGGTTCCTGGTGTACGCGGGCCGACTCCAACTCGCCCTGGCGGTAAGACTGCTGGGCCCGTCCCCGGCGGAGCGGCTGGCGGAGGCGGAGCTGCGGGCCGAACGACTGCTGGAGCGCAACCGGTTGGCGCGCGAACTGCACGATTCGATCGGCCACGCACTGACGGTGACGGTCCTTCAGGCCGGCGCGGCGCGCGAGGTCAGGGACCCGGCCTTCGTCGCCAGGGCGCTCGAAGTCATCGAGGAGACCGGGCGCCAGGCCATGGAGGACCTCGAACGCACCCTCGTCCTGCTGCGCGAAACCCCGGCCGGGGCGAACGGCGTGGCCACCGAACAGCCCGGCATCGACCAGCTGCCCGCACTCTTCGACACCGCCCGCGCGGCCGGCAGCCCGGTCGAGGCGCGGATCGACGTGCCGGTGGGCGCGCTGCCCGGGGTGCTCTCCCGCGAGTCGTACCGGATCGTCCAGGAAGGGGTCACCAATGCGCTCAAGTACGCGCCCGGCGAACCGGTCGACGTCCGGATCGCCGTACGGGCCGGGCAGTTGGAGCTGCGCTGCGCCAGCCGGCTGCCCGGCGGCGGGGCGAGGCCCTCGGTGGGCGGGGTGCGGACGGCGGCAGGCGGGGCGCGCAAGGGCGGCAAGGGCCTGCGCGGCATCCGCGAGCGCGCCACGCTGCTCGGCGGGGAGTCGACGGCTGGGGCGGCGGAGGACGGGAGCGGGGAGTGGGTGCTGACCGTCCGGCTGCCCCTACGCTTGGGCTCGTGACGAACGATCTTGTGGCGGACAGCCCGAGCGGGGGTGCGCGGGGATGGCCGGAGATGTGCGCGGGATGACCGGGGGTGCGCGGGGGATGGCCGGGGGCGCTACGGGGATGACGGACATCCTGCTCGCCGACGACGAGGAGCTGGTCCGGGCCGGCATGCGGGCCGTCCTGGAGGCGCAGGGCGACCTGCGGGTCGTCGGCGAGGCGGCCGACGGCGCGGAGGCGGTCGCCCTGGCGCGTGAACTGCGCCCGCACGTCGTGCTGATGGACGTCCGGATGCCCGTGATGGACGGACTGGCGGCCACCCGTGAGCTGCTGCGCCCCGTCGCCCCGGGGGAGCGGCCGCCGCGGATTCTGGTCGTGACCACCTTCGAGAACGACGACTACGTCTACCAGGCGCTGCGTGCGGGCGCCGACGGCTTCCTGCTCAAGCGCTCCCGCGCGGCCGAGATCGCCCACGCGGTACGGCTGGCGGCGGCGGGTGAGTCGCTGCTGTTCCCGGCCGCGATCCGCCGCCTGGCCGCCGGGCACGGCAACCCGACCGCCCGCGCCGCCATGGAGCGGGCGGCGTTGACCGAGCGGGAGGCGGAGGTGCTGCGGCTGGTCGCCCGGGGCCTCAGCAACGGGGAGATCGCCGAGCAGCTGTTCCTCGGTGTGCAGACGGTGAAGACGCACGTCAGCAGCGTGCTGGCGAAGCTGGGTGCGCGCGACCGCACCCAGGCGGTGATCGCCGCGTACGAGTCGGGGTTCGTCGAGCCGTCGGAGTAGTCCCCGTAGCCCCCCGTAGCACCCGTAGCCCCCATGGTCTTCGGGCCCCGTGGCCTCCGTGGCCTCCGTGGGCCCGGCAGGGGGCGGCGGGTGGCGGCTCAGGCCGGGTAGGCGTGGGTCTGGGTGGCCTTGACCGAGGCCCAGACCGTGACCCCCAGCGCCAGTTCCAGCTCCGCGACGGCGGCCGGGGTGAGGTCGGCGGCCATCGGCAGGTCGCCGGCCAGGTCCGCGCGGACCCGGTCGCCGTGCAGGTCCAGGCCGGTGACCTCGACCTGCCACAGGTTGCGCGCGCTGGACCGCGGCCGCTCCCGGTAGAGGGTCACCGCGGACGGCGGGAAGGCGACGAACGCCGGGCCGTCCAGTTCCTCGGCGGTGGCCAGGACGGTGCCGTCCGGGAGCGTGACATGCGTCCCCTCGGCCCGGCCCTGGTACAGGTTCAGCCCGACCAGGCGGGCGATGTAGTCGGTGCGCGGCCGCCGGGCCACCTCGGCCGGGCTGCCGGACTGCACCTCGTGCCCGTGCTCGATCACCACCAGCCGGTCGGCCAGCACCATCGCGTCCAGCGGGTCGTGTGTCACCAGCACCGCCACCGCGTCGAACTCGGCCAGGTGGCGCCGCAGTTGGGACCGTACGTCGAGGCGGGTGCGGGCGTCCAGGGCGGCCAGCGGCTCGTCCAGCAGGAGCAGTCGGGGGCGGACGGCGAGCGCCCGGGCCAGCGCCACCCGCTGCGCCTGACCGCCGGAGAGCCGGCCGGGGCGGACCGAGGCGTGGTCGGCCAGGCCCATCCGCTCCAGCCAGGCGGCGGCCTCGGCCCGGGCCGCGCGCTTGGGGCGGCCCTGGCAGCGCGGGCCGAACGCGATGTTGTCGAGCGCGCTGAGATGCGGGAAGAGCAGGTAGTCCTGGAACACCACGCCGACCGGCCGCTCCTCGGCGGGGGTGTGCACGCGCCCGGCCGGGTCCTCCAGGGTGTCGCCGTCCAGGCGCAGGTGGCCACCGGAGAGCGGGAGCAGGCCGGCGAGGGCGCGCAGCGCGGTGGACTTGCCGGCACCGTTCGGGCCGAGCAGCGCGATCACCTCGCCGGGGGCGGCGGTGAGGGCGAGGTCGAGGGTGAACGCGGCGCGGTCGACCCGTAGCCGGGCGTCGAGGGCGGCGCTCGGGAGGCGTTCGGTGTGCGCGGGGTTCGAGGTGCTCATCGGGTCGGCGTCCAGGCGTTTCGGGCGTCTCGGGTGTCTCGGGTGTCTCGGGTCGGTGTCCGGGCGTTCACGGGGGCGTCCGAGGAGGCGCGGGCGGGGGCGGGCGGTGTCACGGGGTCGACAGCCAGCGGTCGCGCAGGCCGACCAGGACGGCGACGGAGACCACGAGCAGTACCAGCGACAACGCGATCGCGGCCTGCGGGTCGGACTCCATGGCCAGGTAGACGGCCAGCGGCATGGTCTGGGTGCGTCCCGGGAAGTTGCCCGCGAAGGTGATCGTCGCGCCGAACTCGCCGAGCGCCCGGGCCCAGGCCAGCACGGCCCCGGCGGCGATCCCCGGTGCGATCATCGGCAGGGTGACCCGCCGGAACGCGGTCAGCCGGGAGGCGCCCAGGGTCGCGGCGGCCTCCTCGTAACGGGGGTCGGCGGCCCGCAGCGCGCCCTCGACGCTGATCACCAGGAACGGCATCGCCACGAACGCCTCGGCGATCACGACCCCGGTGGTGGTGAACGGCAGCGTGACGCCGAAGGCTGAGTCCAGCCAGGAGCCGACGATGCCGCGCCGCCCGAGCACCAGCAGCAGCGCCACACCGCCGACCACCGGAGGCAGTACCAGCGGCAGGGTGACCAGCGCCCGGATCACCCGTCGGCCCGGCAGCTCGGTGCGGGCGAGCAGCCAGGCCAGCGGGACCCCGAGGACCAGCGACACGGCGGTCGCCGCCGTCGCGCTGATCAGCGACAGGCGCAGCGCGTCCCAGACGGCGGGGCTGGTGAGCTGCTCGGACAGGGCGCTCCACGGCGCCCGGACCAGGAGGCCGACCAGCGGGAGGATCAGGAACGCCAGCCCGAGCAGCGCCGGGAGCAGCAGGGTGACCGGGACGCGGTGCGTGCGCGACCGGCGCCGGCGGCGCGGCAGGACCTGCGCGGGTCCTGCCGCGTCGCCGGCGGTCCGGTCCCGGCGGTCCTGGGGGCCGCGGCTCGCGCGCTGCTTCCCGGGGCCGGTGGTGCGGTCGCTCACGGTGCCTGGAAGCCCGCCGCGGTCAGCACCTGCTTGGCCTCGGGCGACTGGATGTACGCGACGAAGGCGGCGGCGCCGTCCTTGTTCGGTGCCTTGGCGAGGGCGGCGATCGGGTAGTCGTTCACGGCCTTGTCGGCCTCGGGGAAGTCCACACCGTCGATCTTCGCAGCATCGGCCTGCACGTCGGTCTTGTACACCAGTGAGGCGTCGACCTCGCCCAGTTCGACCTTGGTGAGCGCGCCCTTGACGTCCTGCTCCAGGGTGACCGGGGTGAGGTCGACGCCGGCGGCCTTGAGCGCGGTCTGCGCGGCGGCGCCGCAGGGCACCTCCTTTGCGCACAGCGCGACCTTCACACCGGAGCCGGTGAGGTCCTTGAGGCCCGCGATGTGCTTGGGATTGCCCTTGGGGACGGCGATGGTGAGCGTGTTCTTGACGAAGGTCGCCGGCTGGCCGCTCGCGCCGCCCGCGTCGGTCACGGTCTTCATGGTGGCCGGGCTGGCGGCGGCGAACACGTCCGCCGGGGCACCGGAGTTGATGCTGGTCGCGAGGCTGGAGCTGCCGCCGAAGTTGAAGGTGACCTTGCTGCCGGGGTTGGCCGCCTCGAACTTCTTGCCCAGCTCGGTGAAGCTCTCCTTGAGCGAGGCGGCGGCGAAGACGGTGATGGCGCCGCCGGCCTTCGGCACACCGCCACCCGCGGCGGCGGAGGACCCGGAGGAGGAGGCGGTCGACGCCGCGGAGCCGGAGGACTTGCCGCCGTCGCTGCCGCAGGCGGTGACCCCGAGGCTGAGGGCGAGAGCCGCTGCGGCGACGGCGAGTCTGCGGGTGGTGCCGGTCGTACGGGTGCTCATCGGTGATTCCCCTCCGGGGTGCGCGCCGGAAGGGGCGCGAGGGACTGGCCGCAGCTGCGGCCATTACGGCGATCATAGTGCCGCAAATGCGAGCGATAAATCCTCTGTTGCTTCGCACAGGCGGGGACGGGTGGGGGCCGCGGGCCTGCTGTGGGATGGCTCAAACGGGCGCGGTGGGGGTGGCCGACGGGGTGGTCGACAGGGTGGTTGGCAGTGGTCGACAGGGTGGTTGGCGGGATGGCGCGGGCGTGGGCGGCGGGGCGGCGGGGCGGCGCGGTGATGTCGTGGGCGTGGGGTGATGTCGGGGGCGTGGGGCGGCGTGGGGTGAGGTCGGGGCGTGCGGAAAATGCGTCGCGCCAAGGCGGTCGAGCGGTCAGAGTGGTCGCCGTCCGTACACACGACCGAGCTGCGCGTGCGAGCCACCACGGCCGCGGAAGCGCGCCGCCACGGTCGGACCAAGGGGAGGAGTCCGTCCATGTCCACGCTGCGCGTCACCGTCGAGAAGCTGACCATCCTGGAGCACCCGAACGCCGATGCTCTGGAGCTCGCACAGGTCGGCCTCTACCGGGCGGTGGTCGCGAGGGGCGCGTACCGGACCGGAGACCACGCCGTCTACATTCCCGAACAGTCCGTCCTCCCCGAGGAGTTGATCGCGGAGCTCGGCCTGACCGGCAAGCTGGCCGGCTCCCGGGCGAACCGGGTGAGGGCGGTACGGCTGCGCGGTGAGCTGTCCCAGGGCATCGTCTGCCGGCCCGCCGCACTCGCCGACACCGACCTGGCGGCCGCGGCCGAGCAGGGCGCGGACTTCGCCGAGCTGCTCGGCGTGGTCAAGTGGCAGCCGCCGGTGCCGACCTCGATGAGCGGCGACGTGGTCAGCGCTCCGGACCTGCTGCCCTGGGTGGACATCGAGAACCTCAAGCGCTACCCCGACGTCTTCGAGCCCGGCGAGCCGGTGGTGCTGACCGAGAAGCTGCACGGCAGCTGCTGCCTGGTCACGTACACCGCCGAGACCGGCGAGGTGCAGGTGTCGTCCAAGGGGATCGGTGCGAAGGGGCTGGCGCTGGCCGAGGACGAGCGCAACCTCTACTGGCGGGCGGTGCGCGCGTACGACATCCCGGCGGTGGCGGCCCGGCTGGCGGAGCGGCTCGGCGCCGAGCGGGTCGGTATCTTCGGCGAGGTCTTCGGCGAGGGCGTGCAGGACTTGGCCTACGGGGTCTCCGCGCGCGCCGGGCGGCCCGGGTACGCGGCGTTCGACGTGTCGGCCGTGGTGGACGGGCGGCTGACCTGGCTGTCCGCGCCCGAACTGCTGGACGGTGAGCTGCCGTTGGTGCCCGAGCTGTGGCGCGGGCCGTTCGACCCGGAGACCGTGCTGGCGCACGCCCACGGCAAGGAGACCTGCTCCGGGCGCGAACTCCACCTGCGCGAGGGCGTGGTGGTGCGGCCGGTGACCGAGCGCTGGAGCATGAAGCTCGGCGGGCGGGCGATCGCCAAGGTGGTCAGCGACGCCTACCTGACGCGCAAGGGCGGCACCGAGTACGAGTAGGCCGAGAGGCCGACGGGACCGGCTGCCTTGGCTGTCCCGTCGCCGCGCTGGCCGCGGTGGCTGCGCCGGCCGCGCCGGCTGTCCTGACGGCACTGGTTGCACGATCCTTCCGGCATTGACTACCCGTCAGTAGAGTTGTCGGTGCGCATCCCTGTGCAGAAGGAGTCACCCATGGCCACCGAAACCGTCATACCCGGACCGGTCGGCAATCCGCTGGTCGGGTCGCTGTTCGACCTCACCCGCCGGCCGCTGCGCACCTACCTCGCGGCCCGCCGCGACCACGGCGACGTGGTGCGGCTGCAGGCCGGCCCGCCCGGACTGCGGGTCGAGTTCTACGCGGTGTTCTCCCCGGACGGGGTCCAGAAGGTGCTGGGCGGGGAGGCGGCCAACTTCCGCAAGGAGAGTGCCTTCTACGACGAGCTGCGGACCAGCGTCGGCAATGGCCTGCTGACCAGCCAGGACGAGGACTACCAGCGCCAGCGCCGACTGATCCAGCCGCTGTTCACCCACCGCCGGGTGGACGGCTACGCGGACGTGATCGCGCGGGAGGCGCAGTCGCTCACCGAGCGCTGGCGCGCGGTGCCGGACGGGGTGGTGGACGCGGCGGAGGAGATGTCGCGGTTCGCGATGCGGGCGGTCGCGCGGATCCTCTTCGGCGCGGACGTGGAGGAAGCGGTCGAGGTGGTCCACCACAACTTCCCGCTGCTCGGCGAGTACGTCAAGGAGCGCGGTTTCGCCCCGGTCCGGGTCCCGCGCACCTGGCCGACCCCGGGCAACCGGCGCGGCCTCGGCGCCCAGCGGGCGCTGTACGAGGTCTGTGACCGGATCATCGCGGAGCGCGCCGCGCGCGGGGACAACGAGGACGCGGACGACCTGCTCACGCTGCTGGGGCGGGCGCGCGGCGAGGACGGGGAACGGCTGGACCCGGACGAACTCCGCGACCAGGTCCTGGTGTTCCTGATCGCCGGGCACGAGACCACGGCCACCTCGCTGGCCTTTGCGCTGCACCTGCTGGCCAAGCATCCGGAGCACCGGAAGCTCGCCCAGGAGGAGGCGCGGACCGTCCTGGCCGGGCGGGCGCCGACGGCGGCGGACCTGGAGGCACTGCCCTACATCACCCGGGTGCTGAAGGAGGCGATGCGGCTCTACCCGGCGGCGTCGCTGGTCGGCCGGCGGGCGGTCGACGAGACCGTCATCGACGGGTACGTCATCCCGGCGGGGGCCCAGGTCGTCGTCGCGCCGCTGGTCACCCACCGGCACCCCGGCCACTGGGCGGACCCGGAGCGCTTCGACCCGGACCGCTTCCTGCCGGAGGAGGAGAAGGCCCGGCACCGCTACGCCTGGTTCCCGTTCGGCGGTGGGCCGCGGGCGTGCATCGGGCAGCACTTCTCGATGCTGGAGTCGGTGCTGAGCCTGGCGGTGCTGCTGCGGGACTTCGAGGTGGAGGCGGTGGACCGGCGGGTCGCGCTCGCCCAGGGGATCACGCTGCGGGCGGCGAGCCCGATGCGGATCCGGGTGGCGGCCGCGGGCTGAGCTGGTTCGGCGGTCGGCGGTCGGCGGTCGGCGGTCGGCGGTCGGCGTTCAACTTTCAGCGGACAGATGACAGATGTCAAACTCTGTTATCCGTCCGCTGTTTGTTGTTTGCCGCCTGCCGTCCGGGCATACGACCGGGTCATTCGAACACACCGCCCGTCGCTCGTGGGCAGCTTTTCAGATCTTCGGGTGGCGGTTTCCGGCCCCTCGATAGCGTCCCACGCACCCCAGGCCGAAAGCGCACATGCGAATGGCATATGACGAGACCGGGTCCCCACGGATCTGACAGCGCCTCGCCGCCGATCGCATGGAGTCCGCCCGGCCCGGGGAGCCCGGGCGCACCGCGAACCGCCCCGGGCCCGACCGGTCGACCGGAGGTCCCATGGGCACCCTCAACCCCCTCAGTCTCGGCTGGCTGACCCCCGCCCTCTCGTACCTGATGGCCTGCGCCGGCGCCGCCCTCGGGCTGCGCTGCACGCTGCGCGGTCTGGCCGCGAGCGGTGCCGCCCGGCGGAACTGGCTGGTCACGGCCGCCGCCGCGATCGGCTCCGGCATCTGGACCATGCACTTCGTCGCCATGTTCGGGTTCGCCGTCGACGGCACCGAGCTGCGCTACAACGTCCCGCTGACCGTCCTCAGCCTCGTGGTCGCGGTGCTGGTCACCGGCCTCGGTCTGACCGTGGTCTGCTACGGCGCGCACCGCGGCCTCTCCCTGCTGGCGGGCGGTGTCACCACCGGCCTCGGCGTCGCCGCGATGCACTACCTGGGCATGGCCGCCGTACGAATGCACGGCGCTCTGAGCTACGACGCCGGGACGGTCGCGCTGTCCGTACTGGTCGCGGTCGGCGCCGCCACGGCCGCGCTCTGGGCCGCCGTGACCATCCGCAACGTCTACGCGGCCGGGGCCGCCGCGCTGGCCATGGGCCTCGCCGTCAGCTGCATGCACTACACCGGCATGGCCGCCGTGCACGTCCGGTTGGAGCCGGGCCGGGGCGGCCTCGGCGGGGCCGGCGCGATGGAGTTCGTCTTCCCGCTGGCCGTCGGCCTCGGCTCGTTCCTCTTCCTCGCCTCGGCCTTCGTCGCGCTCTCGCCGACCGCCCAGGAGCGGGCCGGCTACCGGGAGGCGGGCGAGCTGGCCATCGAGGAGCTCCCCGCCACTGCCGCGCCCCCCGTGCCCGAACCGCCCGAGCCCGCTCTCCCCGGAGTCGAGCGCCACGACGCGGAGCACCACGACCGCGCCGCCTGAGCGCGGCAACCTGAGCGCGGCCACCTGAGCGCGGCCACCTGGACACTGCGTGCCCGGGCGCGTCAGGCCTCGTGCGGCTCCCGACCACTCCGCCTCCGCCTCCGCCCGCCCCTGCCCCGCCCGAAAGGCTCCTCATCCATGCGAGAAGACCGCGGTACCGCCCCCGGTGCCCGTCGGGGTGCCCATGCCGGGCCGCCCGCCCGTCCACCGCGGCCCGGCACATGGCTGCACGGGCTGCACGGGCTGCGCCCCCGGACCGTCCGGGCCCGGATCATCGCCCTGCTGATGGTCCCGGTCGTCTCGATCATCGCCCTGTGGGGGTTCGCCACCGTCACCACCGCCCAGGGCGTCTGGGATCTGCTGCGCCAGCGCGACGCCCAGCGCACCGTGCTCACCCCCGTCGCCGGGACCATCGTCGGGCTGCAGGCCGAACGCGCCGCAGCCGGTCAGCTGCTGGCCGCCCCGGCGACCGCCCCCACCGAGGCCCGGGTGAGCGCCCTGCGCGAGGCCTCGGCCACCACCGACCGCGCGATCACCCCGCTGTACCCCGATCCCCGGCACCCCGACCAGGGCTACAACCGCGCCGACGCCCAGGGCCTCGGTGGTGACGCCGCCGCCCGCCTGGACGCCCTCGGCGCCGCCCTCGCGGCCCTGCCCGAGCTGCGCGGGCGCGTGCTGGCCAGGAGCGTCGGCTGGCCCGAGGTGTACGCCGCGTACGGCGAGGCGGTGGACCGGGCGCTTGCCGCGGCCGGCGCCGTCACCCTGCTGCAGGACCATCCGGCCGCCGCCGACAGGAGGGCGCTGCTGGAGCTGGCCCGCTCCCGCGAACTGCTGGCCCGCGAGGACGCGCTGCTGCGAGTCGCCCAGCTCACCGGCGCGCTCGGCGACGACCAGCTGCGCGAGTTCTCCGGCACGGCCTTCGCCCGGCGGGAGTTCGAGCGGAGCTCCGCCGCCGACCTGCGCCCCGCCGACCGGGCGGCGCTGCTCGCCGTCACCGGCGGCCAGGATCATCGCGAGCTGGTCGGGTACGAGGAGAGGGTCCGTGCCGCCGACGGTCGGACGGCCGTCGCCGCGGTGCCGGCGGACCGGTGGGCGGTGGTCGCCGGGAATGTCGTGAGCGGCCTGCGCGCCATCGAGGGCCAGGCCGGACGGGTTGCCTCCGATCGCCAGAGTCCTTACGCCCTGGGCCTGTTCACCCCAGCCGGGATGGCCGTGCTGCTCGGTCTGGTCGGCGTGGTCGCCTCGCTGGTGATCTCGGTGCAGGTCGGGCGCGGACTGGTGACCGACCTGATCGGCCTGCGCAATACGGCGCTTGAGCTGGCCGGTCGCAAACTGCCCGCCACCATCCGGAAGTTGCGGGCGGGCGAGGAGGTGGACATCGAGGCCGAGGCGCCGGGGCCGGTGGGCGGGGGTGACGAGATCGGCCAGGTGCACCGGGCGCTCGGCACCGTCCTGCGGGCGGCCGTCACGGCGGCGGTCGAGCGGGCCGAGGTGTTGTCCGGGGTATCCGGGGTGTTCGTCAACCTCGCGCGGCGCAGCCAGGTCCTGGTGCACCGCCAACTCACCCTGCTGGACGCGATGGAGCGCCGCACCGAGGACCCGTCCGAGCTGGCCGACCTGTTCCGGCTCGACCACCTCACCACCCGCATGCGCCGCCACGCCGAGGGCCTGATCATCCTCTCCGGCGCCGCCCCCGGCCGGGCCTGGCGCAGGCCCGTCCCGCTGGTGGACGTGGTGCGCGCAGCCGTCTCGGAGGTCGAGGAGTACGCCCGGGTCGAGGTGCACCCGCTGCCGCGCGCCGCCGTCGCCGGGCACGCCGTCGCGGACCTCACCCACCTGGTCGCCGAGCTGGTCGAGAACGCCACCGGCTTCTCCCCGCCGCGCACCCGGGTGCACATCCGGGGCGAACAGGTCGGCACCGGCTACGCGTTGGAGATCGAGGACCGCGGCCTCGGCATGGGCCCGGAGGCCCTGGCCGCCGCCAACCGCCGGATCGCCACGGCCGAGCAGACCGACCTCTTCGACAGCGACCGGCTCGGCCTGTTCGTGGTCAGCCGGCTCGCCCGGCGGCAGGACGTCAAGGTCTCGCTGGTGACCTCCGCGTACGGCGGCACCACCGCGGTGGTCCTGCTGCCCACCGCGCTGCTGACCGACGGGGCGGCGGACGGGCTGCGTCAACCGTACGATCCGGTGCCGGAGCCGGGCGTCGCACCGGTCGATCCTGCCGCACCGGTCCCGGTCAAGCGCGCGTACCCGGGTTGGGTCGAGCGGGAGTTCGGCCCGACGGGCGGGGACAGCCTGCGCGATGCGGGGAGTGAAGGACTTCCGGCGGTGGGTGGGCCACCGCCGGAGGATGGGGCACTGCCGCCGTTCGGCGTCCGGGGGAGCGACCCCGGGCCGGCGCGCCGCACCCCCATCCGGGCCTCGAGTGCCCGGGTGGCCGGCCCGGCTGCGGACGGGGGCCCGGGTGCCGCCCTCCGTCCGCAGTCCGGGCCGCCGCAGCCGTACCGAAGGAGCCTGGAGTCGGAGTCGGATCCGCAGCCGGATCAGGTGCCCGCCGATCGCCAACTCGATGCAGGGCGCCAGGAGTTGCCGCGTCGGACCCGTCAGGCGAGCCTCGTTCCGCAGCTGCGCGAGGCCCCGACCGGACCGGGCCCCCGCCCCCGCCGTATGACCGCCGCCACCGCCGGACCGCCCACGGCGCCGGGTACGGGCCCCGAACGTCGCGCCCACGAGGGTGGCGGTCATGAGGGCCGCAGCCCCGAGGCGGCGCGTGCGGCGATGGCGGCCTTCCAGGAAGGGTGGGCGCGCGGCCTGCGCCCCGAGGGCGGACGGTACGACCGTCTCGCGGACCGGCCCGCCGGCCGACCCACCGCTCAGCAGCCCGCCGACCTCCCACCGCCGCAGGGCCCGCGCGGTCCCCTGTTCCCGCCCCGACCCGAAGGAGAGCGCCCGTGATCGGCACCACCCACCGCGCAGGAGAACTGAACTGGCTCCTCGACGAGCTGGTCCGGCGCGCCCCCGAGGTCCGCTTCGCCGTGATGCTCTCCGCCGACGGACTGGCCACGGGCGCCTCGGCCGGCCTGCCGCGCGAGGACGGCGAGCACCTGGCCGCCATCGCCTCCGGCTTCCACAGCCTGGCCAAGGGCGCCGGACGCCACTTCGGCGCGGGCGAAGTCCGGCAGACCATGGTCGAGTTGGAGGGCGGCTACCTGTTGGTCGCGGCCGCCGGGGAGGGCACCTGCCTGGCCGTGTTCGCCACCGCCCGGGCCGACCTCGGTCTGATCGCCTACGAGATGGCCGGACTGGTCCGCCGGGTCGGGGAGCACCTGAGCACCCCGGCGCGCGCGGTGGACGGCTGGTGAGCCCGGTGCCCCGCCCGTCCGCCGAGGGGCCGTCTGCCGAGCGGCCGTCCCGCGAGGGGTGGTCCGCCGAGCGACATCCGGAACACCCGCCGGCCGAGGCCGGGCGACACCCCCGCAACCCGCTCGCTGCCGCCCACCGGGCCCGCTGGTACGACGAGGAGGCCGGCCCGCTGGTCCGCCCGTACGCCATGACGCGGGGGCGCACCGGGGCCGGCGGGCAACAGCTCGACCTGATCGCCGTCGTCGTCAGCGTCCTGCCCGACCCGGCGCTCGTCCCGGACGCGCCCGAGCCGCCGGTCGGTCCCGAACAGGCGCGCATCCACGCGCTGTGCCGGGGCACCCCGCTGTCCGTGGCCGAGCTCGCCGCCGACCTCGACCTGCCGGTGGGCGTCGTACGGGTGCTGCTCGGCGACCTGCTGGCGGCCGGACTCATCCGGGTCAACCGCCCCGTCCCGCCCGCCCTGCTCCCCGACGAGCGCATCCTCCAGGAGGTCATCCATGGACTCCGCGCACTCTGACCACCGATCCGGTCCGTCCGATCCGGCCTGCTGGTCTCACCCGTCCGACCCGTCCGACCCGTCCGACCCGTCCGACCCGTCCGGGGCTTCCGGGTCTTCCGGAGCGTCGGTGGCGGAGGACCCCGACGGCACCGTGCTCGCGCTCAAGATCCTGGTGGCGGGCGGCTTCGGGGTCGGCAAGACGACGCTGGTCGGCGCGGTCAGCGAGATCCGCCCGCTGCGCACCGAGGAGCGGCTGACCGAGGTCGGGCGCGGGGTGGACGACCTCGACGGTGTGGAGCGCAAGAGCACCACGACGGTGGCGATGGACTTCGGGCGGATCACCATCCGGGAGGGTCTGGCGGTCTACCTCTTCGGCACTCCGGGGCAGGACCGCTTCTGGTTCCTCTGGGACGAGTTGGCCCAGGGCGCGCTGGGTGCCGTGGTGCTCGCCGACACCCGCCGCCTGACGGACTGCTTCCCGGCCGTCGACTTCTTCGAGCACCGGGGCATCCCGTTCGTGGTCGCGGTCAACCGGTTCGCCGGGGCCGGGGAGTTCGGCCCGGACGAGGTTGCCCGCGCGCTGGACCTGGACACCGGCACGCCCGTGCTGCTCTGCGACGCGCGCCACCGGTCGTCGGGGAAGGAGGTGCTGATCAACCTGGTCGAGCACGCCGGCCGGGTGCGCGCCGCCCGGCTGCTCGCGGACGCCGCGCCGGCGGGGTTCGGGTGAGGTGGTGTCGGTGTGACGGGCGTCGGCGGTCAGATGACAGCTTTCGGATAACAGCGTTCAGCTGACAGAGTTCAGCCGACAACTGACAGCTGACAGATTTCGAAATCTGTCAGCTGTCAGTTGGTACCTGTTACCTGTCGCCCCTCACCCCGCCGACCGTCGGCCGCCGTCCGCGCCGGGGCCGCCAGGTCGCAGGGGCACGTTCAGCTGTGCCACTGGAAGACGATCTTCGTCCAGGCGGACCCCGGGCAGTTGCCCCAGACGTCCCAGGCCTCCGGCCGCGCGCCGATCCACAGGCCGGTGGTGTGCGTGCCGTTGGCACAGTAGGTGATGGTGCGCAGCCAGCCGGAGTAGATGTTGCAGTAGCCCTCCCAGCGCCAGCCGTAGTTCGCGGTGATGACGCAGTGGTAGGGCGCGGCGGCGACGGTGTTCGACGCCGCGATGGACCCGGGGGTGATGCTCTGGTCCGGGGCGGGCGCCGCCGCGGCCGGCAGGGTGGTGGTCCCGAGCACGCCGAGGGTGGCCGCGGCGGCCATCCCGAACGTGGCGATCTTCCTGGCGATGCAGCCTCGCATGGTGCTTCTCCTTGCTGGACGGTTCTCAATGGGTGGAGCGCCCCGGCCGTCCGGATGCGTGGGCGGGGACGAATTCCCGCTCCCCGTACGGCCGGTGACGTATTGCATACGAATGACTGCGAACAGTGAGACGACGAACTATGATGTGACCTGTGTCACAACGGCTCCGATTGGGCTGCGACCAGGCCCGATCGGGCGTTCGGGGTGCCGATTCCCGGGGAGAGCGGCATGGCGGATTGCGGCGGTCGACGAGTGGGCGGCGGGCCGGAAAAGGGTTTCGGCCCGTGCGAGAACGGCGGTCAACCGGCCGATTTCAACCGGCTGTTCACCGATCTGCTGCCCCGCCTCCAGCAGGCGGCCGCCTCGCTCACCGGAAGTCCGCTCGCCGCCGGGGACGTCGTCCACGACGTCTACCTGCGGATCGCCCGCCGGCCGGAGCGCTTCCTCGGCCATCCGCAGCCGTACGCCTACGCGTTCACCGCGATGGTGAACATCCTGCGCGACCAGTGGCGCCGGGAGCGCCGGAGGGTCCCGATGCCCGAGGTGCCGGAGGCGGGCGAACGGGCCGGGCGGGGCCGCGCGATGCCCGATCCCCGGGCGGGTGGGATGGCCGAGCTGCAGGCGCGCTGGGAGGTGGTCCGGCTGCTGGGCTTCCTGACCGCCAAGCAGGCCCGCGCGGTGGCGCTGGTCGACCTCGACGGCTACAGCGTCGACGAGGCCGCCGAACTGCTCGGGCTGCACCGCAGCACCCTGGCCGTCACCCGCCGCCGGGCCCACGGGCGGCTGCGCGCCGTCCTCGAACGGGAGCGCGAACGGGAGCGTGGGCGGGAGGGTGAGCGGGAGGGTGAGCGGGGCGCGGACTGCGGTCGTCCGCCGCCCGCCGCGCGGCGGCCCGACGCACCGAGCTGACGGCAAGTCAGCTGATGCGCCGCCCCGGCCCGTACGCTCAAATCGTGATCACGTACGAGGACCGCCGCTTGCGTGCCCTGGCCGAGGGCGGCCGCTGGCACGAGCTGCTCGCCGCCTACCGGCAGGGCCGGGCGGCCGCCGTGGTCGAAGCGGGGGAGGAGACCGCGGCGGCCCTGACCGCGCCGCTCGGCCATCTGATCGCCTACGCGGCGCCGCCCGAGCTGGCCGTCCGGTTGTTCGACCGGGACGGCGGCGAGGGGACGGTCGCCGGGGTGGCCGACCACGACGCCGGCCCGCTGTGGGAGGTGCTCGCGACCCGGCACTCCTGGCTGCGGCTGGCGCCGCTGCTCGGCCCGGCCCCGGTGCGCCGGCTGGTCGCGCACACCCGGGTGCTGCTCGGCGAGGACCTCTCGTACGGGGCCGAGCCCGATCCGGAGGGTGTGCCGCTGCGGCTGGAGCCGTGGGAGGCGGCGGGGTGGGAGGAGCCGGCGCGGGTGCGGGAGTACCTGCCCGGCGGAGGCGCGCGGAGCGCGCTGCTGACCCTGCCGGCCAGCCGGGAGGGCCTGGGCGAGGTGGAGCTGCCGGCGCCCGTGGCGCGGGCCGACGGTCGGCCGGTCGGGCAGCGGGTCACCCGGGCGCTGGCCGAGCTGGGCGCGCTGGCGCCGTGGGCGGAGGTGGTCTGTGTCCGCGGCCAGGCCCCGCTGGCGGCCGCGCTGCTGGCCCGTGGCCGCCGGGTGGTCGGCGGGTACCTGCCGTTCGCGCTCGCCTACCCGGCGCTGGTACGGGCCGCCGCCGTCGGACGGGCGCAGGGCTGCGCGCACGGGCGGCTGGGGCTGTGGCGGGCGCTGGCGGCGATGGCCGGGGCGGACGGGCCGGCGCCGGGTGAGGTGAACGCGCTGGTGGCCCGGATGCGCTGCTTCACCTGGCACGAGCCGGCGGCCGGGCTGCACCACCTGCACGTCGCGCTGGAGGATCCGGCCAGCGGGGTGGCCTGGGCGGTCAGCGGCTCGCAGGAGCTGTGACGGGCGGCCCATGGCGTCGGGGCCGGGGGACGGAAGGGCCCCCGGCCCGGCGCCGTTTCCGGGGGATGGGGGAGGCGCCGGACCGGGGGAGTGAAGGGGACGCGCGGTCGCTCAGGCGGCGGCGGGCGCGGCGCCCCGGGCGGGGGCGGTCTCGGGCTCCTCCTCCGGCGCCGGGCCGCCTTCGCCGTGGCCGTCGGTGTCGTGGCCGTCGACCAGGGTCAGCTCGTCGAACGGCACCTCGCCGGCCAGCACCCGGTGGGCGCGCTCGGTGTCGAGCTCACCGGTCCAGTGCCCGATCAGCACGGTGGCGACGGCATTGCCCGCGAAGTTGGTGAGCGCGCGGGCCTCGGACATGAAGCGGTCGATGCCGACGATCAGGCCGACCCCGTCCACCAGCGCGGGCTTGTGCGACTGCAGCCCGCCCGCGAGGGTGGCCAGGCCGGCGCCGGTGACCCCGGCCGCGCCCTTGCTCGCGATCACCATGAACACCAGCAGAGAGAGCTGCTCGCCGATCGACATCGGCTTGTCCATCGCCTCGGAGATGAAGATCGAGGACATGGTGAGGTAGATCGCGGTGCCGTCGAGGTTGAAGCTGTAGCCGGTCGGCACGGTGATGCCGACGACCGGGCGGCTGACGCCCAGGTGCTCCATCTTGGCGATCAGGCGCGGCAGCGCGCTCTCGGAGGAGGAGGTCGAGAGGATGAGCAGGAACTCGCGGCCGAGGTACTTCAGCAGCGCGAACACATTGACCCCGGCGACCAGGCGCAGCAGCGTGCCCAGCACCACGACGACGAACAGCGCGCAGGTCAGGTAGAAGCCGATCATGATGACCGCGAGGCTCTTCAGCGCGGCCGTGCCGGTGGCGCCGACCACGGCGGCCATCGCCCCGAAGGCGCCGATCGGCGCGACCCACATGATCATCGCCATGACGCGGAAGACCAGCCGCTGCACGTGTTCGATCCCGCGCAGCACCGGGGCGCCGACCGGGCCCATCGCCTGCAGGGCGAAGCCGGTGAGCAGGGCGACCAGCAGGGTCTGCAGCACCTTGCCCTGGGTGAGGGCCGAGAACATGGTGTCGGGGATCATCCCGAGCAGGAAGTCGGCAGTCGACTGGGCTCCGCCGGCCGCCGCCTGGGCGTGGCCGGACTTGGCCAGCGCGGCGGTCAGGTGCAGGCCGCCGCCGGGCTCCAGCAGGTTGCCGACGACCAGGCCGATGGCCAGTGCGACGGTCGACATGACGAGGAAGTAGCCGAGGGCCAGGCCGCCGACCTTGCCGACCTTCGCCGCCTTGGTCACCGAGCCGATGCCCAGCACGATGGTGCAGAAGATCACCGGGCTGATCATCATCTTGATCAGATTGACGAACCCGGTGCCGACCGGCTTCAGCTCCACGGCGAAGCCGGGGGCGGCCAGCCCGACCACCACGCCCGCGATCACCGCGGCGATCACGGCGAGGTAGAGGTAGTGGGTCCGGTCCTTGTGTCTGGGTCCCCCCGCCGTTGCGGCTCCAGCGATCGACATCTGCGGCTCCTTCGCCCTGCAGTCCTGGCGGCCCCGGGTGGTGGGCCGCTCCGAACTATGTGCCGAGGCGTGACGGAGGTCACGTTTGCGTTCATAGAGTTCACGATCGGTGCAGCAGGGTCGGCCGAGCGGCCCGTGGTGCACACTGGCTGGCATGTCCGAGCGCACCGCCCCCACCGCCCCGCGCCGACGGCTCTCCCTGCTCCGCCTGCTCCGTCCGTCCCGCCTGCTCCGTCCGTCGAGGTTGCCCCGTCCGTCGGGTGTGCCCCGCAGGTTGCCCCGGCGCCTTCCCCGTCGGCTGGTCCGCAGCCTGGCCGGGCAGCTGTTCGTCGTCCAGGTGGTGATCGTCGCCGCCGTGGTCGCGGGCGGCGCGGTGCTTGCGTACCTCTTCACCGCCGACCGGAACGAGGACGCGGCCCGCCGCCAGGTCACCGCGGTCGCCCACGCCGTCGCCGACTCGCCGTCCGTCCGGGCCGCGGTCACCGGCCCGGACCCGACCACGGTGCTCCAGCCGTACGTCGAGCAGGTGCGGACGGACACCGGGGTCTCCTTCATCACCGTCATGGACACCGACGGCGTGCGCTGGACCCACCCGCTGCCCGAGCAGATCGGCAAGCGCTACCTCGGACACATCGACTGGGCGCTCGCCGGGCAGACCCGCAGCGAGACGTACACCGGCACGCTCGGCCCGTCCGTCCGGGTGGTCACGCCGGTATGGGACGACCGGCACCGGGTGATCGCGCTGGTCAGCGCGGGCCGCACCGTCGAGTCGATCTCCGCGCAGCTCAGCGGCCCGCTGATGGCCCTGGTCGGGGTGGCGGTGGCCGCGCTCGCGCTCGGCGGAGTCGGCACCTATCTCGCCAACTCCCGGCTGCGGCGGCACACTCACGGCATGGGGCCGGACGAGCTCAGCCACCTCTACGAGTACCACCAGGCCACGTTGCGCTCGGTGCGCGAGGGACTGGTCCTGCTGGACCGCTCGCACCGGGTCGTGCTGTGCAACGACGCCGCCCGCGAACTGCTCGGCCTGGCAGGCGACGTGGACGGGCGACCGGTGGCGGAACTGGACCTGCCGGAGGCGCTGGTGGCGGCCGTCCTGGGTGAAGAGCCGGTCCGGGACGAGGTGCACCTGACCGCCGAGCGGGTCGTGGTGCTCAACACCTCCACCATCGGCACTGGCCTCGGCCGGGTGGTCACCCTCCGGGACCACACCGAACTGCAGGCGCTCAGTGGCGAGTTGGACTCCGTCCGCGGCTTCACCGAGGCGCTCGGTGCCCAGGCGCACGAGGCCGCCAACCGGTTGCACGCGGTCGTCTCGCTGATCGAACTCGGCCGCCACGAACAGGCGGTGGAGTTCGCCACCGCCGAACTCGAGCTCGCCCAGCAGCTCACCGACCGGGTGGTCGCCGCGGTGGGCGAGCCGGTGCTCGCCGCGCTGCTGCTCGGCAAGGCCTCCCAAGCCGCCGAGCGGGGCGTGGAGTTGACCCTCACCGAGGACAGCAGGATCGACGACGGGGTGCTCCCGCCCGGGCTCTCCGCCCGGGACCTGATCACCGTCCTCGGCAACCTGATCGACAACGCCGTGGACGCCGCCATCGCCGGAGCCGCGCAGAGCCCCGTCCCGCCGGAGGTCACCGTCACGGCGCGGGTCGATGGCGGTGGGTTCTCGGGCGGTGGCCCCGCGGGCGGCGATGGCTCCTCGGAGGACGGCGGCTCCTCGGGCGGCGGTGGCTCCTCGGACAGCGCTGGTGGTGAGGGCACGGACGGCGACTGTCTGCTGCTGCGGGTCGCCGACACCGGCGCGGGCATCGACCCCTCGGCCGTCGAGGACGTGTTCCGGCGCGGCTGGAGCACCAAGCAGGACGGCCGCGGGCACGGCCTCGGGCTGGCGCTGGTCGCCCAGGCCGCTCGGCGCAACGGCGGCACCGTCGAGGTCGGGCGCGAGCGCGGCGCGGTGCTGACGGTCCGGCTGCCACTGGCCGGCCGACCGGGGGACCCGGGGGAGTCGGGGGAGTCGGAGATGTCGGAGGAACCGCAGGGGTCGGGAGGGCCGAGAGGGCGTGAGCCGGAGGGGCGGGAGCGGCAAGGACGCGAGCCGGAAGGGGTTCGGGCATGACCTCGCGCCACGAAACCGAGCCGCCGGGGATCTCCGTCCTGGTCGTCGAGGACGACCCGGTGGCGGCCGCCGCGCACACCCTGTACGTCGAGCGCGAGCCCGGTTTCCACGCCGTCGGCACCGTCCACAGCTGCGCGGACGCGCTGCGCTTCCTGGACCGGGCCCGCGCCGCCGGGACTCCCGTCGACCTCACCCTGCTCGACCTCTACCTGCCGGACGGCCACGGGCTGCAGCTGTGCCGTACGCTGCGCGCCGCCGGCCACAGTACCGACGTCATCGCGGTGACCTCGGCGCGCGACCTCGCGATGGTCCGGCAGGCGGTCTCGGCCGGGGTCGTGCAGTACCTGCTGAAGCCGTTCAGTGCCGCCGCCCTGCACGACCGGCTGGAGCGTTACGCCCGCTACCGCGACAGTCTGGGGCGCACCGGCGAGGCCACCGGCCAGGACGAGGTCGACCAGGCGTTCGCCCTGCTCCGCACCCCCGAGCGCAGCACCCTGCCGAAGGGGCTGAGCGCGCCCACCCTGGACACCGTCGCCTCGGTGCTGCGGGAGGCCGCGACCGGGCTGTCGGCGGCGGCCGCGGGCGCCGCCGCCGGGGTCTCGCGGATCACCGCGCGGCGCTACCTGGAGCACCTGGTGGACACCGGGCGGGCGGTGCGGGAGCCGCAGTACGGCAACGTCGGGCGGCCGGAACTCTGCTACCGGTGGAAGGCGAAGCCCTGAGGACCGGACGCGAGGCCGGGCGGGCCGGGTGGGGCGTGACCTTTCGGTGCGGCGGTCGTTGAGAACGGCAGGGGGAGTCGGAGGAGGGCGTGGGGCGGAACCGGGGGAGGTTCACCCGCTCGGGTGATTCTGGGTGACCCGCGGGCATTCCGCCAGGTCAGGAGCGATAAAGTTAGGCTTACCTAACTTCTTCTGGGGGTTGTCGTGTCGCTCGCTGCCGTACCTGCCCAGGCCGCCTCCGGAGCCCCGGCTCAGACCCCGCCCCCGGCCACCGGTGAGGCCATCCTGCGCCGTCAGCGCGTCCGCGAATCCGCCGCCAGAACGTACGCCCGCTCCTTCCCGATCGTCCCGGTCCGCGCCAACGGCATGACCGTCGAGGGCGCCGACGGGCGGCGCTACCTGGACTGCCTCTCCGGCGCCGGCACGCTCGCCCTCGGCCACAACCACCCGGTGGTGCTGGAAGCCATCCGCCGCACCCTCGACAGCGGCGCCCCGCTGCACCTGCTCGACCTCGCCACCGCCGAGAAGGACGACTTCACCAGCGCTCTGTTCGAGAGCCTGCCCGCCGAGTTCGCCACCCGCGCCCGGGTGCACTTCTGCGGCCCGGCCGGGACGGACGCCGTCGAGGCCGCGCTCAAGCTGATGCAGACCGCCACCGGCCGCCCCGGCGCGCTCGCCTTCACCGGCGCGTACCACGGCATGACCGCCGGCGCCCTCGCGCTCACCGGCAACGTCGCCGTCAAGGAGCCGCTGCCGAGCGGCGGCGAGGTCGTCCGACTGCCCTACCCGTACGGCTACCGCTGCCCGTTCGGGGTCGGCGGCGAAGCGGGCGCCGACCTCGCCGCGACGTACGTCGAGCGGCTGCTGGACGACCCGGCGGGCGGTGTGGTGCCGCCCGCCGCGATGATCCTGGAGGCCGTCCAGGGCGAGGGCGGCGTCGTTCCCGCCCCCGACGGCTGGCTGCGCGAGATGCGCCGGATCACCACCGAGCGCGGCATCCCGCTGATCGTGGACGAGGTGCAGACCGGCGTCGGCCGGACCGGCGCAATGTGGGCGGTCGAGCACAGCGGAATCGTCCCGGACGCGATGGTGCTCTCCAAGGCCATCGGCGGCAGCCTGCCGCTCGCCGTCGTCGTCTACCGCGAGGACTACGACGGCTGGCGGCCCGGCGCCCACACCGGCACCTTCCGCGGCAACACCCTCGCCATGGCCGCCGGAGCCGCGACCCTGCGGTACGTCGCGGCGCACGGCCTGGCCGAACGGGCGGCCGTCGTCGGCGAGCGGATGACGGCCCGGCTGCGCGAACTCGCGGGCGAACTGCCGGTGATCGGCGACGTGCGCGGGCGGGGGCTGATGCTGGGGGTCGAACTGGTCGACCCGACGGCCGAGGCCGACGCCTGCGGGGCCCACCCGGCGGACCCGGCGCTCGCCGTCCGGGTGCGGGAGGCGTGCCTGGCGCGGGGGCTGATCGTCGAACTCGGCGGGCGCCACGACGCGGTACTTCGGCTGCTCCCGCCGCTCACCATCACGGACGAGCAGGTGGCGGCGGTACTGGAGCGGCTCGCGGACGCGATCGCGGCGGCTTCTTCTTCTTTGGTGGAGGCTCCTGGGGCTGGGGCTGGGGCTGGGGCTGGGGCTGGGGCTGGGGCTGGGGCTGCGGCGGCGTCGCCGTCGGCGCGTGGTGCGGGGAAGGCCGAGCGGTGAGCGGGCCCGGAACCGGACCGGTCGGGCTGCCGGGGGGCGAGGTCGCGCCGGACGCCCTGTCCGGCGGTGCGGCCGGGCCCGGTGCGCTCGGGCCACTGCTGGCCACCGTCCTCGACGCCCTGGACACCGGCACCGCCATGCGCTCCGGACCACTGCCGGCCGGCAGCCCCGCCGAGATCGCCGCGCTGGTCGGCGACGCCCTGGCCGCCGCCCGCGGCCGCGACGCGCTCGCCCGCCTCACCGAACTCCTCGCCTACGGCGCCGCCGACCCCGCCGACCCCGCCTGCGCCGCCCACCTGCACTGCCCGCCGCTCGCCGTCGCCGCCGCGGCCGACCTCGCCGTGAGCGCCCTCAACCCGTCACAGGACTCCTGGGACCAGGCCCCCGCCGCCACGGCGCTCGAGACCGCGCTGCTCGCGGAACTCGCCGAACTGGTCGGCTACGACCCCCGGCGCTCCACCGGGGTCCTCACCTCCGGCGGCACCGAGTCCAACCTGATGGGGCTCATGCTCGCGCGCGACCAGAAACTCGACGGCATCGTGGAGCTGGACGGGATCCCGGCGGGCGCCCGGCCGTGCATCTTCGCCTCCGAAGCCGCGCACTTCTCCGTCCAGCGCGCCGCCGCACTCCTCGGACTCGGCGAACGGGCCGTCGTCCCCGTCCCCGTCGACCGTCAACTCCGGATGCGGGAAGACGAGTTGGAGCGGGCACTGGCCGAGGCCGGCTGGGCGGGACGGACCCCGATCGCCGTCGTCGCCACCGCCGGCACCACCGACACCGGAGCCGTCGACCCGCTGGCCGCCGCCGCCGACCTCGCCGGACGGTACGGCGCCTGGCTGCACGTCGACGCCGCGTACGGCGGCGGGGCGCTGCTCTCCGACCGGCTCGCCCCGCTGCTCGACGGCATCGCCCGCGCCGACTCGGTCTCCCTCGACTGGCACAAGCTCGGCTGGCAACCGGCCGCCGCCGGGATCTTCCTGGTCCGCCGCGCCGAAACGTACGTCTCACTCGCCCGCCGTGCCGAATACCTCAACCCCGTCGACGACGAACAGGCCGGCTACCCCAGCCTGCTCGGCCGCTCCCTGCGCACCACCCGCCGCGCCGACGCCTTCAAACTCGCCGTCACCCTGCGCACCCTCGGGCGAGAGGGCCTCGGCCGCCTCGTCGACACCTGCCACGACCTCGCCCACGTCGCCGCCGACGCCATCCGCGCCGACCCCTCCCTCGAACTGCACGCCGACCCCGTCCTCACCGCTGTCCTCTTCCGCTACCGCCCGCAGGGTGTGACGGACGGGGAGGCACTCGACGAGCTGAACGGCCGACTGCGGCGGCTGTTGCTGCGCAGCGGGCGGGCGGTGGTCGGGCGCACGGAACTGCCGGGGGCGGGGCCGGGCCGAGTGCGGTTGAAGCTGACGCTGCTCAACCCGCACACGACAGCCGGGGAGGTCGGGACGCTGCTGCGGGAGGTGGTGGGCGCGGGTCGCAAGGTGGCGGGCGAACGGGCGGGGTAGCGGCTCCTCCAGAGGCGCCGTGCTCCACTCGTCGTGCTTCAAGCGTCGCGGTTCGGGCGTCGTGGTTCACGTATCGCGGCTCGGGCGTCACACGGTTCGTGTGGCGCCCTTTCTTCTGTTCCCAAATCAGAAGCCTTTTTCCGGAGCGGTGTTGGAGGAAGTGACACTGGCGTGGGAGGCTGTTCGGGGCTATCGGACCGTGCCCTGACAATGTCCGTGGACATAGCTTCGCGAGGGTGTACAGGCTGTTTCCGGCCGCCCGGTGATCACATTCCGCCAACCCCCGGGTAGGGCTTGCGGAGATCCCGAAGAGCGGCGGTAACTTCATGTGGCCGCAGCCCCACCATGCGCACACGGCACCCCGGGGTAGGTCGCCTGATCAGGCACTCGTCGCCCAGGCGCGGTGATCACTCCCTGGCATCCGGGTGAACTCCGCCTATCCGCCGTGCATTTCTGTGAACCCCGGTAAATCCACGTGAACCCCCGTCCTGTGACCATGCTGTGAAGCGGAGGCAAGGCATGCGCGAAACCATCCCGGACGACGAGCCGATAACCACCCCGGCGGGCCTGTACGAGGCCCTCCCGTACTCCCGTCGGTGCCGGGAGATCTGGCAGCGGGGCGAGCACCTGCTCATCGGTGTCAGTCCGGGGAACAGCTATTTCAGTCACCGCCGGATCGCCGAACTCATCGGGTGGGGGCTGGAGTTCTTCGAGCGCATCGACATCGTGTACGCCGACCTCCATGTCGCGACCCAGTTCGAGGCCTTCGGCCACACCCCCGAGCACGCGCAGCGGCGGGCCGCCAAGGAGGTCAAGGCCACCGCCCGCCGGATCGACCGGGGCGTGGCGGATTCCGGCTCCCAGAGTGCCGTACGGGTGCACGCCCTGTCCGACTTCACCGCCGACGACGCCTACCGGCGGCTGCATCGCCAGGCCGTCGACGGCCTGCGGACCGACCCGGTGTACCGGGCCGCTGCGGAGGGCATGGCGCGCGGCTTCCTGACCGCCCGGCTGGACGAGGGACTGGCTCCCAACGAGCCCCAACTCGCCGCCGGACTGCGCTACATCACGGCCGAGCTGCCGTTCTTCCTGGACACCCCGGCGCTACTCGGGGTGTCGTCCTCGGTCAGCTGCTACCACCTGCAGCTGCCGCTCACGCCAGTCCTGTTCGGGCGGGACGAGGGGATGCGGGCGGCGGCGGGCCAGGCCTACGCGGTGGTCCGGCCGGCCCACGTGCCCTCGGTTCCGGCCGTCCTCGCGTCCGAGCTGCCGGCGGCGGGGCGCGAACCGGTCGTGACCGGAGCCGCGCCGGTCGGAGCCGGTCCCGCCCGGGCCGCATAGCCAACTCCCTGTCCCTCTCCGGGCTTACCGCCGCTTCACCCAAGGAGCCACACGTGACGGAACTGCTGACGACCGACCTGACCTTCCCGCTCTCCAGGCGGGGCGACGTGCTCCCCGAGGAGGCCAACCGGCTGCGCGAGCAGCAACCGATCGCCCGGGTCCGCACCATGACCGGCGACCCCGCCTGGCTGGTCAGCAGCTACGAGCTGGCCGAGCAGGTGTTGGAGGACGAACGGTTCAGCCTCAAGGACACCGCCAACCCCGGTGTCCCGCGCCAGTACGCGCTGACCATCCCGCCGGAGGTGGTCAACAACATGGGCAACATCAACAGCGCCGGGCTGCGCAACGCCGTCATGAAGACGCTCTCCCCGCGTGCCGACAAGGAACTCGACGGCTGGCTGCAGGCCGAAGCCCACCGCCTGATCGACGCATTGGACATGCAGGGCGCGCCCGGCGAACTGCGCGACGGCTTCACCGAGCCGTACTCGGCCGCGCTGCACTGCCGACTGCTCGGCATCCCGTCCGACGACTGGCGGCGGCTGATGTCCGGAATCGACGTGGCCTTCCTGACCAGCCCGGTGCCCTTCGAGGGGGCAACGCCCAACTGGTACAGGGATCTCGGCTACATGCTGGGGAAGCTCAACGCCGATCCGGAGCCGGTGGACGGGCTGCTCGGGCGGTTCGCCTGGCTGCGCCGCTCCCCGGACGTCTCGGACCGGGTGAGCGACGAACTGCTCGCCACCGTCGCCCTGTCGCTGTTCGGCGCGGGCGCGGTGTCCACCTCGGCCTTCCTGCTGAACGCCGTCATCTATCTGTGTGAACAGCCCGAACTCGCCGAGCGGTTGCGGCGGGAGCCCGCGCTGATCGGCCGCGCGGTGGACGAGCTGCTGCGGGTCAACCTGTCGATCGGTGACGCGCTGCCGCGGCTGGCGCTCGCGGACGTCCAGGTGGGCGATGTCCTGGTGCGGGAGGGCGAGTTGGTGCTCGTCCTGGTCGAGGGTGCCAACCACGACCCGGCGGTCTTCCCGGACCCGGAGCGGATCGACTTCGACCGGACGGAGAACCCGCACCTCGCCTTCGGGGCCGGCCGCCACTTCTGCCCGGCCTCGGCGCTCGGCCGTACGCACGCCGAGATCGCCGTTACCGCCCTGGTCGAGCGGCTGCCGAAGCTGCGGCTCGCCCTGCCCGTCGAGCAGCTGGCCTGGCGGCCGGGGTTCATCAAGCGCATGCCGGAGCGGCTGCCGGTGGTGTGGTGACGCGGTGCTGCCGGTGGCTGCGCGGGGTCAGGCGCCCATGAGGACGTCGCGGGCCAGCTCCCACGTGGCCGGGTCGGCGGCGACGAGGAGGCCGTCCTCGCAGCCGGGGGCCTCGGGGCGGTAGGGGCTGCCGTCCAGCCGGGCGGACACGCCGCCGGCCTCGGTGACGAGCAGGGAGCCGGGGGCGTGGTCCCAGGGGAGGGTGCGCCAGTACAGGATGAAGTCGAACCGGCCCTCGGCGATGTCCGGGTACTCGACCCCGGCGGCGTTCCGGCCGGGGCGGATCTCGCCGAACACGGAGCAGTTGGCTTCGAGGCGGTGGCGGTGGTCCGGTTCGAGGAAGCGGCTCTTCAGGACGCCGGTCAGCTTGGCGGGGTCGGCCGGTGCCGGCGGGCGGGTGAGGCGCCCGCCGTCGCGCCAGGCTCCGGCGCCCAGTTCGGCGCGGTAGGCGGTGGCGGTCGCGGGCTGCCAGATCCAGGAGGCCACGGTCTGGCCGGCGC
This sequence comes from Kitasatospora sp. NPDC034035, assembly GCF_055575755.1. Lineage (NCBI taxonomy): Bacteria > Bacillati > Actinomycetota > Actinomycetes > Kitasatosporales > Streptomycetaceae > Kitasatospora > Kitasatospora sp. NPDC034035. The sequence continues at coordinate 30,284 of NZ_JBVISA010000014.1, read as the reverse complement.
GGACGAGGGAGCACATCACGGCGTAATCGGGGCGGCCGGCGACGAAGTTGGAGGTGCCGTCGACCGGGTCGACCAGCCAGGCGGCGGGCTCGTCGTGGAGGGCGCGGGCGAGCGAGGGGTCGGCGGCGACGGCCTCCTCGCCGACCACGGGCACCGGCAGCAGCTCGTACAGGCGGCGGGCGATGATGGCCTCGGCCTCACGGTCGGCGATCGTCACGACCTCGCCGGGTGCCTTCTCCATCACCTCGCCGGCGGCCAGCGCCCGGAAGCGCGGTTCCACCGCCTCGGCCGATGCCTCGGCGAGTATCTCCGCCACCTTGTCCATCAGCACGTTCGCGCTCCCTTCGCTGCTTACCACTGTCGCACGAGTGTGCGGAGGGGGCTGCGGCGGACGGGGGAGGCGAACAGCTGACAGCTGACGGATGACAGATGTTGAAATCTGTTATCTGTTATCTGTCAGCCGTTATCTGTCGTCTGTCGACTGAACTCCGTCAGCCGTCAGCCGTCAGCCGTCAGCCGTCAGCCGTCAGCCGCCAGCCGCCAGCCGCCAGCCGTCGCCCGTTCGCCCTCACCCGCCCAGGTAGTGGAAGCCCGGGCGCGGGTGCATCAGGAACTCGTGGTGCGAGATGTTCCACGCGTACGCGCCCGCCATGGCGAACAGCACCCGGTCCGCCGCCCGCAGCCCCTCCGCGCCGTCGGCCGCCTGGGCGAGGACGTCCTTCGGGGTGCAGAGCTGCCCGGCCAGGGTGGCGCGGCCGGTGGTGACGGCGGGGCGTGGCCACGGGTGCGGCCAGGCGTCCACCGCAAGCACCTCGAAGGGCTGGGAGTGCCCCCGGGTTGCCGGGGTGCGCAGGTGGTGGGTGCCGCCGCGGACCACCGCGAAGTCCTCGCCGTGGCTCTGCTTCACGTCCAGCACCTCGGTCGCGTACCAGCCGCAGTAGGCGGTGAGCGCCCGGCCCGGTTCGATCCGCAGGGTGAGGCCGGGGTGGTCGTCGAGCAGCTTGGCCAGGCCCTCTCCGAAGGCCGTCCAGTCGAAGCGCGCCGCCGGGTCCTGGTAGTCCACGGCCATCCCGCCGCCGATGTTGACCTCCTCGAGCGGGAAGCCGTGCCGCTCGGCGAGCGCGGCCGACCAGGCGACGATCTGCGACGCGACCGACAGCTGTTCCGCTGCCGCGAGCCCGCTCGCCAGGTGGGCGTGCACGCCGCGCAGGCGCAACTGTCGCGCCGACGGGCCGCCGTCGGTGAGCAGCCGGACGCACCGTTCGGCCTGCTCCGGGTCCAGGCCGAACGGTGTCGGCCGTCCGCCCATCGCCAGCGGCACGGCGTCGAGCGCGTCCGTGGTGACGGCCAGGTTGACCCGCAGCAGTACGTCCACGACCGTTTCCGGCCGGTCCGCGAGCGCGGCGGCGAGGCGGTGCAGTTCCTGCTCGCTCTCGATGTGCCAGCGGTGCACCCCGGCCGCCACCGCGGCGGCGATCTCGGCCGGGGTCTTGCCCGGTCCGCCGAACGCCAGTGGGGCGTCCGGCACGGCGGCCCGCACGTGCGCCAACTCGCCGCCGCTGGAGACCTCGTAGCCGTCGACCGCGTCGCGCAGCGCGATGAGCAGCGGCGCCTCCGGGTTGGCCTTGGCGGCGTAGTACAGCTCGACCCGCTCGGGCAGCGCGGCCCGGACGGCGGCGGCGTGCTCGCGCAGTGCGGCCAGGTCGTAGACGTAGGCGGGCAGTTCGTCGGGCACGAGGGCGGCGACGTGGCTGCGGACGGTTTCGGCGGCGCGGTCGGTCTCGGTGGCGCGGACGGTCTCGGTCATCGGGCGATGCTCCCGGCGGGAAGGCGGACGGGCATGCGGGCGGCCTCGGCGAGGACGGAGCCGGCCAGCGGGGAGGGCATCCGGACGTAGCCGGCCTCGCGGTCGGCCTTGCGCTCCCAGCGGGTCAGCAGGTTGGCCTTGGCGGGCAGTGGGACGCCGGCGAGCAGGGCGCGCAGCCGGGGCGGGCAGCCGTGGGCGGTGCCGTACTCCTCCAGGGTGTCCCGGACGGCCTGCCAGAGCGCGCATTCCAGCTCGGGGTGCCGGTCGGCGAGGGCGGCGAGCAGCTCGGATACGTGGTTGACGAGCAGGCAGTAGACCACCCGGTCCCAGCCGCGCTCGGCGTCGTACGTCATCGGTCCGGCCACCTCGGGCGGGAGGGCGGCGAGGATGTCGGCGTTGTGCTCGGGGACGAGCTTGGTGCCTTCCAGGTCGCGGAGGAGCACCTGGACCGGGTGCCCGGTGGCGTCCACGCCGATGAGCACGTTCTGCAGGTGCGGCTCCAGCACCACGCCGTGGTCGAAGTAGGCGGCCAGGACCGGCGGGAGGAGCAGCCGCAGGTAGGCGCGCCACCATTCCAGCGCCGCCGCGCCGTCCGGAACCATGTCCGAACTGCCGCCCAGCAGGCGGGAGATGTGCGCGGAGCTGGTCGGGTGCTCGTCGGCGACGGCGGCCGCGAGCAGTGGGGTGACGCCGGGGCGCAGCACGCCGCCGAAGCCCTCGCGGACGATCAGGCCGAAGCCCTCGTACAGCGCCCGGTCGGGGTGGCCGTCGGCGCCGGGCAGGGCGAGGGTGCGGAAGGCCGGTTCGCGGAGCATCGCCGCGTCGGGGAAGCGCCGGGCGAGGTCGGCGAGCGCCGGGGCGAGCAGTCGGGTGAGCGCGACGGCGCCGGTGAGCTCGTAAGCGGCGTTCTTGCGCAGGCAGTTGGTGATGCGGACGTTGAGGCTGAACTTCAGGAAGGCGTCGGCACCGTGCAGGGTTCGCACGGACGCGGTGGCGGTGAACCGCTCGCCGCGCGGGCCGAGGTCGAGGACATCGCCTCGGGCCATGGCGTCGGGCAACAGCGGGTGGTCGCCGATGAGTTGGTACTGCCAGGGATGGACGGGCAGCAGCCGGTAGCCGTCCGGCACCTCGCCGAGGCCGTCCAGCAGCGCGCTGACGCTCCCGTCCAGCGACTCCTCGGCCAGCAGTTCGGGGCGGACGGCGAGGTGGCGCAGGGGGAAGTCCGCGCGGGACTCCGGGGCGTACCGGCGCCAGTCGCCGCGGGCGGCGGAGCGGGACTTGGGGGCCGGGTGGAAACGGTGTCCGAACAGCAGGGCCTGCTCGGACTCCAGGTAGCGGTCGGCGCCGGCGGCCGGACGGCGGGCGAGGCCCTGGCGGACCCCGTCGTGGCTGGACGCCACCTGGTCGAGGAACTCCTCGTTGACCGTGCCGGTGCGCAGCTCCAGCTCGTCCTGGACGTACCCGGCCAGCTCCTGCCAACCCAACTCGGCCCAGTCGCCATCCCGTTCGACCTCGACCGGCCCGGTGAAGCGGTGTGCGCCGAGCAGCGAGGTACGGCGCAGGGCGACCCGCAGCAGGGCGCCGCGGCGGGGCAGCCGCAGCAGCAGACGGCCGTCGTCGGCGGCGGTCTGGTGCTCGGGCGCGGAGACCTCGCGCAGCAGGCAGTTCAGCAGGGTGTGGGCCACCGCCTCGTCGGCGGTGGGCAGTTCGCCGGTGCTCGGGCCCGCACCGATGCGGTGCGCGTGGGTGATCGGTGCGTGGGCGATCGGTGCGTGGGTGATCGGTGCGTCGGCGATCGGCGCGGGGGCGGTCGGCTCGTGGGCCGTCGGCTTGTCGGTCATCTGCTCGGCGGTCATCGGCGACTCCAGCGCTGGCGGAGGGACGGGAGGGTGAGTGCGGTGGCCGCGACGGCGGCCAGCAGGGCGGCGGCGGTTCCGGCCACCACGGGGGCGGCGGCGCCGAATCGCCCGTTGGCCAGCGCGGCGACGGCGCCGGCGGCGACGGCGCCACCCTTGGAGACGAGTTCGAGGGTGCCGAACATCCGGCCGGGCGCGCGCCCCTTGGCGGCCCCGGCGGCGAGCACGGCGAGGCACACGAGGCCCAGGGTGAGCCCGGCCCCGAGCAGCAGTCGGACGGCGATGAACACGGGCAGCGAGTACGCGACGGCGTGTCCGGCCAGGCCGAGCGCGACGAAGCCGAAGCCGAGCGCGATGCCGGTGCGCGGACGGGAGCCGAACACGGTGTGGGTGCGGGCGGCGAACACCAGGTAGCACAGGTGCGGCAGGGCGAAGAGCACGCCGGTGGTGATGCCGTCCACACCGGGCAGGCGCTGTTCGGCGAGGGCGATGAGGTACGGGAAGGAGATGACCGTCGCGAAGACGAAGGCGAACTCGAAGACGTAGAGCGTCAGGAGCGATGCCGAGACGGTCTTCTCGGACGCCCGGCCCGCGGTGGCCTCCGGGGCCTCGGGGCACTCGGGTTCGGGCAGCAGCGAGAGGAACACCGCGGCCGTGAGCGGGAGCACGGCCATCACCAGGTACTGGCGGTGCGGGTTGATCCACGGGGAGAGTGCCCCGACCAGGATCGGCGCGGCCACCAGGGCCGCCCGCGCGCTGCCCTGCATGAGGGTGAGCGCGCGGGAGAGTCGACTCCCGTCGAGTGCGGCGGCCAGGTAGCCGTTGGTGGCGGCGAAGGTGCCGCCGAGGAAGCCCTGGAGGACCAGTGCGAGGGTGAAGGCGGGCAGGCTGTCGGCGGCTCCGGCCAGCAGGAAGGAGACGGTGAGCCCGAGTTGGGCGCGCAGCAGCAGCCGCTTGCGGCCGAAGCGGTCGGCCAGCCGGCCCCACAGCGGCGCGCCGATCCCGCTGAACACCGTCGGCACGATGTACAGCACGCCGGCCCAGCGGGCCTGGGGGTCGCCGAGTCCGGGCAGGATCGCGGTCAGGTACGGCGGCAGGCCGAGCGCAGCGAAGGATGCGACGAAGTAGCAGGCCGCGACGGCGTGCACCTGGCGTCGGCCGAGCCCGCCGGACTGCGCGGCCGAGGGCTGCGACTGCTGCGGCAGGGTCTCCACGGTCATCGGGTGGTCCCGTCGGCGTGCGCGGCGTCGCGTACGGCACCCCGCGCGGGGTCGCGTGCGGCGTCGCGCAGGTGGTCGCCCGGCTGGTCGCGCAGGTAGTTGGGGCCGCTGGTGTAGTGCTTGTTGATGTCGGCGGCGCCCGAGCGCTTCTTGCTGAGCAGCGTGCCGGCGGTGACCATGGCCTTGACCGGCAGACGCTCGGCGTCCAGCAGTGCCGCCCGCAGCGGCTCGCCCACCGGCCCGAGCCGTTCGATGGCCTCCGCCGTGCGCTTGCGCAACAGGGCAAGGGCGTCCGGGAGTTCGGCTCGGCCGTGGTCGGCGAGGCCGAAGGCGAGCGAGCCGGTGCAGAGGTGGCCGGTGATGGTGGCGAACAGGTCGGTGAGGGCCCGGTCGTCGTCGCCGAAGATCCGCTGGTCGTCGAACTCGGCTGCGGAAGGGGCGAGTTCACCGAGGGCCGCGGTCATCCGGGCGGTGTGCACGCGCGGGCCGTCGTCGTCCTTGTAGAGCAACCGCAGGCCGTCCCGGTCGAGCACCAGCGAGGTGTTCTGCTGGTGCGACTCCAGGGCGATGCCGTAGCCGAACAGCGTGGTCTGCCAGTCCAGCAGCACCTCCAGCAGGGCGTCGTAGCAGGCCAGGACGTCGCCGCCGTGGTAGCGGTCGGCGAGGTGGTCGATGACCAGGCGGCCGTCCGGTGCGGGGGCCGACAAGGCGGCCAGCGGGAGGGTCGACGCCCCCTCCAACCCGGCCGGGTAGCGGCGCAGCAGGACGGCCAGCAGCTCGTGCCCGGCGTGCGCCCAGGTCTGCTCGTCGGCGTGCAGGATCCGGCCGGCGAACCGAGGCTCGCGCTCCAGGACGGCCTCGAACAGCCGCTGGCCGGCCGCGCCGTCGACCAGTGTGCCGGGCTTGATCGTGCGGCGGTTGAGGCGGCCCAGGGTGGCGGTGGCGAGCGGGAGTTTGAGGTGGCAGGCGGGGTCGTCGGCGACGGCGACGGTGCGCATGGACAGGGTCGGAACGACGGTCAGGTACGGCCGTTCGGCGAGCACCGCGCGGTCGGCCAGGCCGGTGGCCGCCAGTGCCTCGTCCAGCGGCGCGCCGACGGTGAGCGGGTGGACCGGCAGGGTGGTCCAGCCGTCGCCGGGGCACTGGTCGGCGAGGCCGAGCCAGGCCGGGGTGGGCCACCAGCTGGGCAGTGGCCGCTCGCCGTGGACGGTCAGCGCGTCGGTTGGCACGGCCAGCCAGCGCAGTTCGAAAGCCGAGTGGAACTCGGGTGCGTAGGAACGCAGTTGGGGATCAGTGAGGCCGGAGCGGCCGCGCGCGGTCGGGTAGACCGGGTGATCGAGGTAGGCGGCCAGGGTGTCGTAGCCGAGGGCGGCGGCGAGGCCGGTCCAGTCGGTCGGGTCGGCGCCGTACAGGTCGGTCAGCCGGTCGTGCACCTCGGCGCGGGCCCGCTCGTGCAGCTCCATGGTGGTCAGGGTCTGCCGGCACTCCTCGGCAAAGTCCGCCCAGCCGGGCCGGTCCTCGGCCTCGGCCAGCCCGGCGAGGGCCGCCACGACGGTGTCCGGGCCGGTGATCCGGTGCCCGTCGAGCTCCAGCATCGGCAGTCGGGCGGCGTACTCGCACTGGAAGCCCTCCGGGGCCACCGGCAGGGCGAGTCGCAGCTCGGCGACGGTCAGCCAGGGGCCGTCCGGACGCCCCTCGACGGCGCCGCTGGTTCGCAGGCCGAGGACGTCCTCGCGGAGCAGGGCGGAGAGCACCCGCAGGGTGAGCTGCTCGGCGGCGGTGGTGGGACGGCCCTGGCTCGTGGCGCGGGGGTCGCTCATCGGGCGGGCGTCGCTGGTGGGGTGGACGTCGCTCATCGGGTGGACGTCGCCGGTGGGGTGGACGTCGCTCATCGGGTGGACGTCGCCGGTGGGGCGGGCCTCGGCGGCTGCGGGCCGGTCTCCGGCGGTCACGGGGTGATCTCCCACCGGTTGGCGGCGAGGAAACGGGCGACGGCGGCGTCCACCGCGCCCTGGTCGGCGCCGACGGCCCAGATGACGCCCAGGTAGTCGCGGTTGGTGCGGTAGTGCTCGTGGCGTTCGCCGAGCGCGCGCAGCGGGCAGTATGCGAGCCGGACGCCGTCGTGCACCTCGTCGGACGGACCGGGGGCGGCGGTCAGGACGCCGGCGCGGGCGGCGAACACCGCCTCGTTACGGGCCCGGCGGGGGGTGGCGGCGCACCGCTCGGCCAGGTCGGCGGGCAGTTCGCGGCCCAGGTGGACGCCGAGGATGAGCTCGAACAGGGGTATGTCGAGGATCTCGGCGAGCATCAGGTCGCACTGGTCGCCGATGGCGCGGTAGTTGACCTCGATGATGCGGGCGCGGCCGTCCGGCTGGAGGACGAACTCGGTGTGGCAGGCGCCGAGTCCCACACCGAGCGCGTCGAGTTGGGCGAACACCTGGTCGACCACCGGCTGAGGGTGCGCCGGGACGAAGGTGAGCACCTCCTCGATGAAGTCCGGCGGCGGGGAGAGCCGGGTGCGGAAGCCGCCGAGGACGTGTCGGCGGCGGCCGTCGCCGAGGGTCTCCAGGGTGTACAGCTGCCCGTCCAGGAACTCCTCGACCACCAGGGTCGCTCCGGCCCTGCGGTGCTGGATCTCCTGGCAGCGCTGGGCGAGTTCGGCGGCGTCGGCGACCAGGGTGACGTCCTCGCTGGCCACCCCTTCGCGCGGTTTGACCACGCAGGGGAACGGCGGGTCCAGCTCGGCCGGGTCCTGCCCGGGGGCCAACTCGGCGGACCAGACGGTGTCCTGGCCGGTCAGCGCGAGGTGGCGGCGCAGCTGGCCCTTGTCCTTGGCGCGCAGCGCGGCCTTCCAGTCCTTGGCCGGGAGGCCGAAGTACTCGGCGGCCAGGGCGGTCTGGGTCTGCAGGTGGTCGCTGTTGCTGAACACCGCGTCGGGCGCGTGGTCGGGGGAGGCCAGGGCACGGCGGGAGACCAGGCTGACGACGGCGCGGAAGTCGCGCACGTCGCACTCCAGGACTTCGGGCGCCGCGAAGGGGAGCGCGGCGTAGGCCTGCCGGTGGGGTTCGGCGCAGTCGGTGAGGACGGTGACGTCGAGCCCGAGCCGGGCGGCGGCGGGCAGGAAGCCGGCGGTGACCGAGTCGGTGGGGTTCAGGGCGAGCAGGTAGAGCCGCATGGAGAGTCCTCGGAGGGATGGCGGAGGAGGGTGGGCGAACGGATGACAGCTGACAACTTTCGAAATCTGTTACATGTCATCTGTCGGCTGCCAGCTGTTGTCGGTCAGCTGTCGGTTGTCAGCTGTCATCCGTTCGCCGGCGTTCGCGGGACGACTACTGGGGCGCGTCCACACCCGCGGCCTTGGCGATGTCGACGAGCATCGCGTCGGCGGCCTGGACGCCGATGCCGGACATCCAGGTCTCGTCCGGGACGTTGAACACCTTGTTGTTCTTGACGGCGTTCAGGCCCTGCCAGACCGGGGTCTGCTGGACCTCGCTCTCCTTGGTCTTGGTCGGGTCGTCGGCGGTGGTGACGAACACCAGGTCGGCGTCGGCCTGGTTGATCTGCTCGGCGCTGACCTCGACGATGTTCTGGTCCACGTCCTGCGAGGCCGGGCGGGCCAGGCCGACGTCCTTGAGCACCACGCCGCTGTAGGAGGACTTGGCGTACAGGCGGGTGGGCCCGGCCACGAAGCGGACCACCGACGCGGTCGGCATGGTCCCGTTGAACTTGGCCTTGATCTCCTCGCCGAGCTTCTTCGCCCGCGCCTCGTAGTCCGCGAGCGCCTTCTTGGCCTCTTCCTCCTTGCCGAGCGCCTGGGCGTACAGCGCCAGGTTCTCCTTCCACGGGAACCCGGTGGTCTCGGCCAGCACGGTCGGGGCGATCGCGTTCAGCTGGGAGTACACCTTGGCGTGGCGGACCTTGGAGGAGAGGATCAGGTCGGGCTTGAGGGAGGCGATCAGCTCCAGGTTCGGCTCGTTCATCGGGCCGACGTCCTTGGTGTCCTTGATCTTGTCCTTGAGGTAATTGGGGAACCCGCCCTCGGTCTTCATGTGCGGGGACACCGCGCCGACCGGCGTGATGCCGAGCAGGGTGACGTCGTCCAGCTCGCCGCTGTCCAGGACGACGACGCGCTTGGGCCGACTCTTGAGCTCGGCGGTGCCGGCGGCGTGCTTGACGCTGCGCGGGAACCCGGCGGCGGTGCCGGCCGAGGCGGAGGCCGCGGAGTCGCCGCCGGACTTGGCACCGTCCCCGCTGCTGCCGCAGGCGGCGAGCAGGGTGGTCGAGAGGGCGACGGCGAGGGCGGCGACGGGGAGTCGGCGGTTCATCGGGGTTCCTTGGATCGGGTCGAACGGGGGGACGGGTGAGGGAAGTTCAGGGCGCCACGGAGTCAGCGGACGCAGCGGAAGCAGTTGAAGCAGCGGAGGAAGTGGAGCCGGTGGAGGCAGCGGGGGCGGCAGCGGAGGCGGCACCGGAGCACCGTGCCCGATTCCGTGCCCGATTCCGCGCCCGCGGCACGACCAGAGGCGTGCCGGTCTCCGGGTCGGGCACGATCCGGCACGGCACCTGGAAGACGGTCTCCACCAGCTCGGCCGTCAGCACCTCCGACGGCGGACCGGCGGCCGCGAGCCGCCCGTCCTTGAGCACCACCAGGTGGTCGGCGTACCGGGCGGCCTGCCCGAGGTCGTGCAGCACCATGACGACGGTGCGTCCGGCCTCGGCGTGCAGGTCGGCGACCAGGTCGAGCACGTCGAGCTGGTGACGCAGGTCCAGGAAGGTGGTCGGCTCGTCGAGCAGCAGCAGGTCGGTCTCCTGGGCGAGCGCGAGCGCGATCCAAACCCGCTGACGCTGCCCGCCGGAGAGTCGGTCGACCTGCCGGTCGCGCAGCTCGGCGGTGCCGGTGCGCTCCAGCGCCTCCTCGACGGCGGCCTGGTCGGCCTTGGACCACGGGCTGAGCATCCGCTGGTGCGGGTACCGTCCGAGCCGTACCAGCGCCTCGACGGTGACTGCCTCCGGTGTGACCGGTTGCTGCGGAAGCAGGCCCATCCGCTTGGCGAGTGCCCGGGCGGGCATCCGGTGGATGTCCGCGCCGTCCAGGGTGACGGTGCCGGCGGCCGGGTCGAGCAGTCGGACGAGCCCGCGCAGCAGCGTCGACTTGCCGCAGGCGTTCGGTCCGACGATCGCGGTGACGGCGTTGCCGGGCAGTTCGAGGTCGAGCCCCTCGACGATGGTGCGGTCGCCGTAGCGCAGGCCGAGGCCCCGGGCGGCCAGCCGGTTCGCGGGCACAGCGGCGGGCACGGCGGCGGCCACAGCGGAGGTCGCGGGGGAGGTCCCGGCAGCGGGCACGGCGGAGGTCTCCGGGGACGTTGCGGCGGCGGGCACGGCGATGGCCGCGGTGGAGGTCTCGACGGAGGTCATCAGCTGCTCCTCTGGGGAAGCCGGCCCTGGCGGATCATCAGCACCAGGAGCCAGGGCGCGCCGAGGGTGGCGGTGACGGCACCGACCGGCAGGCCGTGGACGGGGATCACGTGGAGCACCAGGAGGTCGGCGGAGAGCAGCAGCACGGCGCCGGTGAGCGCGGTGAGGCCGAGCGTGCCGAGGGTGGGCGGCCCGGCGAGCAGCCGGACGAGGTGCGGGACGGCGAGCGCGACGAAGGCGACCGGCCCGGTGAGGGCGGCGGCCAGCGAGGCGAGGGTGATGGTGAGCAGCAGCAGCCAGAGCCGGTCGCGGGCCGGGTTGAGGCCGAGGCTGCCGGCGGAGTCGTCGCCGAGGTCGAGCACGGCGATCCGCCGCTGACAGAGCAGGGCGCCGACGGCGGTCAGCGCGATGGCGGAGCCGCCGATCCACACCTCGGTCCAGTTGCGGCCGTAGAGCGAGCCAGTGGTCCACTGCAGCGCCGAGGAGGCCAGCTCGGCCGGGAACCGTACGATCATCAGGTTCACGGCGGCGGCCAGGCCCTGCTGCACCGCCAGGCCGACCAGCACCAGCCGGGTGACGGCCATCTTCGAGCGCCAGGCGAAGCCGCCGAGCAGCAGCGCCGCGAGCAGCCCGCCGCCGACCGCGGCCAGCGGGATCAGCTGCTGGGAGGCACCGGTGGCGAGCATCAGCACCGCGCCGAAGGAGGCGCCGCCGGTGATGCCGATGGTGTCGGGGGCGGCCAGCGGGTTGCGGAACAGCCGCTGCAGCATCGAGCCGGCCATCGCCAGTCCGGCGCCCGCGATCAGGGCGGAGACGACGCGGGGCGCGCGGAACTGCTGCACCACCAGGACGTTGCCGGGATCGCCCTGTCCGACGAGCGCGCGCAGCGCGTCCCAGACGGGGATGCCGACCTGCCCGGTGCCGAGCGCGACCCCGGTCAGCAGCACCAGCAGCGCGGCGGCGACCAGCGACCAGACGGCGGTACGGGTCCGGCGGCGGGAGAGGGCCCGGGCGGGGAGGAGGAGCGCGGTCACCGGGCCACCTTCCGGGCCAGCACCGCGAGCAGCGGTGCGCCGAGGAAGGCCGTGACGATGCCGACCTCGATCTCGGACGGGCGGACCACCAGTCGGCCGAGCACGTCGGCGGTGAGCAGCAGCAACGGACCGGCGATCAGACAGCCGGGCAGTAGCCAGCGGTGGTCGTTGCCGAGCAGCGGGCGGACCAGGTGCGGGGCGGCCAGTCCGATGAACGCCACCGGCCCGGCGACGGCCACCGCACTGCCCGCGAGCAGGACGACGGCGAGCCCCCCGGCCACCCGGATCCGGGCCACCGGCACGCCCAGCGACTGCGCGGTCTCGTCACCGAGGGCCAGCGCGTTGAGCGCGGGCGAGATGGCGAGGGCGCCGACCAGACCGAGCGCGAGGAAGGGCAGGACGGGGGTGAGGGCGTCCAGGTGCCGCCCGGCGATCGAGCCGACCAGCCAGAACCGGGCCTCGTCCAGAGTGCGGTGACTGGCCAGCATCAGCGCCGAGGTCCAGGAGGTGAGCACCACGGTGAGTACGGTGCCGCCGAGCGCGAGCCGGACCGGGTCCAGGTCCCCGCCGCGCCGGGACATCGCGTACGCGGCGACGGCGGCGACAGCCGCGCCGGCGAAGGCGAACCAGACGTACTCGACCGGCCGGGAGAGGTCCAGCACGTAGATCGCGGCGACCACGGCGAGGCTCGCGCCCGCGTTGATGCCGAGGGTGACCGGGGAGGCCAACGGGTTGCGGGTGACGCCCTGGGCGACCGCCCCGGCGACGCCGAGCGCGGCCCCGACGGCCAGCCCGATGAGCGTGCGCGGGACCCGAAGGCCCGTCACCACATCGGCGTCACCGCCGTGGGCGGCGCCGGTGAGGGCGTCGACGACGGCGGACAGCGGAATGGATCGGGAGCCCAGGGCCAGGCTCAGGGCCGCACACAGCACGAGCGCGCACACGCCGGCGGCCAGCAGCAAGGGCTGCCGGACCGCCGAGGCACGAGGCGTCGCCGGGGCTGTGGAGGCCGACGGTTCGGTTCTCAGCACGAGGCGATATCTTAGGTTAGGTTTACCTAAGTTCGTCAAGGCGGGGTTCGTTTGCCCCCGACCGGTCCCGATTGACCCCCCGACTGCCCCCCGACCGATCCGGCGTGCCGGATCAATGTGTCGATCGGCGAGGTCCTGCGTGGTCGCCGAGCGACATGAGGCATTGTAAGGTGAGCCTCACCTTAATCGATCATACGGAATCGATCTCGGGAGTGTCGATGGTTCCCGGAACACCCCTGCCCGTCGTGCCTCGCGGCGCCCTGCCGCTCGCGGCGTCCACCGCGCTCGTCGGCGACTACCGGCGGCTGCTGGAGCTGTGCCCGGTGCTGGAGCTGCGCCTGCTCGACGCTGCCGAGCCCGCCCCGCGCGCCGCCGACGGCTGGTACTCCGGAGCCGAACTCGCCACCGACGAACGGGCGCTGGCCGCCGTCCTGGCCGGCGAGGAGGACCGCATCGCCGCCGAGCACGGCCGCGCCCCGCGACCGCACGTCACCGCCTCCCGGCTGCTGCACCACTACGTCTGGTCGACCTGCCTGATCGTCGCCGGCCCCTGGCACCTCGCCCGGCGGGTCCCCGTCGTCGACCCCGCCGACCTCTGGCTGCACGCCCCCACCGGCGCGCTCGCGCTGCGTCCACGCGGTCACGTGACCCTCCCTGGCGACGACGAGCTCCGTGCCGAACTGCGGGCCGCCGTGGTCGCGCACGTCGAGCCGGTGCTCGCGGCGCTCGCCGGGCCCACCCGGCGCCGCGACCGGGCGCTCTGGGGCATGGTGACGGACGATCTGGCCTCCGCCATCTGGTACCTCGGCCGGATGCTCGGCGAGGCGGACAGCGCCGCCTCGAAGGACACTGCCTCGAAGGAAGCCGCTGCGGAGGACGCCGCCGTCGCCGCCGCCGAGGCCGTCCTGCCCGGCGGCACCCAGCCGCTCCCGGGCGCCGCCGACTTCCGCCGCCTGCGCACCCCCGACGGGCGGGCCCACCACACCCGCACCCGGCTCGGCTGCTGCCTCTACTACGCGGTCAAGCCCGAGGCCGTCGCCTGCCTGACCTGCCCGCGCACCACCGACGAGGAACGGCTGCAACGGCTCTGACGGCCCGGCCGTATCCCTGGCGGCCCTGACGGACCGTCCGCAACCGTGCGGCGCACCGGGGTTCGTTGTCAGTGGCATCGGCTATGGTCACCCGCATGATCGATTCCACCATGCGGGTCCGGATCGCCCGCCCCTCGCGCGACCTCGCGGCGGCCGAGCGCTTCCATGTCGGCGGCCTCGGTCTCGACGTGCTGTGGCGCACCACCGAGCGGGTGTCCGGCGAGCACGACCTGCTCATGGTCGGCCCGCCCGGCGGCTCCTGGCACTTCGAACTCACCCACGACCCGGAGCGGCCGCTGGAGCCCACCCCGACGCCGGACGACCTGTTCGTCGTCTACCTCGGCACGCCGGTGGACGAGGCCCTGGTCGCCCGGCTGGAGGCGGCCGGCGGCACCCGGGTCAAGGCCCACAACCCGTACTGGGACGAGTTCGGCGTGACGATAGCCGACCCGGACGGCTACCGGCTGGTGCTCTGCTCCCGCACCTGGGGGAGTTGACCGGTCGGGCCCGTTCAGCTCCCGTCGCGCGGCGCCGGGCCGGGCGCAGGGTCTCCGGTCCCGCCGGGCAGCACCGCCACGCCCCGGTCCAGGTCCACGCCGAAGTGCGGCGGTGATCCGGCCTGCGCGTCGTCCCGCAGCGCCAGTTGCTCCTTCTTCTGCTCGACCTGTATCCGCTTTCCCGGGCTGAACAGCGCGTGCAACTCGTCCATCCCGCCGACGCCGAAGCCCACCCCGGGCCCGCGCTGCCGCTGACGCGGTGACGCCTCGTCCCGGATCTGCCACGCCGCCAGCACGGCCAGTCCCAGCACTGCCGCCACTGCCGCCACCACACCCACGATCAACCCCATGTCCGCTCAACGCCGCACCGGGGCAGGGGCGTTCCCCGAAGGCCCGTTCGGATCGGGTGCCGCGCCGACCGGTTACGCTGCCGCACGAACGGAAGGAGCGCCCTCACCATGACCGTGCGCGGAACCCTCGTGAACATCCGGACGGCGGACGGCACTGCCGACGCCTACCTCGCCCACCCCGACGACGATCGGGCCCACCCGGGCGTCCTCCTCTACATGGACGCCTTCGGGCTCCGGCCGCATCTGAAGAGCACGGCCGACCGCCTGGCCGCGGCCGGGTACACCGTGCTCGTCCCCAACGCCTACTACCGGAACGGCCGCGCGCCGGTCGTCGAACTGCCCGAGTTCATCGACCCGGAGCGCGACGACGCGCTCTTCGACCGGCTCATCCCGCTGCTCGCCACCCTCACCCCCGACGTGACCGAGCGCGACGCGGACGCCTACCTGCGCTGGTTCGCCGAGTCCCCGCTGGTCCAGGACGGCCCGGTCGGCCTCACCGGCTACTGCCGCGGCGCCCTCCTCGCCCTGCGCACCGCCGCCAGCCACCCGGACCGGATCGCTGTGGCGGCCGGCTTCCACGGCGGCAACCTCGCCACCGAGCGCCCTGACAGCCCGCACCTGGGCGCCCACCGGATCACCGCCGAGCTGTACTTCGGCCACGCCGGCCAGGACGAGTCGCTGCCGCCCGAGCAGATCGACCGGCTCGCCGAGGCCCTCACCGCCGCCGGCGTCCGGTACCGGGCCGAGGTGTACACCGGCGCCCTGCACGGATACACCCAGGCCGACACCATCCGCTACGACGCGGCCGCCGACGAACGGCACTGGGAGGCGCTGCTCGGCCTGCTGAAGCGCGTCCTGCCGGCCTGAGGCCCGTCCGCGGGTCCGCCCATGTCCGGTTTCCGCCGACCTGCCCGCCGGCTCGCCTGCCCGCCCCGGCCGCGTCCGGCCCCGCCGGCACGGTCCGCGCCCGATCTGTTGGCCTCCGGTTCATTGCCCGGACCGACGGAGTTCGGGCGTCGGAGCGGACCGGCGGGCAACGTCGGGTGCCTGACGAGGAGTCGGGTCGCGTCGCGCTGGGCATCGGGGTAACGACCGCGGGCATCGGGGGAACGGGACCGAGCGACGGATCCAGGGGGCCGTACGTGCACATCATGCAAGGCAAGCGGGGGACGCAGAGCGGGCCGGGCCTGCGGAGCGTCCAGGACACCATCGCGCGGGCATTCGCCGAGTGCACGCCCGGCGGGGTGCGGCCGGGCGAACTCGACTGCGGCGGAAGGGCGTTGCGCTGGGTCGAGGCCGGGCAGGGCGGCGGCGCGCCGGTGGTCCTGATCGCAGGCTGCGGCACCCCGTCGCTCACCTGGACGCCCGTCCTGCCCGAACTCGCCCGGCACGGGCGGGTGGTGGCGTACGACCGGGCCGGACTCGGCGCCAGCGAGCCCCACCGCGCGACAGGCCGCGCGACAGGCGGTGCGACAGGTGGCGCCACAGGGCGCGCCACCGGCCTGGCCGTGGCCCGGGCCGCAGCTCCGACCCTGGACGGTCAGCTCGAGGACCTCGCCGCCCTGGTGCGGCACCTGGACGCAGGGCCGGCGGTCCTGGTCGGCCACAGCTGGGGCGGCCAGCTGGCCCAACTCCTCGCCTGGCAGCGGCCGGAGCTGGTGGCCGGGCTGGTCCTGGTGGACCCGGCGCACGAGGAGTTCCAGCCGCCGGCCATCCGCGTCGCCGAAGCCGCGCTGAACCGGATGTGGCTGCTCCGTGCGGCGCTGGCGCCCTCCTCGCCCGGAGCGGCGGATCCGATCGCCCGGGCCGAGGCGGCCGTGGTCGCGCACCACCACCAGCGGTGGACCGTCCTCGCCGAGAACCGGCTGACGACCGTCGCCGCCCCCGAGATCCGGCGCCGCCGCTCCACGGCGCGGCTGCCCGAGGTGCCGGTGGCCGTGCTGAGCGCGACCGAGGGGCTGCCCGGGGTGCTGCGCTCCCGGTGGACCGCCCTGCAGTCGCAGATCGCGTCCGGTGCCATCAGGGGAACGCACATCGTGGTGCGCGGCGCCGGTCATGCCGTCCACGCCGACCGGCCCAGGGCGGTCATCGCGGCCGCGCTGGAGGTGTCCGACCACGCCCGATACATCCGGAAGGTCTGACAAGGCTCTGGCAGTTGTGCTCAATTCCTTTGCACATCCGAGCGGCTGAGGACACGACACGCTCTGGCACACTGTGTGCCGACGACCCGTCGGGGAGGGTCACGACACACGGGGGGACAGGGGCATGAGCGGGGCGGGCACCGTGCTCGGCGGGCGGTACAGGCTGGTCGAGAAGATCGGCGGCGGCGCGATGGGCTCGGTCTGGCGGGCCGAGGACACCGTGCTGGCGCGACAGGTGGCGGTCAAGATCCTCCGCTCGGAGCTGTTCGAGGACGGCACCGCCGCCCAGCGCTTCCGCCGGGAGGCCCAGCTGGTCGCCGCGATCGACCACCCCGGCGTCGTGCACGTCCACGACTACGGCGAGAGCGGTGCGGACGGTGACGAGCGCTGCGCCTACATCGTCATGGAGCTGATCGACGGCCGTCCGCTGGACCAGGTGCTCGAGGACACCGGCCCGATGACCGTGAAGCGCGCCCTCGGCCTGGTGGCCGGCGCCCTGGACGCGCTGCACGCCGCGCACCGGCGGGACATCGTGCACCGGGACATCAAGCCGTCCAACCTGATGGTGCGTACCGACGGCCGGGTGGCCGTCACCGACTTCGGCATCGCCCGGGCGATCGCCAGCACCAAGCTCACCGCCCCGTTCGCGATCATCGGCACCGCGCTCTACATGTCCCCGGAGCAGGCCGAGGGATTGTCCCTCGGGCCGGCCACCGACCTCTACTCGATCGGCGTGGTCTGCTACGAACTGCTGGTGGGCAAGCCGCCGTACTCCGGTGACGGGCCGCTGCAGATCGCGCTCAAGCACGTCAACCAGCCGGTGCCGGAGCTGCCGGAGGCCTTCCCTGCGGCGGTCCGGGTGCTGGTCGCCAGGGCGTTGGCCAAGAAGCCCGAGGAGCGGTTCGCGGACGCCGCCGCGATGGCGGCCGCGGCCCGCGCGGCGCTCGGCGGCGTCGGATCCGGGAGCGCCACGGGCGACAGCCGGACGATCGCCCTCCGGCCCGGCACCGGCTCGGCGGCAGAGGGGGAGGCCAAGCGAGAAGCCGAGGCGGCACCCAAGGAACGAGCCGAGCGAGAGACGCCCGCGGGCGCGTCGGCCGAGGGCGAGCCGGGCAAGGGCGCGTCGGACAAGGGCGACCCGGCCAAGGGCGCGTCGGACAAGGGCGACCCGGCCAAGGGCGGGTCGGCGAAGGCCGGCGCCGTGGTCGCTCCCGCCATGCGTGACACCCCTTCGCCGGACGAGGTCGCGAAGGTGCAGTCGCAGGCGCAGACCGAGCCCGGCAAGCGCCGGTCCCGGCGCGCCCTGCTGGTGCCCGTGATCATCCCCGTCGTCATCTCGATGGGCACCGCCACCGCCCTGTTGGTCGACCGCAGCCCCGGCGACTCCGGTGCGGCCGTGCCGCCCGCCGCCCAGCCGACGGTCGTGGTCACCGTCTCCGCGAACCCGGTCACCGGCAGCCCGGCCGCCGCGACCACCACCGGGCCCGCCACCCCGCCGCCGACCGACACCCCGGCGGCCACCCCGACCCCCGACCAGCCGGCGCCCGGCACCCCGAACCAGCAGCAGGCCCCCGTCCCGGTTCCGGGCCAGGCCGGAAACGCCGGCGGCGCCTCGGGCGGCAGCCGGGCCGGCGGTGCGGGCACGGCCTCAGGCGGTGGTACCTCCGGCAACGTGGCCGGTGGCAACGGGTCCGGTGGCACGTCCGGCAACGGGTCCGGTGGCGGCCAGGCGAACCAGCCCGGCGGCGGTGCCAACCCGCCCGCCCCGCCTGCCAACCAGAACCCGCAGCCGCCGGCCCAGACCACGGGCGGCGGCACCACCGCGGCCCCGCAGAGCCCGAGCCGGCCCCCGTCCTGCGGCGGCAACAGCTGGAGCACCATCGTCAGCGTCAAGGACGGCCGTTCGATCGGGATGCGCGACGACAACCTGAACGGCGACAACCCGATCGTGCTCGGCGGTGCCGCGCAGTACGGCTGGGTGCGGTCGACCAACCCCGGCTCGTGGATCCTCTTCAACGCCTGCAACAACGGCGGCCCGCAGCTCGTCCAGACCACGGACGGGAAGGTCGCGTTGAGCAACGGGTTCAGCTACCTCACCAACTGGACCGTCCGCAACGGCTCCACCGCGGGCTCGTACACGCTGGCCGACTACATGAACTCGGTCTGCATGACCAACAACGGTCCGGGCAACGCGGTCACCATGGTGACCTGTACCCCCGGCAATACGGCCCAGGAGTGGCGGCTCCAGTGAAGGCGTCCGAGGAGTCCTAGCAGTCGTCAGGCGCGCGGACAAGGGTGCGGGGTGGCGGACCCTCGCCACCCGGGTGTCAAGGGACCGTGTGGAAAGTTCTACACAGATGTAAAAGTCGATCGCAGGTCGATCGAATCCGCCCGCCGGACGGCCGTTCGGCGGGCGAAGGGCTGCCGCGCAGGCGGTCGGACATGGTTCGAGTGGAAACGAATCGCAGGATGCGGTGAATCGCCCCGATTCGCCTGCCACTTGAACACCCTTTACCCCGTGGCGGGACCTGGCCAATCCTTGAGGCAGACCTGTCATTTCATCTGTTGGATTGTCATGCTTGTGGTCATCCCCAGCGGTAGCCCCCACCCCCACCCTTGGTGGCGAGCCGCTCGACTGCACGGGATTTCAGCACGTCAGCGCCCGTTCCGCCCCACAGGTGCCGACCCGGCCCCCCGGGACGTGGCGTGACCGCGCCCAGACGCGGTTTCCCGGAAGGACTCCCACGTGAAGCGAAAGCTCGCGGCTGTCGCCGTACTCTCGGCCACCGCCCTGCTGACCGGTGTGATCCAGGTGAGCACCGCCGCCCAGGCCGCCCCCGCCTCCTCGCCCTCGCCGCAGGCCCAGGCCGCCCAGCAGCACGCGACCGTGCTCGCGGTGGCGAGCGGCCAGGCCGGCCCGCTCGCCAAGGCGCTCGGCCTCGGCGACAAGGAGCAACTGGTCGCCAAGGACGCCGTGGTGGACAAGGACGGCACCCGTCACCTGCGCTTCGAGCGCACCTACGCCGGCCTGCCGGTGATCGGCGGCGACCTGGTCGTCCACCAGAAGGCCGACGGTGCCGTGAAGTCGGTCTCCAAGGCGGTCTCCGCGCGGATCGACCTGCCGAGCGTCACCCCGAAGGTCCCGGCCGACCAGGCCGCCGCACAGGCCACCGGCGCGGTCAAGGCCACCGTCGGGGCGACCCTCGACGCCGACCAGTCGCCGCTGGCCGACGTCCACCAGACCGGCAAGGCCCAACTGGTGGTCTGGGCCACCGACGGCAACCCCCGCCTCGCCTACCGCACCACCGTCGAAGGCGTGCGCGCCGACGGCACCCCGAGCAGCCAGGTCCTGGTCACCGACGCGGCGAGCGGCCAGGTGCTGTCCACCCACGAGAAGGTGCAGACCGCCGCCGGCACCGGCAAGGGCGTCTTCGTCGGCCAGGTCGCGCTGACCACCGCGGAGAGCGGCGGGCAGTACCAGCTCAAGGACGGCACCCGTGGCGGCCAGTCCACCACCGACATGAGTAACGGCACCTCGGGCAGCGGCTCGCTGTTCGCCAACACCACCGACACCTTCGGTGACGGTACCGCCGCCAACCGCGAATCCGCCGCCGTGGACGCCCAGTTCGGCGCCGCCACCACCTGGGACTTCTACAAGAACACCTTCAGCCGCAACGGCATCCGCAACGACGGCGTCGGCGCCCTCAGTCGGGTGCACTACGGCTCCAACTACGTCAACGCGTTCTGGAGCGACGACTGCTTCTGCATGTCGTACGGCGACGGCAGCGGCGACGCCGCCCCGCTCACCGAACTCGACGTGGCCGGCCACGAGATGACCCACGGCGTGACCGCCGCGACCGCCAACCTCAACTACGCGGGCGAGTCCGGCGGCCTCAACGAGGCCACCTCCGACATCATGGGCACGATGGTCGAGTTCTACGCCAACCTGACCTCCAACCCCCCGAACTACTGGGTCGGCGAACTGATCAACCTGAACGGCGACGGCAGCCCGCTGCGCTACATGGACCAGCCGAGCAGGGACGGCCAGTCCGCCGACTACTGGGACGCCAACGTCGGCAACCTGGACGTCCATTACTCGTCCGGCGTGGCCAACCACTTCTTCTACCTGCTGTCCGAGGGCAGCGGCGCGAAGAGCATCAACGGGTTCAACTACAACAGCCCGACGTACGACAACTCGACGCTCGCCGGCATCGGCCGGGACAAGGCCGCGCAGATCTGGTACAAGGCGCTGACCACGTACTTCACGTCCACCACCGACTACGCGGCGGCCCGTGCGGCCACCCTCAGCGCGGCGACCGACCTGTACGGCGCGGGCAGCACGGAGTACAACGCCGTCGCCGCCACCTGGACGGCGGTCAACGTCAACTGAGGTGGGGCGACCGGGTCGGACTGATCGAGTCGGGTTGACCTGACTCGGGCGAAACCGAGGCCCTGCCGGGCCGTGGGTGCCGGCCGGAAGGGCCAAGGGCGGCGGGGGCGACGGGGTGCGGACCACCGTCGCCCCCGCCGCTTCTTGTCGTTTGACGACACGTCAGGACCGGCCGATGTCGTGCAGCTCCTGCGCGGCGAGGACGGCGTCGCCGTGCTCGACGGCCCAGGAGCCGAGTGCGCGGATCGGGCCGAGCAGGGCCGCGCCCGCCTCGGTGAGGGCGTAGTCGACCCGTGGCGGGGCCTCGGCGTAACGGCGGTGCTCCACCAGGCCGTTGTACTCCAGTCGCCGTAGCGCCTCGTTGAGGACCTTCGGGCTGATCCCGCCGATCCGGTCGAGCAGCGCCCGCGGGCGCATCGGTCCCCGCTCGCCGAGGACGTAGACGACAACGCTGTCCCAGCGGTTGGCGATCACCTCGAAGGCCAGCCGGGCGCGGCAGTCGGCCGCGAAGGCGCCGCCGCCCAGGTCGTCGGCCTCCTCGCCGTCCCCCTTCTCGATCTCGCCGCTGCGGCTCGTGGTGTCCATGCGGCCATCCTGCCCGAACCGATGCGTACCGGGCGGTGTGCATCGGGCCGCCTAGCGTGCCGGGTACGGAAGTTCGCACCGACTGCGGTCGGGCACCGATGGCGAGGAGTGGACATGCGGATCGGCATTCTGGGGACGGGCGCCATGGCGGCGGCCCTCGGTGGGGCCTGGGTGCGGGCCGGGCACGAGGTACTGGTGGGCGGCCGCGACCCGGAGGCGGCGAAGCAACTGGCTGCAGCGATGGGCGCGGTGGACGGCGGCGACCCGGCGCAGGCAGCGAGGTTCGGGGAGGCCGTACTGGTCGCGGTACCGGCCGCGGCGGCGGTGGCGGTGGTCGCCCCGCTGGCGGCCGAACTGGCCGGGCGGACCCTCCTGGACTGCACCGTGCCGATGGCCCCGGGCGCGGACGGCCCGCACCTGACCACGACGGGAACCGCCGACTCCATCGCCGCGCGGCTCGCCTCGACGGCTCCGGCGGCCCGGGTGGCCAAGGTGTTCGGCATCTGCCACGAGAGCATCTGGACCCTGCCGCGGCCCGCTTTCGAGGGCGGCACCCCGCTCGGCGTCCCGTACTGCGCGGACGACCCGGTGGCCGCCGCGCTGGTCGCCGACCTGGTGGCTTCCATGGGCTGCCTGCCGGTGCACTGCGGCGGGCTCGACCGGGCCGGACTGCTGGAGGCGACGGCCGTCTTCGCGATCGGCGTCTGGTGGTCGGGCGGCGAGGCGCGCCGGGTCTTCCCGTCGCCGGCCCTGGCGCCGGGAGCGACCGACGACGAGGGCTAGCAGGGCCGGCAGGCCGCCGTGGCCCCCAGAACCTGCGGCCGTCGCGGTACGGCCGGGGGCGGAGGGGCGGCGGGATGACAGCTGACAGCGGACAGATTTCAACATCTGTCCGCTGTCAGCTGTTGTCTGTTATCTGTCGCCTGTCCGCCGTCACCTGTTCGCCGAGCCCTGGGTGAGGCCCGCGCGGATCCCGTCCAGGATCAGCCCCGCGCCGGTGTAGCCGATGCCGAGCATCCACAGGCTGTCGACCACCTGGAACACCCGGCCGTTCCGGACGGCATCCAGGTTCTTCCACAGCGCGCCCGCGGTGACCCTGCCCACGTCGGACTTGTCCGCGTCCCCGTACACCGAGTAGAAGATGACGTCGGCCGCCGCCTGGTCGACCTGCTCCGGGCTGATCTCGATCGAGAAGCCGGGCTTGTCCTGGTTGGCGGGTCGACCGAGCCCGAGGTCCTTGAACAGTGAGCCGACGAAGGTGTCGTTGAGGTACAGCCTGGTCGGCGCGCCCGCCAGGAAGCGGGCCATCTCGACCCGGGTGGCGGCGGCCTTGGCCGGTCCGCCGAGTGCGGTGACCAGGTCCCGCAGCTTCGTCCGGTACGCGGTGTCCGCAGCCTCGGCCTCGGCCTGGCGGCCCAGCGCCTCCGCGTGCAGCCGGGCGTTCTCCTTCCAGGTCGGTCCGGTGGTCTTGGAGAGCACGGTCGGTGCGATCTTGGACAGCTCGTCGTACCGCTTGTCGTCGCGGACCTGGTTGCTCAGGATCAGGTCCGGCCGCAGCGCCGCGATCGCCTCCAGGCTGGGCTGGCCGATGGCGCCGACGGCCTTCGTCCCGGTCAGCCGGTCAGCGGGGAGGTAGGTCGGGAAGGGTGCGCCGGCGCTGACGGTGGTGGCGCCGACCGGGACGAGACCGAGGGTGACCACCGAGTCCAGGGCGTCGGTGTCCAGCGCCACCACCCGAGCCGCCCGCGCCGGTACGGTGCTCTCGCCGCGTGCGTGCCGGACGGTCCTGGTGCCGCCGCTGCCGGACGAACCGGCTGCCGGGGCAGGTGAGTCGGAGGTGCAGGCGGCGAGCGTCAGGCCCGGGGGGAGCCCGGCGACGAGGCCGAGTACGGCGCGGCGGCTGAGGGGTCTGGGCATCGACGGCACCTCCGACGTACGGGCAGGGCGCGGGAATCCCTGCCCGCACAGCAGCCCGGGTACGCCTCGGAACCGCGCCGGCCCGCCTGCACCTCGGAACCGCCGCGGCCCGCTACGCCTCGGAGCCGTTCTCCCGTCGCTGGCGCAGCAGTTCGTCGTACTCGGCGTGCACCCGGCGGTCCATGGCGAGGGCGAACTGGGCGTCGGCGACGGTCCGGGCGAGTGGCCGCACCCGCAGGATGCGTTCGGTGAGCCGGGCCGCCTCGCCGGGTGGCAGCGGGGTGTCGGCGGACAGTGCGCTGAGCAGGTGCTCGCTGACGACCTCGATGAAGATCTCGGCGATGGCGTCCACGTGTTCCCGGGTGCGCCGGCTGGCGTCCAGCACCGCCGAGAGCGGCACGCCCTCCGCCACCAGCTCGGTGGTGGCGTCCATCAGGCGGCGGCTGACGTGGGTGATCCCGTCCTCCTCGACGGTGATGTAGCCCTGGGCGATCGATTCGGCGGTGTTCTCCTCGGTGAGCTGGTCTCCGAAGGCGGCCTTCAGTTCCTCCCAGTCCAGATGTACCGGGGCCTCGTCCGACCAGGGTGCGACGATCGCCGCCTCCAGTCCGATGAGGTCCGCGACGTCCCGGCCGCTCTCGCCGGCGCCGATCAGTTCGACGATGCCGCCGAGGGTGTGGCCGCGTTCCAGCAGTTCGCCGATCATCCGCAGCCGGGCCAGGTGCTCCTCGCCGTACCAGGCGATCCGGCCCTCCTTGCGGGGCGGTTGGAGCAGTTTGCGCTCGCGGTAGAAGCGCAGGGTGCGGGTGGTGATGCCGGCCGCTTCGGCCAGTTCCTCCACCCGGTACTCGCGTTTTCTGTCGCCCGCAGCAGCTCTGACCTTGTCCACGGCGATCAGCATAGGTCCGTCGGCCGGAAAGGCTCCCGGAACGCGGAAGGGAAGCTCCCGGAACCCGGAAGACTCCCGGAACCGGGGCTGTCGCGCTTCTTCCATCCGGTGTCAGCAAGGGCTACCCTGCCAACCATGCCAGTGATTACTGGCGCGATTGGCAGGGTTCCGGGGCAAGCCCCCCGGAGAGCGCGACGATCACCGCCCCACCCTCAGGAGGAGGCCGCATGGCATCCAGCAGCAAGCGCCCCCGATCCGGCGCGTCCGAGACGTCCGCGGTGCCGGACCAGGCCGTACCGCACGTCCGGGTGGCGGTGATCGGCTCCGGCTTCGGCGGCCTCGGCGCCGCGGTCCGGCTGCGCCGCGCCGGGATCACCGACTTCGTGGTCCTGGAACGCGCGGACTCCGTCGGCGGCACCTGGCGCGACAACAGCTACCCCGGCTGCGCCTGCGACGTGCCCTCGCACCTCTACTCCTTCTCCTTCGCCCCCAACCCCGACTGGCCGCGCAGCTTCTCCGGCCAGCCGGACATCCGCGCCTACCTGGAGAAGGTCGCCACCGTCTTCGGTCTCCGCCCCCACCTGCGGTTCAACACCGAGGTGCTGGAGGCGCGTTGGGAGAGCGACGAGACCCGCTGGCGGATCACCACCTCGGCCGGTCAGTGGACCGCCGACGCTGTCGTCTCCGCCGCCGGACCGCTCGCCGACCCGCAGATCCCCGACCTGCCCGGGCTGAGCGGCTTCACCGGCAAGGTGTTCCACTCCTCGCGCTGGGACCACGACTTCGACCTGACCGGCAAGCGCGTCGCCATGGTCGGCACCGGCGCCTCCGCCGCCCAGATCATCCCGTCGATCCAGCCCAAGGTCGGCAAGCTGACCGTCTTCCAGCGCACCCCGGCCTGGGTCCTGCCGCGCCGCGACCGCGAGATCACCCAGCTGGAGAAGTGGCTGCACGGCCGCCTGCCGGTCACCGCGGCGATCCGCCGCGGCACCCTGTTCGCCCTCCGCGAGCTCCAGGTCGACGCCTTCGTCCGCCGCCCCGGAATGCTGCGCCTGGTCCAGCAGCTCGCCGAACGCCACATCGCCCAGGGCATCCAGGACCCGGCGCTGCGCGCCAAGCTCACCCCGGACTACCGGATCGGCTGCAAGCGCATCCTGCTCAGCAACACCTACTACCCGGCGCTCGCTGCGGCCAACACCGAGGTCGTCTCCTCCGGCCTGCGCGAACTGCGCGGCTCCACGCTGGTCGCGGCCGACGGCAGCGAGCACGAGGTGGACGCCATCGTCTTCGGCACCGGCTTCCACGTCACCGACATGCCCATCGGGGACCGGGTGTTCGGCGTCGACGGCACCAGCCTGGCCGAGGAGTGGAAGGACGGCATGGAGGCGCTGCGCGGCTCGACCGTGCGCGGCTTCCCGAACCTCTTCTTCGTCATCGGGCCCAACACCGGCCTCGGCAACAGCTCGATGATTCTCATGATCGAATCCCAACTGAACTACATGATCGACGCGTTGACCACGCTCGGCTCGATCGGCGCCGCCGCCATGCAGCCGACCGCGCGCGCCCAGCGGCAGTGGAACCTCGAACTGCAGCACCGGATGGACCGCACCGTCTGGACCACCGGCGGCTGCCGCAGCTGGTACCTCGACCCGAGCGGCAAGAACACGGTGCTCTGGCCCGGCTCCACCACCTCGTTCCGCCGCGCCACCCGCAAGGTGGACCTCGGCGAATACGAGCTGATCATGCGGGCGGTGCCGACTGCCGCCCGCACCGTCCAGGAGGTCACCGCGTGAGTTCCGTCCATCTGCCTGCCGAGTACGAACCACCCCTTCCCGTCGAGGAGTTGAGCGTCCGCTCGGCGGACGGCATCCGGCTGCACGTCGAGGTGCACGGCCAACCCGGCGCTCCCACCGTGGTGCTGGCGCACGGCTGGACCTGTTCGACCGCCTTCTGGGCCCCGGTGATCCGCGAACTCTCCGACCGCTACCGGGTGGTGGTCTACGACCAGCGCGGCCACGGACACAGCGAGATCCCGCCGAGCCGGGCCCGCTACTCGACCCGGGCGCTCGCCGAGGACCTGTCCGCCGTGCTCGCCCGGACCGTCCCGGCGGGGGAGCGGGCCGTCCTGGCCGGGCACAGCATGGGCGGAATGACCATCATGGCCGCCGGTGGCCGCCCCGACGTCGCCGAGCGCACCGCCGCCGCCGTCCTGATCTCCACCGGGCCGAGCGAGTTGGTGGCCGAGCTCACCGTCCTGCCCCCGGGCGTTCGCTCCCCGGGCCTGCGCCGCTTCCTGCACCGGCAGCTGCTGCGCTCCCGGATGCCGCTCGGACCGGTCTCGCCGCTCAGCCGGGTGGCGCTCAAGTACGCGACCATGGGGCCGAGTTCGCCCGCCGGTCAGGTCGAGGCGACGGCCCGGATCGTGCACGCCTGCCCGACCGCCGTCCGCGCCAACTGGGCCGCGGTGCTCGACCGGCTGGACGTCCACGCGGGGCTGGCCCGGCTCACCGCGCCCACGGCGGTGGTGGTCGGCACCAACGACCGGCTGACCCCGCCGGTGCACGCACACCGGATGGTCGCCGAACTCAAGGATCCGCAGGGGCTGTTGCTGCTGCCCGGGGTCGGGCACATGTCGCCGCTGGAGCGGCCGTCGGAGGTCGCCGCCGAGATCCACCGGATGGCCGCCGAGCACCTGGTCGGCGCGCCCGCCGGCGCTGATCCCGTCCCGGCCGCAGCCGCCGACTCCACTGCAGAACCCGCCGGGGACACCGCCGTCTCCCTCGCCCACTCCGCCCTTGCCCTCGCCACCGCGGACTCCACTGTGGAGTCCACCAGCGACTCCACCGACGAAAGGACCGCCGTCGCATGAACGCCATCCCGCCGTTGTCCGCGCAGGTCGTCGTCGTCACCGGGGCCGCCCGCGGGGTCGGCGCGTCGCTGGCCCGCAAGCTCGCCCGGCGCGGAGCCAAGGTCGCCCTGCTGGGGCTCGAGCCGGAGGAGCTGAAGGCCGTCGCCACCCAGTGCGGGCCCGACGCGACCAGCTGGGAGGTGGACGTCACCGACCTCGACGCGCTCGACGACACCGCCCGCCGGATCAAGGAGCACTACGGGCGGATCGACACGGTCGTCGCCAACGCCGGGATCGCCATCGGCGGACCGCTGACGGACAGCGACCACCGGGCCTTCAGCCGGGTCATCGAGGTGAACCTGCTCGGCAGCGTCGCCACCGCGCGGGCCTTCCTGCCGGCGCTCACCGAGAGCCGCGGCTACCTGCTGCAGATCGCCTCGCTCGCCGCGCTGACGCCGGCGCCGCTGATGAGCGCGTACTGCGCCAGCAAGGCCGGGGTGGAGGCCTTCGCCCACTCGATCCGCGCCGAGGTCGCCCACCAGGGGGTGAAGGTCGGCGTCGGATACCTGAGCTGGACCGACACCGACATGGTGCGCGGCGCCGACGAGGACACCGTGCTGAAGCAGATGCGGTCCCGGCTGCCGTGGCCGGCGAACAAGACGTACCCGCTGGAGCCCGCGGTGGACCGGATCGTCGCGGGGATCGCCCGCCGGTCCGCCCACGTCTACGCCCAGGCCTGGCTGCGCGGCATGCAGCCGGTCCGCTGGGTGCTGCCGAGCCTGATCGCGGTGGTCGGCTCCCGGGACGTCGCCCGGCTCGCCCCCCAGCTCGCGGCCACCGCCGCGAGCCGCCTGCGCGCCGTCGGCGCCGGAGGTGCGGCGGACACGGCAGCCCGGGGGAGCCACAGCGGCTCGGGCAGCTGACCCCGGGCGGGGTCACAGAGGACAGCTGGCGGACGGCAGTCGACAGATGACAGCTGACAGATTTCGAAATCCGTCAGCTGTCATCTGTCAGCTGTTCGCAATCCGCGCCAGCGTCTCCAGCGCCCGCGCCAGCACCGGCAACGGCGGCGACGCGAGCCCGACCCGGACGGCGGACGGCGAGCGCCGCGGATCCACCGCGAACGCCGTCGCGGGCGTGACCGAGACCCCGGCCCGTGCGGCCGCCGCGACGAAGGTCTCCGCCCGCCACGCCCCCGGCAGCTCCCACCACAGGTAGTACGAGCACGGGTCGGCCCGCAGCCGCTGCCCCGCCAGCACCTCGCGCGCCAGCAGCTGCCGGGCCGCCGCGTCGGCCCGCTTCGCCGCCTCGACCACGGCCAGCGTGCCGTCCCCGATCCAGCGCACCGCGGCCTCCAGCGCGAACCCGCTCGGCGTCCACCCGCCCGACCGCAGCGTGCCCGCCACCGGATCGCGCAGCGCGGCCGGCACGACCGCGAACCCGGTGGTCAGCCCGGGGGCCAGCCGCTTGGAGAGGCTGTCCACCAGGACGGTGCGCTCCGGTGCCAGCGCGGCCAGGGGTGTCAGCTCGGGTCGCAGGAAGGACCAGATGGCGTCCTCGACCACCGGCAGGTCGAGCCGTCGCAGCTCCTCCGCGAGCGCCACCGCCCGCTCGCGCGGCAGGCTCACTCCGAGCGGGTTCTGCAGCCGGGGCTGCAGGTACACGGCACGCAGCGGCGCCGCCCGGTGGGCGGCCGCAACGGCGTCCGGCAGCAGCCCGTCCTCGTCCACCGCCAGCGGCACCAGCCTGATGCCCAGCCGTTCCGCCACCGCCTTGACCACCGGATAGGTCAGCGCCTCCACCCCGAGCCGCTGCCCGGGCGGCACCAGCGCGGAGAGCGCCCCTGCGACGGCCTGTCGCCCGTTGCCCGCGAACAGCAGGTCCGCGGCGTCGAACTCCCGGGAACCGGTCGACAGGAGACCCGCGAAGGCCCGCCGCGCCGCGCCCGTCCCGGCCGCGCCGATCGGCCGCAGAGCCTCCCCGAGCGCGTCCGCGCGCAGCAGCGGTGCCAGTCCACCCGCCAGCAGTTCGGACTGCCCGGGGACGACCGGGTAGTTGAGCTCCAGGTCCACGGGCGCGGCGGTGGGCTCGGCGAGCGGGACGAGGCCGCCGTCCGCACCGCGCCCGGCCCGGACGAAGGTCCCGCGCCCGACCTCTCCGACGGTCAGGCCGCGTCGGGCCAGTTCCCGGTAGACCCGCCCCGCCGTCGAGTTGGCGATGCCCCGGCTGCGGGCGAAAGCGCGCTGGGTGGGCAGCTGCTGGCCGGGCCGCAGCCGTCCGCCCGCAATGTCGGCGGCGACCAGGTCGGCGATCAGGCGGTAGTCGTCCATCGGCGTCGATCCCCTCATGCCCTGACCATCATTGCACCGAGTGCAAAGTCATCATTGCATTGAGCCGTCCACCCGTCCTAGCCTCCTCGCATGGACCACCTGGACCGCCTGCACCTGGATCACATGGACGCGTTGACATTCGCCGTGGACGGCCACGCCGTGCTCGGCATCGCTGCCGTGGCACTGGGCATGGTGCTGTCGCCGGGACCCAACATGATCTACCTGGTCTCGCGCTCGATCGCGCAGGGCCGCCGCGCCGGGCTGATCTCGCTGCTCGGGGTCGCGACCGGCTTCCTGGTCTACCTCGTCGCCGTGACGGCGGGGGTGGCCGCGGTGTTCTCGGTGGTGCCCGCCCTCTACACCGCGATCAAGCTGGCCGGCGCCGGCTACCTGCTCTGGCTGGCCTGGAAGGCGGTCAAGCCGGGCGGTACGGCGGTCTTCGCCCCGCAGGAGCTGCCGCCGGACCCGCCGCGCCGCCTCTTCGCGATGGGCTTCCTGACCTGCCTGCTCAACCCCAAGATCGCGATCATGTACATCTCGCTGCTGCCCCAGTTCGTGGCACCGGAGCGCGGCCACGTCGCCCTGCAGAGCCTGCTGCTGGGCCTGACCCAGATCGCGATCGCGATCACCGTCAACGGCCTGATCGCGATGAGCGCGGGCAGCATCGCCGCCTTCCTCAACCGCCGCCCCGCCTGGCTGCGCATCCAGCGCTACGTGATGGGCACCGTCCTCGCCGGCCTCGCCGTGCACATCGCCGCCGACCGCGCCAAGGCAGTCGTGGCCTAGGACCAATGCCGGTGATTTAAGGTCCTGCCCGGTCCGGCGATCGTGACGATGGCCGGAGCGGGTGGTGGCCAGTCGCGGTGTTCGGCCCGTTTGAGGG
>NZ_JBVISA010000013.1:240025-243345 GCF_055575755.1 Kitasatospora sp. NPDC034035 | reverse complement strand
ATGCAGACGCAACCCAGCCCGAACCTGGGAAGTGGTGTTTCAGAGGATTGGCCGCCCCGGGACCGTCCGCGCCGATGCGTGTCCGGTGCTCCCTGCCGAGCGACTAGAGAACACTACGCCTGTCCGGCGCCGGAGGCAAACCGGTCCCGGGGACGGTCCGGGTGCAGAGCGCCCGGCCGGGTTTCACGTACTCGCCGTTGGAGTGGTCGTTGCCGGTGACCCACTGGTGGGCGGTGGTTTCGTCGCGGCCGCCGGCGCGGTGGCGGCCGAGCAGGCGCTCCTCGCGGACGGCGTCGTCGGTGTGGACGTACCAGAGTTCGCGCAGCAGGCGGCGGGCGTCCGGCCAGGGGGAGTCGGCGGAGGCGAGGTAGTTGCCTTCGGTGATGACGAGCCGGCTCTGCGGGCGGACCACGTGGCGGGCGGCGACCGGTTCGTCCAGGGTGCGGTCGAAGTCCGGGACGTAGATGTCCTGGAAGCGGTCGGCGGCGATGCGGCGCAGCAGGGCGACGTAGCCGTGGGCGTCGAAGGTGGCCGGGGCGCCCTTGCGGTGGGTCAGACCGAGGCGGTCGAGCTGGGCGCCGGAGAGGTGGAAGCCGTCGAGCGGGACGTAGGCGGCGGTGCCGGGTCCTTCGGCGCGCTCGACCTCGGCGACCAGGTGGCGGGCCAGGGTGGACTTGCCGGCGCCCGGCGGGCCGGCAAGTCCGAGGATCGTACGGGCGTTGCTGCCCTGGCCGCGGAGGAAGCCGAGGGCGAGGGCGGTGAGGCGGTCCTCGTTCATGGCCGCACCTTACTCACCGGGTGTCCGCGGAACCGGGCGTTCGATGACGCTGCGGTCAGCGGGGCCGCTCGGCCAGCGCGGGCAGGTCCAGGGTGAGCGTGCCGGCGTCGGCGTCGAGCAGGGCGGGGACGCCCAGCGGGACGGTGAGGGTGGAGGGGCAGTGTCCGAACCCCAGTTCCCAGAGCACCGGTATGCCGAGCCCACCGAGCCGGTCGAGCATCAGCTCGCGGATCCGCTCGGGCCGCCCGCAGCCCTCCCAGGAGCCGAGGGCGATGCCGGCCACGCCGTCGAGGGCGCCGGAGCGCAGGAACTGGGTGAGGAGGCGGTCGAGCTGGTACGGGTGTTCGTTCACGTCCTCGAGCACGAGGATGCTGCCCGCGTACGTGGGTCGGGCGGCGGGAGTGCCGCGCTCGGCGGCGAGGACATGGGCGCATCCTCCGGCGGTGACACCGCGGGCCCGGCCGGGGATGAGCGGTGCGGCGGTGGCCGAGGTGAGGACCGTGGTCGTGGCGGGGTCGAAGAGGGTGCGGCGCAGGTGTTCGGCGGTGGGGCCGTCGGAGATGAAGGAGCCGGCGGCGGCCATCGGCCCGTACAGGGTGGCGAGGCCGAGGCGCTGGGCGAAGGCCTCGTGCAGGGAGCTGACGTCGCTGAATCCGATGAAGGGCTTGGGTGCGGCGGCGCGCATCGCCGTCCAGTCGAGCAGGTCGACCATGCGGTGCACGCCGTAGCCGCCGCGGGCGCAGATGACGGCGTCGACGGTGGGGTCGAGCCAGGCGTTCTGGAGGTCGGCCGTGCGGTCGGCGTCGGTACCGGCGAGGTAGCCGAGGGTGGGGTGGGTGTCGAGGACGTGCGGGGCGACGGTGACCCGCAGTCCCCAGGAGTGGAGGATCGCGCAGCCGGCGGTGAGGCGTTCGGAGTCGATCGGGCCGCTGGGGGCGACGACGACGATGTGGTCGCCGGGGCGCAGGTGCGGCGGGCGGGTCAGCCCCTGGCCGGGTGTGGTCGGGTTCTGGTCCATGGGCCGGGCCGCCTTTCGGGCGCGGGAGCGGGGTAGGGCACGGGCGGCCGCGGTGTGGTCGCGGCCGCCCGGTGACGATATGCCCTCGCATCGTTACGCCGATGTCTGCGGGTCGGCGCCCAAGGGACGGCACCCGCGAGACGCGGCCCCGCCGGGTGATGGCCCTTCAGATCACCGCGCCCATCACCTCTCGGACCTCCGCCAGGGTGGCGTCCGCGACGGCGTTGGCGCGTTCGGCGCCGTCGCGCAGGACCTGCCGCAGGTGGCCGCGGTCGGCGGCGAGTTCGGCGCGGCGGGCGCGCAGCGGGCGGAGGTACTCGTTGACGGACTCGGTGACGACGCGCTTGAGCACGGCGGCTCCACCGTCGCCGATCTCCTCGGCGACGGCCTCGGGGGCGCGGTCCTGGCAGAGCGCGGCGAGCAGGACGAGGCTGGACACCTCGGGCCGGTCGACGGGGTCGTAGCCGATGCGGCGGTCGGCGTCGGTCCTGACGCCGCGGATGATCCGGGCGGTCTCGTCCTCGGTGGCGCCGAGGGCGACGGCGTTGCCCCGGCTCTTGCTCATCTTTCCGCCGTCGGTGCCGAGCAGCATCGGGGCGTCGGAGAGCAGGGCCTGCGGGCGGGGGAAGACGGCGCTGCCGTCGGCGTGCGGGTAGCGCTCGTGGAAGCGGCGGGCGATGGTGCGGGCGACTTCGAGGTGGGGCAGCTGGTCCTGGCCGACCGGGACGAGGTCGGCCTTGCAGAAGAGGATGTCGGCGGCCTGGTGGACGGGGTAGGTGAACATCAGTCCGCTGACGGCGGACTGGCGGGAGTGGGCGATCTCGTCCTTGACGGTGGGGTTGCGGTTCAGTTCGGCGACGCTGACCAGGCTGAGGAACGGCAGCAGCAGCTGGTTGAGGGCGGGGACGGCACTGTGGGCGAAGATCGTGGCCCGCTCGGGGTCGAGGCCGGCCGCGAGGTAGTCGAGGACGAGGTTCTCGGTGTGCTCGGCGAGCCGGTCGGCGAGGTCGCGGTCGGTGATGACCTGGTAGTCGGCGACCACGACGAACATCTCGACGCCCTGGTCCTGCAGCCGGACGCGGTTACGCAGGGTGCCGAAGTAGTGGCCGAGGTGGAGCGGGCCGGTGGGGCGGTCCCCGGTGAGGACGCGGTGGGCGGTCGGGTCGTCGATGAGCGCCGGATCGGCGCCGGCAGCGGCGGCGGTAGCGGCGCCGGGCTCGGCCACGGCAGTGGCGGCGGCGGTGGCAGCGGCTGCGGTGTCGGCAGTGGCGATGGTCTCGACGGTCACGGTTTCTCCTCGGTACGGCGGTGGTGGCGGCCGTCCGGGGCGAGGGGCCCGTCCCGCGCGGGAGAGCGGGGAAACGCAACAGGGCCGTCCATCCCGGACGGCCCTGGTCAGGCGAGTGCTGGTGGCCGTCCTCGGACGGCCACCAGCACAGGGCCCCAAAGCGGTTCATTCGCTTCAGAGTCGTGTCTTTTCCCCACCAACGAGGGGGGTTCCCTTCGCCGCATCTCACCCCCGAG
>NZ_JBVISA010000013.1:105529-240015 GCF_055575755.1 Kitasatospora sp. NPDC034035 | reverse complement strand
CCCTTCCGGAGGAGAAGGGGGGAAAAACAAACCGGGTCTCCCCCCCGGAGGGCCCTGGGGGAGGGGGGGTTGGGTGCCCTCCCCGGACCCCCCCACCAGCACAGGCCCACGAAGCGCTTCATGCGCTCAAGATTAGCGTCGTTCCACCACCAGCGCGGGGGTTTCCTTGCGCAGCGTCTCGCCGCGGAGGAGCTCCGGCCGCACCAGGCCGTAGCCGGTCATCAGCGCGGCGCCGAGCAGCCTCAACTTGGAAGCGATCGCCGCACTCAAGCCGGACCTCATCCTCGGTCGCCAACTGCGCACCCAGGACCAGTACGCGCAACTGTCCAAGATCGCCCCGACCGTCTTCTCACTGCGCCCCGGCTACCCCTGGAAGCAGAACTTCCTGCTCAACGCGAGCACGTTCGGCCTGGAAGCCGAGGCCAAGACGCAGCTCGACGACTACCAGGCGGCGGCCACCGCGATCGGCGCCAAACTCGGCGACATGTTCGGCGACAAGCGGCCCACCATCACGCCGCTGCGCCTCATGCCGGGCCGCACCCGGCTCTACGCCAAGCCCTCCTTCAACGGCACCATCCTCACCGACGTGCCGCTGCCGCAGCCGCAGATCGAGCAGGTCAAGGAGCTCGCGGTCGAGGTCAGCCCGGAGCAGATCGACAAGGCCGACGCCGACTGGATCTTCTACGGCGTGTACGGCAGCCCCGGTTCGACCAACCAGGACGCGATGCTGGGCGGCGCCCTCGGGAAGACGCTCGGAGCGGTCAAGTCCGGTCAGGCCCGGCCGGTTTCGGACGAGACGTGGTTCCTCGGGCTCGGCGTCATGGCGGTGAACGCGGTGCTCGCCGACCTCAAGGGGCTTGTCGCACCCGGCAGTTGATCTGGCATCCCCGGAAGGGGCGAGGTGGCGCGGCCGTGACACCGCGGACGTGGCGCCACGGCGGTGCGACGACGGCGTGGTGGTGATCCCTTGGTGGCGCCTTGGTGGTGCCTTGGCGATCTCACGACGATCTCGCGACGGTTGCCGAAGTGATCTCACGATGATCTCCGCAGGGGTCCCCCAGTGATCCCCCAGTGATCCCGCAGCGGGCTCGCGATGGTCCCGCGGTGGTCTCGCGCACACCGCCGGGTTCGGCGCTTGGAGCTGGTCGCGCGGTGCGGGAGGATCGTCGAGACCGTCCCCCGAAGGGCCCGCCGATGACCTCGCTCCACCCCGCCCCGACCGATCCGTCCTTGCCCGGCCCGCCGGGGGACAGCGCCGGATCCCCACCCCCACCCGCCGTACCCGGGACGGCCGCCACGGCCGCCCCGATGTGCTCGATCGCGACCGCCGCCGAGGCCGGCGCGTCCGCGTCCGGTTCCTCCGGCGGGGTGATCCGCCAGGGCTCCCTCTCCCGTCACGACTCGGTGCCGCAGCCGCGCAGCCGGGACGACACGGATGCGTACGTCCTCCCGGCAGCGGCCCCCGCGACGGATCACTCCACCACGGACGGCGATCCGACCGCGGCGCGCCTCCGGGCGGCGTTCGCCGAACGGCTGCGGGCCGCACGCGCCCAGGGCCGCTCGGTCGCCGAGCTGGCGGCCGCGTGCCGTCGGCCGGTCGCGGAGGTACGGGCGCTGCTCGGTGAGGCGGCCGGGGACGGTGCGGATACGTTCGCGCCCGCGCCCGTCCGTGACCACGGCCAGGACGGGGAGGCCGGAGGCGGGACCGAGACCGACGGCGGTGCCGAGGTCGGCGGGGAGGCTGAGGCCGAGGTCGGGTTCGTCCGTTTCCCGCCGGTCACCGCGGCGGAGGGCGGCCTGCCCACGCGGGCGGCGCGTCCGGTACGAGAAGAGCTGTGGCCCATGGGGTCCCGGCGGCCGTCGCCCTCGCGCCGACTGCGCCGGATGCACCCGCAGGCCACCCCGAGCGGACAGGAGGCGACCGCACGGGAGACGGCCGCGACCGGCCCGGCCGGCGTGGGCCTCCCGGGTGCCGCCGCGTGGACGGGTGAACTCGCCGGTACGGCAGGGACGGTGGCGGATCGGGTGCCGTTCGGGGCCGGCACCGCGACCGCGATCACCCCCGACACCGGTGCCGACGCCGGCGCCCCCGGCACCGAGGCGCCGCACGCCGAACCACCGCGTGCCGAACCACCGCTCGGGATCCTGATCGGCGGCAGCCCCGGTCAGCCCGAGGCTGTCGGCCGGCCCGAGGAGAGGGCACCGGTCCGGGTGGTGGCCGAGCCGATCCGGGTCGGGCGCGGCACCAGCCTGGTGGTGCTGCCCTCCTGGCGCCCCGCCATCGCCGTCTCGGTGTCGACCGAGCAGCTGCTGTACGCGACCGGGCTCGGCTTCGAGCAGCTCGCCGACGCCCGGCTGACGGTGCTGATGAACCCGAGCGCGCTGCACGACCGGGAGCTGGAACTGCACGGTTGGGAGCCCGGTCCGGCCACGCGCGGCCGGCGCGGCGGGCGGTCCTGAGGCAGTCCTCGGGCCGGTTCCCGAACCTGGGTCGACGGCCGGCGGTGGGCGGGTTGGAGGCCGGCGGCTATCGGTCGGCGGTCAGCGGACCACCGGGGCGTTCGGGATGTACCCGAGGTCGACGGGCACCGGCGGGCGTCCGTCCACGGCCCAGCCCTGGCGGACGGAGTCCAGCAGTTCCGGCAGCCGGGGCGGCCACAGCGCGTCGGCGTTCTCGTCGGCGAGGTCGGCCGGGGTCCACCAGCGCCAGTCGAGGATCCGGTCGACGGCGTGCACCGCGCTGACGTCGCCGACCGGGCCGCGGTGCGGTCCGCCGGTGAGGTAGATGTGCTCGTGCTGGCGGACCGGGGTGCCGTGCCAGGTGAAGTCGTGTTCCCAGGTGCAGAGCAGCGGGCCGGGTTCGAGGTCGGTCCAGCCGGTCTCCTCCCCCAGCTCGCGCCGGGCGCCCTCCCACGGGGACTCGCCCGGTTCCAGTCCGCCGCCCGGCATGGTCCAGTGGACGCCGACCTCGTCGTTGTCCGAACGGAGCAGGAACACCGAGCCGTTCTCGTCCAGGACCACCGTGCGGGCGGCCTGCCGGGGCACGCGCTTGTGGGGGCGGAGCAGATTGCGCATCGGATTTCGCATCGGATCACTCTCGCAGCGGCCGCCGGGGGCGTCGAGCGGATTCGACACTCCGGTCCGGCGGACGAGAGCTCCGAACCGCCCGGCGCGGCGCGGGACCTGTCCGTTCGCCGTACCCTGACGGCCATGCCCGTACCCGCGATCATCTTCCCCGCCGATCCGCTCAACCCGCGCCGGCCCGATCCGCACTTCGCCTGGGAGGCCAGGCTGCTGCGGGAGTTGGGCGGCGAGCACCACCTGGTCGACCACGACGCGCTGCTCGCCGGGCAGGCCGAGGAGGCGGTCCGGCGGGTGCCGCAGGACAGCGGCCCGCTCTGGTACCGGGGTTGGATGCTCCCCTCGGCCCGGTACGCCGACTTCGCCACCGCGCTCACCGCCCGGGGCGGCAACCTGCTGACCAGCGCGCCCGGTTACGCGGCGGCGCACGAACTGCCCGGCTGGTACGGCGTGTTCGAGGGGGCGACCCCGGCCAGTGCGTGGATCCCGTCCGACGGGCCGGTGGCGCCTGACCCGACGGAGCTGGCAGCGGCCGTGGCCCGGCTCGGCGGGAGCGGCCCGGCGATCGTCAAGGACTACGTGAAGTCGCGCAAGCACGAGTGGCACGAGGCCTGCTACGTACCCGAGTTGGCAGACCTGCGGGCCGTCGGCCGGGTGGTGGAGCGGTTCGTCGAGCTGCAGGGCGAGTTCCTGGCCGGCGGGGTGGTGCTGCGGCGGTACGAGGAGTTCGAGCGCGCCGCCGGTGCCGCGGAGGATGCCGAGGGCCAAGCGGGCGACGGCCCGGGTACGGGCGGGCGGCCGGATGCGGGCGACGGACCCGGTGCGGGCGGGCGGGCCGTCGAGGCGCGGGTGTGGTGGCTGGACGGCCGGCCGATCCTGGTCGGACCGCACCCGGACGCCCCGCGCCGGAACGTCGAGCCCGACCTCACCGACGTCCGGGCGCTGGTCCGGACGCTCGGCTGCCGCTTCATCACCACCGACCTCGCCAGCCGGGCCGACGGCTCCGGCTGGCGGGTGGTCGAGGTCGGGGACGGACAGGTGAGCGACCTGCCGCGGGGCATCGACCCGTCGGGATTGCTGACCTCGCTGATCGCCGCCTGACGGCCCATGCGTGCCGGGCCGTCAGGCGGATTCGGGGCGGGCGGCCTCCCCAGGCAGGCAGCCTCCCCCAGCGCAGGCAGCCTCCCCCAGCGCAGGCAGCCTCCCGTGCGAGCGGCCCCCGGCCTGGCGGCCTACCCGGCGGCGACGGTCTCGACCGCCGGGTGGCCGTCCGCGATGAACGCCTGCCAGAGCCGGGCGTACGTGCCGCCCCGGGCGAGCAGTTCGGTGTGGGTGCCGTCCTCGACCACCCGGCCGTGGTCCAGCACGATCACCCGGTCGGCGCGCTCGGCGGTGGTCAGGCGGTGGGCGATGACCAGGGTGGTGCGACCGCCGCTGAGCCGGTCCGCGGCGTGGTTGACGGCCGCTTCGGTGGCCAGGTCGAGCGCCGCGGTGGCCTCGTCGAGCAACAGGATGTCCGGGTCGACCAGTTCGGCCCGGGCCAGCGCGATCAGCTGGCGCTGGCCCGCCGAGAGGTTGCGGCCGCGGCCGGCCACCTCGTGGTCGTAGCCGCCCGACAGCCGGACGATCATGTCGTGCGCGCCGACCGCCCGGGCCGCCGCCTCCACCTCGGCGGCCGATGCGTCCGGCCGGCCGTACGCGATCGCCTCGCGGACCGTGCCCGCGAACAGGTAGGCCTCCTGCGGTACCACGCCCAGGCGGTGGCGGTACTGCGCCAGGTCGTAGCGGGTGAGGTCGACCCCGTCGACCCGGACGGTGCCCTCGGTCGCGTCGTAGAACCGGGCGACCAGCTTCACCAGCGTCGACTTCCCGGCGCCGGTCTCGCCGACCAGCGCCACCGTCTGCCCGGCCGGGATGTGCAGGTTCACGTCGGCCAGCACGGTCGGGGCGCCGTCCGCGCCGCCGTTGTAGGCGAAGCC
This sequence comes from Kitasatospora sp. NPDC034035, assembly GCF_055575755.1. NCBI lineage: Bacteria > Bacillati > Actinomycetota > Actinomycetes > Kitasatosporales > Streptomycetaceae > Kitasatospora > Kitasatospora sp. NPDC034035. The sequence goes on along the minus strand of NZ_JBVISA010000013.1, from coordinate 234,955 downwards.
GACCCCGTCGAAGTCGATCTCGCCGCGCAGCCCCTTGGGCACCGGGACCGGGTCGGCCGCCTGGGCCGTGGTGGTCGGGGTGCGCAGCAGCTCGCCGATCCGGCCGAGGCCCACCGAGGCCTGCTGGTAGCCGTCGAAGACCTGGGACAGCTGGTTGACCGGCGCGAAGAACAGGTCGATGTAGAGCAGGTACGCGACCAGCGCGCCGACCGTCAGCGTCCCGGCGTCGACCCGGGCCGCGCCGACGATCAGTACCAGCGCGGCCGCCACGCTGGAGAGGAACTGGACGAACGGGAAGTACAGCGAGATGTACAGCTGCGCGCGGACCCGGGCCTCGCGGTAGGCGATGCCGCGCGCCACGAAGCGGTCGGTGTTGGTGTCCAGGCGGCGGAAGGCCTGGACGATCCGCATGCCGGCCACGTTCTCCTGCAGGTCGGCGTTGACGGCGCTGATCAGGTCACGGGAGCGCTCGTACTGGTCCTTGGACTTCCTGCGGAACACCAGCGTGGCGATGACCAGCAGCGGCAGCACGGCGAAGACCACCAGGGCCAGGCCGGCGTCGATGATCAGCAGGGCCGCGAAGATCCCGGCGAAGGTCAGCAGGCTGACCACGGCGGTGACCATGCCGGTCTGCAGGAAGGACGTCAGCGAGTCCAGGTCGGTGGTCATCCGGGTCATGATCCGGCCGGTCAGCTCACGCTCGTAGTAGTCCAGGCCGAGCCGGTTGAGGTGGGCGAAGATCTTGAGCCGGAGCGTGTAGAGGACCCGCTCCCCGGTGCGGCCGCTGACCCGGTTCTCGGCGCCCTGCACCAGCCAGTCCAGCAGCACCACGACCAGCGCGGTGAGCGAGGCCACCGCCACCCCGGACATCAGGCCCTTGCGGACACCCTCGTCGATGCCGTGCCGGATCAGCACCGGCAGGACCAGGCCGGCCGCCGCGTCCAGGGCGACCAGCAGGAGGGCGATGAGCAGCGGGGCGCGGAAGGGGCGCAGCAGGCGGCTCAGGGCGAAGTCGGAGTCGCCGGCCTCCGCCTCGGTGCGGGAGACGGCCGGGGTGTCGGTGGCGGGCGGGAGGGCGGCGACCTTGGCCAGCAGGTCCGGGTCGGCGGTGCGGGCGGCCTTGACCAGGGCGGGGGTGGGGAGGTCGGGAACGGTGGGGGCGGGCTGCGGTTCGGCCTGCGCCTCGCTCTGCGGTCCGGCCTGCGGTTCGGCTCGTGCTTCGGCTTGCGCCTCGGCTCGGGCTTCGGTCTGCGCTTCAGCCGGTTTCCCGGTCGGCGTCGCGGAGGCGGGGTGCTGGGTGGCGCGGCCCGCCTCCGGGTCGGTGATCAGGGCCCGGTACTGGGGACATCGGGCCTCGAGTTCCTCGTGCGTCCCGATGTCCAGCAGCCGGCCGCGGTCGAGGACGGCTATCCGGTCGGCGAGCTGGAGGGTCGACCGGCGGTGGGCGATCAGCAGCGTGGTGCGACCGGTCATCACCGAGCGCAGCGCGTCGTGGATCTCCGCCTCGACCTGCGGGTCCACCGCCGAGGTGGCGTCGTCCAGCAGCAGGATCCGGGGGTCGGTGAGGATCGCCCGGGCCAGGGCGATGCGCTGGCGCTGGCCGCCGGAGAGAGTCAGGCCCTGCTCGCCGACCTTGGTCTCGTAGCCGTCCGGGAGCTCGCGGACGAACTCGTCGGCTTGGGCGGCGCGCGCGGCGGCGACGATCTGCTCGTCCGTGGCGTCCGGGCGGCCGTAGGCGATGTTGGTGCGGACCGACTCGGAGAAGAGGAAGCTCTCCTCGGGGACGATGCCGACCGTCGCGCGGACCGAGTCCAGGGTGAGGTCGCGCAGGTCGTGGCCGTAGAGGCGGACGGTACCGGCGGCCGGGTCGTAGAAGCGGGGCACCAGCTGGGCCACCGTCGACTTGCCCGAGCCGGAGGCGCCGACCACGGCGAGGGTCTCGCCGGGGGCCAGCTTCAGGCTGAGGCCGTGCAGGACGGGGGCGGGGTGCTCGGGGTCGTAGCGGAACTCGACCCGGTCGAACTCCAGGGCGACGTCGGGGGTCCGGGGGCCGACGGTGGCGCCGTGCGCGGTGTCACCCTGTCGGGTGGTGCCGTGCGGGGAGCCGTCCTGCTGCCGGGTGCCGTCCTGTTGCCGGGTGCCGCTCTGCCGCGCGGTGCCGTCCTCCGCGAGATCCAGGGTGAGCGCGTCCGGGCGCTCCTGGACCAGCGGGCGCTCGTCGATCAACTGCAGGACGCGCTCCACGCCCGCCCGGGCCTGCTGGCCGACCGTGATGATCATGGTCAGCATCCGCACCGGGCCGGTCATCTGTGCGACGTACGTCGAGAAGGCGACGAAGGTGCCGAGCGTGACCCGGCCGTCGACCGCCAGCCAGCCGCCGAAGGCCAGAACGGCGACCTGGGCGAGGGCCGGAACCGCCTGCATCGCCGGGTTGTAGCGGGCGTTGAGCCGGATCGAACGCAGCCGGGCGGCGAACAGGTTGCGGGAGGCCTGCTCCAGCTTGTCCAGCTCCTGCGCCTCCTGGCCGAAGCCCTTGACCACACGGACGCCGCCGATCGCGCCGTCCACCACGCCCGCGACCTCGGCCGCCTCCTGCTGGGCGGCCCAGGTCGAGGGGAACAGGCGCTTGCGGCTGAACGCGGAGACCCACCACAGCGCGGGCGCCATGACCAGGGCGACCAGGGTGAGCGGCGGGGACAGCCAGACCATCACGACCAGCGACATCCCGAACATCAGCAGGTAGCCGGTCATCATCGGCACCATCGAGAGCAGGCCGTTGACCAGCTGGAGGTCCGAGGTCGCGCGCCCGACCACCTGGCCGGTGTCCAGCCGGTCCTGGCGGTGGCCGTCGAGCCGGCCGAGCGAGCGGAACAGGTCGCTGCGCAGGTCGTGCTGGACGTCCAGGGCGAGCTGGCCGCCGTAGTACCGACGGACCTGGGTGCAACCGAAGACCACGGCGGCGGCCAGCAGCAGCACCACTGCCCAGGGGGTCAGCGAGCGGGTGTGGGCGATGATGACGTCGTCGATGATCAGCTTGGTGACCAGCGGCACCAGCGCGGTGACGGCCATGCCGAGGAGTGAGGCACCGAAGGCGAGCAGCAGGCTGCGGCGGGACCGCCAGCTGTAACCGACCAGGCGGCGCAGCCAGCCGGCGGGCTCGGTGCGCCCGTCGGTGGCGTCCGCTCCGGTGGCGTCCGCTCCGGTGGCGTCCCCTCCGGTGGCGTCCGCTCCCGCGGCGTGCTCGTCGACGGGGACCTCCGGGGTCGTCGGACCGGCCGGTGTGCCGCTCGGGGATTGCTCCACCGTGGATCCGTGAGTCTCAGGCATATTTAGGGATGCTAACCATTTCGTCGAGTGGCCGCCACGACGTTTCCGACCCGGGTGGGTTCGGGGCGGGTCGAAACAGCCCGGATCGTCCGGTCCGGTGGACGGGGCAACAGCCTGCGGCCGACGGAGATTCCCGATCGGACCTCCGCACGGCCGGCATGGACCACCGCCCGCATCCAGGATCACCCACCGCCCGTCGAACGCCCAGCGGCCGGGGGTGGGCCGGCCCCGTCCTTTCGGCCTAGGCCTCCGGGCGGGGAGTGAGCGCGGGATTCGCCGCTCGCGGGCTCGCTCAGCCGCTCGCGGAAGCCGAGTCCGGGGTGGCCGAGCCCGCGGAAGCCGAGCCCGTGGTGGCCGCGTCCGCGGCAGCGGCGAACGCGCCGTGGGCGAGGGTGTGCAGCAGGGCGGCCATTCCGTCGCGCTGAAGACCGGACCGTTCGCCCTGGCCGGGGTGCGAGCCGAGGCTGTGCGGGGTCGAGTTGATCAGGCCGAAGACGGCGTGCACGGCGGCACGCGCCACCGGCTCGGCGGCGGGGTCGGCCAGCGGCGGGTAGGCCTGCCGGACCACGTCCACCCACAGCTCGACGTAGCCGCGCTGGAGCCGGCGGACGGTGCGGCGGTCCTCCTCCTTGAGGTTCAGCAGCTCGCGGTCGTGCAGCGTGATCAGGTCGCGGTCGTTCAGGGCGAAGTCGACGTGGCCGCCGATCAGCGCGTCCAACGCGGCGGCCGGACCGTCGCCACCGCCCGCCCGGCGGCGCCCCTCCTCCAGCAGGCGCTCGCTGATGCCGATCAGCAGGTCGGCGAGCATCGCGTCCTTGCCGGCGAAGTGACGGTAGAGGCCGGGGCCGCTGATCCCGACGGCTTTGCCGATCTCGTCCACGCCCACGCCGAGGAAGCCCCGGGCGGCGAACAGCCGGGCGGCCTCCCGGCGGATCTGGTCGCGGCGTGGGAGCGCGGAGGCTGCGGGGACGTTCGGCATGCCGCCCATCGTAGACAGTCGGGTTATCGGCCGTTAACCTGGGCGGCGTAAGTTAACGTTAATTAACGTGGGATTCCAAGGGCGCACCACATCCGGCGCCCACCTGGTGCCGAGGGCAAGGGAGCTCTTGGGAATGGTCATCTCAACCGCCGGTGTACCCACCGGCGTCCCGTTCAGCGCAGCGAACGGCACCGGAGCGGTGCCGACAGCCGTACCCCCCGGAGCCGCCGCACCGGCGCCCCGGCTCGGCACCGCCGTCGACCCGGGCTCCGCGGCCTACCGCGCCAACACCGACGCGCACCAGGAGATGGTCGCCGAGCTGCGCGCGAAGCTCGACGCGGCCGCCCTGGGTGGCGGCGCCAAGGCCCGCGCCCGGCACACCTCGCGCGGCAAGCTCCTCCCCCGCGACCGGGTGGACACCCTGCTGGACCCGGCCTCGCCCTTCCTGGAGCTGGCCCCGCTGGCCGCCGACGGAATGTACGACGGGGCGGCGCCCGCGGCCGGGGTGATCGCCGGCATCGGCCGGGTCGCCGGACGCGAGGTGGTGGTGGTCGCCAACGACGCCACCGTCAAGGGCGGCACCTACTACCCGATGACGGTGAAGAAGCACCTGCGCGCCCAAGAGGTCGCGCTGGAGAACCGGCTGCCCTGCGTCTACCTGGTGGACTCCGGCGGCGCCTTCCTCCCCATGCAGGACGAGGTCTTCCCGGACCGCGACCACTTCGGCCGGATCTTCTACAACCAGGCCAGGCTCTCCGCCGCGGGCATCCCGCAGATCGCCGCGGTGCTCGGCTCCTGCACGGCCGGCGGCGCGTACGTCCCGGCGATGAGCGACCAGGCCGTGATCGTCCGCAACCAGGGCACGATCTTCCTGGGCGGTCCGCCGCTGGTGAAGGCCGCCACCGGCGAGGTGGTCACCGCCGAGGAGCTGGGCGGCGGCGACCTGCACTCCCGCACCTCGGGCGTGACGGACCACCTGGCCGAGGACGACGCCCACGCGCTCTCCATCGTCCGCACGATCGTCGCCGGCCTCGGACCGCGCGCGGCCAAGCCCTGGCCGCTCACCCCGGTCGAGCCGCCGGCGGTGGACCCGGCGGGCCTGTACGGGGCTGTCCCGGTCGACCCGCGCACGCCCTACGACGTGCGCGAGGTGATCGCCCGGCTGGTGGACGGCAGCCGCTTCGCCGAGTTCAAGGCCGAGTACGGCGCGACCCTGGTCACCGGCTTCGCCCGGATCCACGGCCACCCGGTCGGCATCGTCGCCAACAACGGCGTGCTGTTCTCCGAGTCCGCCCTCAAGGGCGCCCACTTCATCGAGTTGTGCGACCAGCGCGGCATCCCCCTTCTCTTCCTGCAGAACATCACCGGCTTCATGGTGGGTCGGCAGTACGAGGCGGGCGGCATCGCCAAGCACGGCGCCAAGATGGTCAACGCCGTCGCCTGCACCCGCGTCCCGAAGCTGACCGTGGTGATCGGCGGCTCGTACGGAGCCGGCAACTACTCGATGTGCGGCCGGGCCTATTCACCCCGCTTCCTGTGGATGTGGCCGGGCGCCAAGATCTCCGTGATGGGCGGTGAGCAGGCGGCCTCCGTCCTCGCCACCGTTCGCCGCGACCAGCTCGAGGCGCACGGCGAGCAGTGGCCGGCCGAGGCGGAGGAGGAGTTCAAGCGCCCCGTCCGCGAGCAGTACGAGCGCCAGGGCAACGCCTACTACGCCTCCGCCCGGCTCTGGGACGACGGTGTGATCGACCCGATGGACACCCGCACCGTCGTCGGCCTCGCGCTCACCGCCTGCGCCAACGCCCCGCTGGCGCCGCCCGCCCCGTACGGCGTCTTCCGCATGTGATCCCTCCTCATGGCGCCCCTGCGTTCGTGACCCCTCCCTTCCGGGTGTGACGTCCACGGCGCCGGTCCGGAACCGGGCCGGCGCCCGACCGCCCGCCACCTCCTTCGTACGGCTCCCCTCGACCCGGAGGAACGCCTCCCATGTTCGACACAGTTCTGGTCGCCAACCGCGGCGAGATCGCCCTCCGGGTGATCCGCACCCTGCGGCGGCTCGGCGTCCGCTCGGTCGCCGTGTTCAGCGACGCGGACGCCGACGCTCCGCACGTCCGCGAGGCAGACGTCGCGGTCCGGCTCGGCCCGGCCGACCGCAGCGACAGCTCGGCGGCCGAGACCTACCTGCGGACCGACCAGATCCTCGCCGCCGCCCGCCGCACCGGCGCCCAGGCCGTCCACCCCGGCTACGGCTTCCTCGCCGAGAACGCCGGCTTCGCCCGCGCCTGCGCCGACGCGGGCCTCGTCTTCATCGGACCACCTCCCGGTGCGGTCGAGCTGATGGGCGACAAGATCAACGCCAAGGAGGCCGTCCGGGCCGCCGGCGTCCCGGTGGTCCCCGGCAGCCAGGCCACCGCGCCCACCGACGAGGAGCTCGTCGCCGCCGCCGACGAGATCGGCTACCCCGTGCTGCTCAAGCCGTCCGCCGGCGGCGGCGGCAAGGGCATGCGCCTCGTGCGGGACCGGGCCGACCTGCCCACCGAGATCGCCGCCGCCCGCCGTGTCGCCCGCACCGCCTTCGGCGACGACACCCTGCTGCTGGAGCGCTGGGTCGACCGGCCGCGCCACATCGAGGTGCAGGTGCTGGCCGACGCCCGCGGCACCACCGTCCACCTCGGCGAGCGCGAGTGCAGTCTGCAGCGCCGCCACCAGAAGCTGATCGAAGAGGCTCCCTCCGTTCTCCTCAATGCCGAGACCCGCGCCGCGATGGGCGCCGCGGCCGTCCGCGCCGCGGAGTCCTGCGGCTACACCGGGGCCGGCACCGTGGAGTTCATCGTCCCCGGCATCGACCCGGACGCCCCCGCCTCCGCCACCGCCGACGACGGGGCGCGGGACTTCTTCTTCATGGAGATGAACACCCGTCTCCAGGTGGAACACCCCGTCACCGAACTCGCCGTCGCCGTCGGCCCCGACTCGACCCGGCTCGACCTGGTCGAGTGGCAGCTGCGCGTCGCCGCCGGTGAACCGCTCTCCTTCACCCAGTCCGACATCTCCTTCCTGGGCCACGCCATCGAGGCCCGCATCTGCGCCGAGGACCCGGAACGGGACTTCCTGCCCACCGGCGGCCGCATCCTCACCCTGGACGAGCCCCGGGGCGAGGGCATCCGCGTCGACTCCGGAGTCGCCCCCGGAACCGTCGTCACCAGCGCCTACGACCCCATGCTCGCCAAGGTCATCGCGTACGGGCCCGACCGCCCGACCGCGCTGCGCCGGCTCCGCGCCGCGCTGGCCGACACCCGCATCCTGGGCGTCACCACCAACACCGGGTTCCTGCGCCGGCTCCTCGCACACCCCGAGGTCGTCGCCGGCCGACTGGACACCGGTCTGGTGGAGCAGACCGCCCAGCAGCAGCCGGCCCTGCTCACCGCGCCGTACTCCCCCGTCAACGCGAGCGCCCCGGCCGAGGCCGCGACGCCCGCCCACCCCGGGAACGGGACCGACGCCGCAGCGGCCGAACCGCCGTCGCCCGCCCACCTCCTCTACTACGCGGCCGCGCTGGCACGGCACCTGGAACTCACCCCGACCGCCACCACCGGCGGCTGGACCGACCCGTTCTCCCTTCCCTCCGGCTGGCGCCTGAGCGGCACCCCCGCCTGGACCACCCACCGACTCCGTACCCCCGGCCAGGATCCGGTCTCGCTGCGCATCCGTTCGATCACTGCGAGCAACGTAGTCGATGCCACTGACAATTCCGCCGGGCTCACCCGCGAGGTGGAGCTCCGGCTCGGCGACGGCCCGGTGCACCGGGCCCGCGCGACCCTGGCCGGCGACCGGCTGCACCTGACCGTCGACGGCCTGCAGACCACGTTCTCGCTGGCCACCGACGCCACCCCCGGCCTCGCCGCCGGACCGGTGACCTGGCTCGGCATCGAGGGCGACGCCTGGCCGCTGCACGCCTACGACCCGGTCGTCGAGAGCGCCGCCGGGGCCGGCGCCCACCACGGCGCCCTGACCGCCCCGATGCCCGGCACCGTCACCGTCGTCAAGACCACGGCGGGCGAGACGGTCCGCAAGGGCCAGCCCCTGCTCGTGCTGGAGGCCATGAAGATGGAACACGTGATCGCCGCACCGCACGACGGCGTGGTGGCGGAACTGCGGGCCACCGCCGGCGCCACCGTCGCCATGGAGGACCTGCTGGTCGTGGTCACCCCGGTCGAGGAGGCCCCGACCGGGGGACCCGCGGCCGGAGCGGCCGCCGCCCCCGCCGAGCCCGCGGAGGTGCGGTCATGACCACCCCCGCCCCCGCCCCCGCCCACGAGCCCGACGCCCTCGACCTGGGCCTGCCCGACCCCGTCCGCGCCCCCGGCCTGCCCGAGGAGGTCCGGATCCACGAGGTCGGTCCGCGCGACGGCCTGCAGAACGAGAGCGCCCTGGTGCCGGTCGAGGTCAAGGCCGAGTTCATCGCCCGGCTCGCCGCCGCCGGCCTGCGCACCGTCGAGGCCACCAGCTTCGTGCACCCGAAGTGGGTGCCGCAGCTGGCCGACGCCGAGGAGCTGATGCCCAGGCTCGCCGACCTGCCGGAGCGCCACCCCGGCCTGCGGCTGCCGGTCCTGGTGCCCAACGAGCGCGGCCTGGACCGCGCGCTCGCCCACCGCGCCGGCGACATCGCGGTGTTCGCCAGCGCCACCGAGACCTTCGCCCGCCGCAACCTCAACCGCTCGGCGGACGAGGCCATGGCGATGTTCCGCCCGGTCGTGACGCGGGCCACCGAGGCCGGGGTCGCGGTCCGCGGCTACCTCTCGATGTGCTTCGGCGACCCGTGGGAGGGGCCCGTCCCGGTCCCGCAGGTGGTGCGCTACGGCGTGCAGCTGCTGGAGATGGGCTGCTCGGAGCTGAGCCTCGGCGACACCATCGGCGTGGCCACCCCGGGCCAGGTGAGCGCCCTGCTGACCGGCTTCGCCCGGGCCGGGGTCCCGGCCGACCGGCTCGCCGTGCACTTCCACGACACCTACGGCCAGGCGCTCAGCAACACCCTGGCGGCGCTGCGCGAGGGCGTCACCACGGTGGACGCCTCGGCGGGCGGCCTGGGCGGCTGCCCGTACGCGAAGAGCGCCACCGGCAACCTGGCCACCGAGGACCTGGTCTGGATGCTGCACGGGCTCGGCATCCGGACCGGCGTGGACCTGCGCGCCCTGGTCGCGACCAGCGGCTGGATGGCCGAGCGCCTCGGCCGCCCCAGCCCCTCCCGCACCGTCCAGGCGCTGCTCGGCGCCGCCCGGGGCTGACCGCCCCGCCCCCGTTCCGGCGCCGGCCGCGCCCCGTACGGTCCGGCCGGCGCCACGCACCACGCCCGTCCCGCACCGCTCATCCCTCAATCACACCGTGCGACCGTCGGATCATCAGGCGGACGCCCGGTCGTCCCGTTCACGCCCGCGGCCGGCCCGGCCGGGCATCAGGAGGATCATCACCATGCTCGACCACCGGATCAGCAGCGAGTACGAGGAACTCCGGCGCACCGTCGCCGAGTTCGCCCAGGACGTGGTGGCGCCGAAGATCGGCGAGCTCTACGAGCGGGAGGAGTTCCCCTACGAGATCGTCCGCGAGATGGGCCGGATGGGGCTCTTCGGCCTGCCCTTCTCGGAGGAGTACGGCGGCATGGGCGGCGACTACTTCGCCCTCGGCCTCGTCCTGGAGGAGCTCGCCCGCGTCGACTCCTCGGTCGCGATCACGCTGGAGGCCGCCGTCTCGCTCGGCGCGATGCCGATCTACCGCTTCGGCACGGAGGCGCAGAAGCGCGAGTGGCTGCCCCGGCTGACCTCCGGCGAACTCCTCGGCGCCTTCGGCCTCACCGAGCCCGAGGGCGGCTCGGACGCCGGGGCCACCCGCACCACCGCGCGGTACGACGAGACCACCGACGAGTGGGTCATCAACGGCACCAAGTGCTTCATCACCAACTCCGGCACCGACATCACCGGTCTGGTCACCGTCACCGCGCTCACCGAACCGATCGCTCGTTCGAGTGAAGAAGGCGAATTCCGCTCGCCCACGCGGGAGATCTCCTCCATCATCGTGCCCACCGGGACCCCCGGGTTCCAGGTCTCGAAGAAGTACTCGAAGGTCGGGTGGAACGCATCCGACACCCGCGAACTGTCCTTCACCGACTGCCGCGTTCCCGCGGCCAACCTGCTGGGCGAGCGTGGCCGAGGCTACGCCCAGTTCCTGCGGATCCTCGACGAGGGCCGCATCGCGATCGCGGCCCTGGCCACCGGCCTGGCCCAGGGCTGCGTCGACGAGTCCGTGAAGTACGCCGGCGAGCGCCGGGCCTTCGGCCGGCCGATCGGCGCCAACCAGGCCATCCAGTTCAAGCTTGCCGACATGGAGCTGCGCGCCCACACCTCCCGCCTGGCCTGGCGGGACGCCGCCTCCCGGATGCTGCACGGTGAACCGTTCAAGAAGGAGGCCGCGATCGCGAAGCTGTACTCGTCCGAGGCCGCCGTCGACAACGCCCGCGAGGCGACCCAGATCCACGGCGGGTACGGCTTCATGAACGAATTCCCGGTCGCCCGATTCTGGCGCGACAGCAAGATCCTGGAAATCGGGGAGGGCACGTCCGAGGTCCAGCGCATGCTCATCGCCCGGGAGCTCGGCGTCACCTCGTGACCGCACGCTGGTGACCGGCGCGGTCGCGACGGCACCTTCGTGACCGTTACGTCGCCGTCGCGGTCGTGACCGTCGCGGTCGTGGTCGCTGCGGTCACGTCCTGAGCCGAGCCCTCCGGGTCAACGCCCCGCTCCGCAACCGGTGTTGCGGAGCGGGCCACGGCGGAGGAGGCAACAGGAGGAGACGACCGGAACAACCCTCGGGCGAACCCTCAGGGGATCACGATCACCGGGCGGTTGGCCCGCCGCGCCAGCCGTCCGGAGACCGAGCCGAAGATCTTGCCGAGCAGGCCGTGCGTCGTGCCGACGACGATCGCGTCTGCGGCGTACTCGCGGCCGACCTCCTCGATCTCGTGGCAGATGTCGCCACCGCGCTCGATCAGGATCCACGGCACCCCGGCGAGGAAGTCCGCGCAGGCGAGCTCCAGGCCGAGGACCTCGGTCCGGTGGTCGGGGAGGTCGACGAAGACGGGAGGTTCACAGCCTGCCCAGACCGTGGCGGGCAGACGGTTGGCGACGTGCACGATCACCAGGCCGCACTGCGAACGGCGCGCCATCCCGACCGCGTAGGCGAGGGCGCGCTCGCTCGACAGCGAGCCGTCGAAGCCGACCACCACACCGTGCTGGAACGTCGGGTCGAGAGACGGCGCGGGAGTGTCCTGCGCCGAGGGCTCGGTGCGCCCGCCGAACGCGTCGGCCGCGCCGGAGGCCGCCTCGGGACGCTCCGCGCCCGGGCCCAGGCGGCCCGTCACCGGAGACCCCGCAGGGTCGGCCGGGGGCTCGCCACGCCGCTGGCGGGGCCCTGAGCGGTCACGGCGGGCGAGGTTGCCACGGCGGGCGAGGCCGCGCAGGGCGCGTCCGAGGCCCTGGACGCCATCTCCCCCGGTCGCGGCGCCCGCGCTGCGGGGCGTGTCCGGTTCAACCGGTCGGGGAGGCTCAAAACCAGCCATGGCTCACGGCTCTTCGATGGAGAGGGGCCGACAGGAGAGGACGACGCTGCCCGGGCAGCAGGCCCGCCCACGGGATGACGTCGGTCTGCACCGCGCAGCACCGTATGTGACCTGTTCCTTTCAGAGTACGACGGGCACGGGGCCCAGCCCAGCGGCGAAGCCCCGGAGCGACGTTGTTCCCGCGAAGGAGGGATGCGCCCGCCGCGGCAGTGCGCCCTGCCCGCAGGCCATCGCGCCCCCTCCGGAAAGGAGGTTCCCTGGAGCTTGACTGAGCGGACCGGGCGACGCAACAGGCCCACGGGACACCGTGACCGGACTGTCATTGATCGGCGACGATCCGTTGCGACACGTCGCGAACCGTTACGCCCCACCAATCCCGCCCGCCCCACGGGCCTGCCCGTACACCACCCGCACCCGGCCCCGCGCGGGATCGGTACGTCAGGTGCCGGAGCCCGATTCAGCCACTTCGTACGGCTTCGCGACGCGCTCTGGCATTTGCCACATGCATAGGCGCGGGCGCTGGCACCATGCTCGACATGCCCCTGCTCCTGTTCGACCTCGACAACACGCTGCTCCCCCGGGACGCCGCTTTCCGGGCCTGGGCGCAGGATTTCCTGTCCGAACACGACCTGCCGCCCGGCGACCTCGACTGGTTCGTCACCCTCGACGGCGGCGGCTACGTACCGCGCAGCACCGTACTGTCCGCGGTCCGGCGCCGCTACGGCCTGGACGTCTCCGCCGACTTCCTGCTCGCCCACTACCGACGCGGCATCAACTCCCACATCCACTGCCCGCCCCGGCACGTCGAGGCGCTGCGGGCGGCGCGGGCGGCCGGGTGGACGCTGGGGATCGTCAGCAACGGTGGTACCCGGCCGCAGTTGGAGAAGATCCGGCGGACGGGGCTGGGGCCGCTGGTCGACGGCTGGGTCATCTCCGAGGAGGCCGACTGCGTCAAGCCGGACCCGCTGATCTTCGAGATTGCCGCCCAGCGGTGCGGCGTCGCGCCCACCGGGGACTGGGCCGCGCACACCTGGATGGTCGGGGACCACGCGCCCGCCGACATCGCCGGGGCCGACCTGACCGGACTGCGCAGTGTCTGGCTGCACCACGGCCGGCCGTGGGCGGAGATCGGCTACCGGCCGACGCTGAAGGCGGCCGGGCTGCCGGAGGCCGTCGGCCAGGTGCTCGCCGCCCGCAACGCGCCCTCGCCCTGGCCGGGGACTCTCGCCGGCGGGTCGGCCCGGCGGAGGGCTGCCGGGGTGCCGGCGCGGGCGGCGGCGCCGCTCGGCGCACGGTCCGGCGCGCGCCCGACGGCGGCCGCCCCGGAGGGCCCCGGTGCGCCCGTTCCCGCGAACGCCGGGGCGGGCGGCGCTTCGAGTGCCGGAGCCGCGTCCGGTGTCCGAAACCGATCCGGCGGGTTTGCCGTGATCGCCGACGCCCGCTCCGGCGCCGGAGCGGTCTCCGGGGCACCGGCGAGCGCCTCACCGGACACGGGCGCGGACGACCGCGGGGCCGCCCCGGTCGTACCTCCGACGCCCCTCCGTACGGCGGCCGACGGGGTCGCGCCCGCTCGAACCGCCTTCGCCGCAAAGCCCACCGCGGCCGCCGTCCTCACAGCGGCCTCGGCAGCGGTCGCAGCGGTCGCCCGGTAGCGTCCCGGCGGCACGGCGCCCCTGCGACGGCCGGGTGCCGGCCGGGCGCCCCGCCCGTCAGCCCTCCGCCGACGTGCGGCTCCACCAGCAGGTTCGGGCCTGCTCGACGAACCCGAGCTTGCGGTAGAGCGGTTCGCCGAGCGAGGTGGCGACCAGGGTGGCCGGGCGGTCCGGGTGTGCGTGGACCAGGGCGGTCTGCACGACGGCCCTGGCCACCCCGCGGCCCCGCCAGTCGGGCAGGGTGGCGACCCAGTACACGCCGGTGGCCCGTCCGTCGTCGTAGGTGAGGCAGGTGCCCGCCGGGGCGCCGTCGACGCGGCCGAGCCACGCCCGCCACCCGGGTTCGCCCAGCAGCTGCTCGGGGAGCGCGTCGCCGCGGACCCACGGCTGGCGGGCGGGCAGCGGGAAGCCCTCCACGATCGCCCGTTCGACCAGCGCGAAGCTGTCCCGGTCCGGCGCCTCATCGACCGTCAGGGTTCCGCCCCCGTGCGCCTCGTGGCCCGCGGGCAGGGCGGTCGTCACGCCTTCGACCGGGCCCGGGTCCCGGACCATCACCGGCATGATCGGCATCCGGGTGGCCCCGAAGCGGGAGAGGTCGAGCCCGCCGTACGGGTCCTCCAGGGTGAAGCGTATGGTCGCCCAGTCGTCCAGCAGGTCCGCCAATTCCTTTTCCACCGAACCTGGTTCGGTGTAGGGACGGGTCACCACGACGCGGTGCGCATCGTCCGGGGTACGGGCGCAGCGGACCGCCGTCAGGCCCGGGAGGACACGGGTTCGCCAGCCGTGCACGCGGGCTTGGGCGAGCCAGAAGGCGGCAGCGTTGTCGTTGGCCCGTTCGAGCCGGCTGTTGGTGTTCACGGCAGGACCGTAACCCGGCAGTCCGGATAACGGTTCTCCCGCATCAGGCTTGGCCGGATGAAGCCTGGGAGGCGCACGACTCATGCCCGTGCGCCCTCTTGTGCACCGCCGATTTTCGGTCAATTTCGCGCCGATCCCTCCCGCTTGGGCAAATCCGCAGTCCAGACCCGCCGATCGGGCGCACGGGGGCCGGACGCCCCAGGAGCGGCCCTGCGACAACCAGCCACCGTTGCCTCGGCCCTCTTCCCAGAAAGGTCGACGGGTGCCACGCTTCGTGATCGAATGCATCACGCCAAATTGCCATGTCGACATAGCGTCGGATGGTGAACTTGTCACAACGGTGATGGTCCACCCGATAGATTTCGATCTTGGCTAGCAGTGCCGCACCACCCACACCACACCACCGAGGGGGCTTGAGCGCCTTGAGCAGGGTGAGCAGGAGCGACGCGGGTCCTGACAGCGGCCAGGCGCTGGCCGGCACCACAGGTCGGTCCGCGAGAAGCACTGGCACCTCCGCGATCGCCGCCACCACCCGCACCTCCGGCGGCTCGGGCGCTGCCCCGCATCCCTCGTACCCCGCAGCGCACTCCGCCGTCGGCGGCCCGGGCGCGGCCCCCGCCGTCGAGCACGGCGCGGCGGCCCCGTACGGAGGCCAACCAGGCAGCGGGCAGTACGTCAGCGGGCAGCACGCCGGTGGGCAACACGCCGGTGGACACGCCACCGGACACCCCGTCAGCGGCGGACAGCCGACCGCCGGACACCCCGTCAGCCGAGGCCTCGTCGGCCACGCCCCGGCCTACGGCGGCGAGTACCCCGGATATCCCGGCCATCCCACCCACTCCGGCTACGCCGGCCACCCCGCCTACCCCGGCGGCGCGCCGGGCCTGAACGGCGCCTCCGGAGCCGTCGGCGGCCCGCCCGGCGGCCCCGGTGCGAACGGCTCCCCGGCCTCGGTGACGGCCGCCGCCCCGCGCAAGCTGTCGGGCCGGCGCCGCCGGGAGACGGTCGCGGTGCTGATCTTCGGCGGTGCCCCGATCTTCGAGAGCTCCATCCCGCTGTCGGTCTTCGGCGTGGATCGCCAGGACGCCGGGGTGCCCCGCTACCGCCTGCTGGTCTGCGCCGGCGAGGAGGGCCCGCTGGCCACCACCGGCGGCCTGACCCTCTCCGCCCCGTACGGCCTGGAGGCCCTCGCCCGGGCCGGCACGATCGTCGTACCGGCCTGGCGGTCGATCTCGCAGCCCCCGCCGGTCGAGGCCATCACCGCCCTGCGCAAGGCCCACCACGAGGGCGCGCGGATCATCGGCCTCTGCACCGGCGCCTTCGTCCTGGCCGCCGCCGGCCTGCTCGACGGCCGCCCGGCGACCACTCACTGGATGTACGCACCGACGCTGGCCAAGCGCTACCCGCGGGTGCACGTCGACCCGCGCGAGCTGTTCGTCGACGACGGCGACGTGCTCACCTCGGCCGGCACCGCCGCCGGCATCGACCTGTGCCTGCACGTGGTGCGCAGCGACCACGGCGCCGAGGCGGCCAACGCGCTGGCCCGCCGCCTGGTGGTGCCCAGCCGCCGCGGCGGTGGAGGACAGGCCCAGTACATCGATCAGTCTTTACCGGAGGAGATCGGCAACGACCCGTTGGCCGAGGTGGTCACCTGGGCGCTGGAGAACCTCAACCAGCAGTTCGACGTCGAGGTGCTGGCGGCTCGCGCTTACATGAGCCGGCGCACCTTCGACCGGCGGTTCCGCACGCTCACCGGCAGTGCGCCGCTGCAGTGGCTGATCACTCAGCGGGTGCTCCAGGCGCAGCGGCTGCTGGAGACCTCGGAGCTGTCGGTGGACGACGTCGCGCGCCGGTGCGGGTTCCGTTCGCCGGTAGCGCTGCGCGGGCACTTCCGCCGTCAGCTCGGGGTCTCCCCGGCCGCGTACCGGACCAGCTACCGGGCGCGCCGCCCCGGGCAGCAGCAGCCCACGGCGACCGGTGCGCACGGCGGCGACCTGCGGCTGCCCGGCGCGCTGTCGCACGCGGCGGCCGGCGCGGCGCCGGGCGGTCCGCTGTTCGGCGGGGCGCCCGGCGGTCAGTCGGCGCAGCCGTTCCCGGCCGGGCCGGGGGCTCCGCTGCCGGTCGGTCCGCACGGGCAGCCGTTGCACGGTCAGCCGGTCGGCCACGGCCAGCCGGGCGGGTTCGGTCCGGGACAGGCCGGGACACCGGCCGCCCAGGCCTTCCACGCCCGCGCCGGTCAGCCGTACCCGCACCAGCAGGCCGCGCAGCAGGCGCACCCCGGGCAGCAGGGTGCGGCAGGGCGCGGTCCGATGCGGCCGCCGCTGGTGCCGCCGCAGGCCGGGCCGGGTGCGGGGGCGGGACGTCCGCCGCGCACCGCCGAGCACGCGGCGGCCGAGGACGGTCTGCCCCAGCCGGGGGCGCGCGGTCAGGGCCAGGGGCACCGGAGCGCGGTCGAGCGGCCCGCGGACGAGCCGGGTGCGACCGGGCGCGGTCACGGCGCGGCCGCCGGACGGACGCCGGCACCCGCCGGGCAGCCGACGCCGGGGGCAGGGGCGGCCGAGCTCCGCGGTCGGCAGGCGCGGGCGCCGCAGGTCCGTGCCCAGGGCGCTCGGCCCGCGGGCGACGGCACCCGGGCGGCGCGCGAGGCCCGTCCCGGCCGGGACGGACACCCGGTCCGCACCGGCCGGGAGGACGAGCACGCGGACGGCCGCGGCACGCACGACGGGGCGGAGGAGCACCAGGCCGAAGCCACCGCCGCGGCACCCCGCTCGGCTCCACCGGTCCCCGCGGCACGTGATCGCGCCGTAGGGTGAGTTGCGTGAATGACCGTTTGGTATGGATCGACTGTGAAATGACCGGCCTCGACCTCGACCGGGACGCCCTGGTCGAGGTCGCGGTGCTGGTGACGGACTCCGAGCTGAACATCCTCGGCGAGGGTGTGGACGTCATCATCAGGCCGCCGGCGGAGGCCGTGGCGAACATGCCCGAGGTGGTGCGCGCGATGCACACCGCCTCCGGCCTGCTGGAGGAGCTGGAGCAGGGCGTGACCCTGGCCGAGGCCGAGGAGCGGGTACTCGCGTACGTGCGCGAGCACGTGCCGGAGGCCGGGAAGACGCCGCTGTGCGGCAACTCGGTGGCCACCGACCGCGGCTTCCTGGCCCGGGACATGCCGGCCCTGGAGAAGCACCTGCACTACCGGATCGTGGACGTCTCCTCGATCAAGGAGCTGGCACGCCGCTGGTACCCGAAGGCGTACTACAACAGCCCGCCGAAGGGCGGTAACCACCGGGCGCTCGCCGACATCCGGGAGAGCATCGACGAACTGCGGTACTACCGCGAGGCCGTGTTCGTCCCGCAGCCCGGCCCGGACGCCGACACCGCGCGTGCCATCGCCGGGAAGTACCAGGCCCCCACCGGCTGATCCCGGGAGCAGCGGGCACCCGCTGCGGGTCCGCGGGGGTGCCCGCGTCCGTCGGAACGAAACCCTGGCGCGAGCACCCTCTCGGATCCTGTAGAGTTCTTCCTGTCGGAACGGGAACGCGAGAGCGGGAACGGACCGGACAGATGGTGGGTGTAGCTCAGTTGGTAGAGCACCTGGTTGTGGTCCAGGTGGCCGCGGGTTCGAGTCCCGTCACTCACCCCAGAGCCCGAGGGGCCGATCTCTTCAAGAGGTCGGCCCCTCGGGCGTTTTCGCGTTCCCCCTGTTTCGCGCTCCTTCAACTGCGCCCGGTGGCCCGGCTTTTCCGTTCGGCCCCTGCCGCCGGAAGCTACCGGCTAGTAACATCGTCGCCATGACCACACCTACGATCGGCCAGATGCTCGACGCCACCGTGCCGATGGCACACACCCTCAAGCTCGAGTACCTGGAGACCACCCCGGAGCGCGCCGTGCTCCGACTGCCCGACCAGCCCGCGTACCACAACCACGTCGGCGGCCCGCACGCCGGCGCGATGTTCACGCTCGCCGAGTCCGCCAGCGGCTGCATCGTGCTCGCCGCCTTCGGCGACCAGCTGTCCCGGGCCGTGCCGCTGGCCGTGAACGCCGAGATCGCGTACAAGAAGCTCGCCATGGGCGAGGTCACCGCGACCGCCGTGCTCGGGCGCCCGGCCGCCGACGTCGTCGCCGAGCTGGACGCCGGCGGCCGACCGGAGTTCCCGGTCACCGTCGAGATCACCCGCACCGACGGCGCCGTCACCGGTGTGATGACGGTCACCTGGACCCTGCGTCCCAACTCCTGACCGCCGCGCGGTCGGTGGCCCCGGGAACGCCGCCCCGGGGCCGCTCGCACGATGACTGTCCGTGACGGCTGGGCGTGACCTCACCGCCCGTCCGCTCGTTCTCAACTCACGTGCGAGCCAATCACGCGACCAAGCCCCAGGAACCCGTCCCCCGCGGCGTCGCCGGAGACCGGCGCGGCATCGCCGGAGACCGGCGCGGGATCGCCCGCTGGCTGCCCCGCCCCCGCGCCGTCGCGGCCGCCGGCGCCCTGCTCGCACAGCTCTGGGGCCTCGGCGCAGCCGGCGCGTACGCGGCGTCCGCCGACCCACCGCGGGAACCTGCCCGACCCGCCGCGCACCACGCCCCGTACGGCGCACCGGCGCCCGCCGGGCCGACACTCGATGCACCGGCGCTCGACGGACCAGCGCTCGACGGCCAGTCAGCCGAACACCCCGTCGGGCCGGGGCCGTCGACGGGCGGGGCGCCGCGCCGCTCTCCCGGGCTCGCCGGGGAAGTCTCCGGCGGCGGCACCGTCGAAGGGGCCCCCGGGACGGTCGGCGACACCCTGCAGGAGCAGATCCGGGCCGGTGGCCTGCCCCTGCCCGGCCAGCGGGCCGCCGTGCCCGACGCCTTCGCGCTCGCCTCCGGCCTGCTCGACACCGTCCCCGCCCAGGCCCGGCCCGCCGAGGCCCGCGCCTCCCGCGAAGGCGAGCCCACCGGACTGCCCTCCGCCGAGCGGCCGCAGCCCGGCACCACCCGCTCCACCGTTCCGCGGCAGCGCGAGGCCTCGGAGGCTCCGCCGGCCCCGGAGACGTCCGAGGCCGACACCCCTGCCGGGACCTCCGCCGACCCCGAACGCGCGCCGGCCCCCACAGGCCCTGCCACGGCGGTCGCCGTGCCGGGCGCCGGCGGGACGCCGGAGACGCTCGTCGTCGCCGACACCGCCACGGTGACCGCCGTGGCCGACGGCTCCGCCACCGCGACCGCCGTCCTCGCCCCCATCGCCGCCGGGCTGCTGCTCACCGGGGCGGCCATGTGCAAGCACCGCGGGCTGCCGCGCGGGCACTGAACAGGCGGGCACTCAACAGGCGGGCACTGAACGGGCGGCCGCGAGCAACTCGGTCGCCTGCCAATGGCTTTACGGCCGTCAGGGAGCGCGATGGCGCCCGCGAACCGGCCCTGCCGGCACCGTTCCGCCGATGGTGAGCCTTCTCTCGGGGTGCCTGCCTGCGGAAACAGCGACCGCCGTCCGTCAGTGGAAGACGCCCGGCGGCGGTTCCGGGGACGGCGCGGCCGTGGCGTCCGTCGCCGGGGTGGCTCCGGCGGCGAAGTCGCCGAGGGTCCGGCCGTGTTCGACGCGGGCGTGGGCGGAGTCGGAGGCGGCGCGACGGGTGAGGTCGGCGGCCGGGAGGGGGGTGTGGGCGGCGGCGAGTACGAGGTTGCCGAAGCGCTTGCCACGCAGGACGGCCGGGTCGGCGATCAGACAGAGCTCGGGGAAGACCGCGCCGAGGGTGGCGACCTGGGAGCGGGCGAAGGGGAGGGCGCCGCCGTCGGCGATGTTCGCGGTGTACCAACCACCGGGGGCGAGGGCGCGGGCGGCGAGCGAGGTGAATTCGACGGTGGTGCAGTGGGCCGGGGTGCGGGCGCCGGAGAAGACGTCGGTGATGACCAGGTCGACGCTGCCCTCGGGGGTGCGCTCCAGCACGCTGCGGGCGTCCCCGCCGCGCACCTTGATCTGCCAGCCGCGCTCCAACGGCAGTTCGGCGCGGATGAGTTCGGTGAGCGCGGTGTCGATCTCGGCGACCTGCTGGCGGGAGCGCGGCCGGGTGGCGGCGACGTAACGGGCCAGGGTGAGGGCCCCGCCGCCCAGGTGCAGGACGGTCAGCGGGCGGCCGGGCGGGGCGACCAGGTCGATCAGGTGGCCGAGCCGGCGCTGGTACTCGAAGCCGAGGTGGGTGGGGTCGGCGAGGTCGACCAGGGACTGCGGGGCGCCGTCGATCAGCAGCGACCAGGCGGCCGGGCGGTCTTGGTCGGGCCGCAGTTCGGCCAGGCCGGAGCCGACGGGACGGGTCAGCGGCCCCTGGGCGTGGGTGCGCCCGCCCACGCCGGTGGTGACCGCCGTCTCGCTGCCGCGCGCGGCTCTGCTGCTTCGTCCCATGGGGGCCATTATCGCCGCAGGCGCGCGGGGGGAGCTGCCGCCGCAGGCGCGCAGGGGGAGCTGCCGCCGCAGGCGCGCGGGGGGAGCTGCCGCCGCAGGCGCGCGGGCACCTGCCGCCGCAGGCATGGGGGACCTGTCTCGGCCGGCGCGGGGCACCAGTCGCCACCACGGCGATACAGCCCCGCTCAAGGGCGCGCCACGGGGACCCGGCCGGCGGGGCGAGCGGTGCTCGCGGGCCCGGCGGGATCCGCACGGCACGCCCGCTAGAACGGGCCGAGGCCGCCCGCGGTGAGCGTGCAGGCGGCCTCGCAGAGGGCGGAGCGGAGTACCCAGGCGTCGGTGGGGCGGGCGGTGCAGCCGGAGCCGGCGGGTGGGATCACCCAGCGCGGGTCGGTGGCGGCGGGGACGAGCGCGCCGGCCGTACAGGAGCTTCCCGGCAGGTGCCAGGTCTCCCAGGCGCCGGCCGGGACGAGGAAGGAGAGGGTGCTGCCGTTGCGGCTCTGCAGCACGGCCCCGCAGGCGCGGCGCAGTCTCAGGATGTCGACGGCCTCCAGGCCGTGCCGCAGGGCGACCGTCACGGTGTCGCAGGCGGTGACGAGGGTGACCTCGTCGGGGACAGCGCGCTCACGCCGGGGGCCGCCGCAGGAGGCGCGGCCGCCCTCGACCGGGCCCCGGCCGGGGATCCGGTCGTCGGCGGGGTCGGGCAGCAGGGCGGGGGCTGCGCCGGCGAGCACGCCCCCCGCGACGGGTCGGTGCTGCGGCAGTCCGGTGGCCATCATGGGCCCTCCTGTACCTCGTCGGATCCGGAAGCACAGCCGCCCGGAGGGGCCACCGGGCTGGGACGGGCCGGGGCGACGGCCTGGGCTTCCACGTATCAGGACAACGCGGAGGATGCACCTGAGGCCACGGGGCGCCTTACAGCAAGGCATGGCATTTCATGGCAGATATCCCGCAACATCGCCTGTTTTGCCCGGGATTGTCAGCACATCTCCCGCCAACCCAATGTGGCCGGTCGGTGACTCCGAGTACTCTCGGCGCCATGGCAGCCACCCCACCGGCCGAGCCGAACCGACCGTTCCCCAACACCGTGATGCGCGCGCTGCGCGGCGACCGCTCGCCGGGCGAGTTCGCCATGGCGGTACGCCGGGCCGCGCGCGAGATCGGCGAGCACGTCTCCTGCGACGCACGCTACGTCGGACGGGTCGAGTCCGGTGAGATCCGCTGCCCCAACTACGCCTACGAGCGGGTCTTCCGGCACATGTGGCCGGGCCACACGCTCGAAGACCTCGGCTTCGCCCCCCGGGCCGCCGTCCGCCGCCGCTCGGCGGACGGCGGCGGACGGACCGAACCGCCTCCGCTCCACCCGCCGTTCCCGCCCCTGCCCGCCCCGCGCTCACCACTCTCCACTCAACTCCCGTACGCTGCCTCGCCGTACGCGGATCCAACCGCTCCGTACGGCCCCCCGTGGCCGAGCCCTGGCGCGGTGCCCCGGGGGCCCGATGGATCGCCCTATCTCGACGAGGAGAACGACGACGTGCGTCGCCGTACGTTCCTGGCCGGCGGCACCACCGCGCTGGCCTCCGTGATCGGCATCGACCGGTCGGCCGTGGCCGCCGGTCGACAGGCCGGTGCCGACGGTGCCTCCGGTGTGCTCACCGGCCAAGGTGCCCTGCCCGGTGCGGAGTTCGCCGCACCGTCGCTGCTCTCGACCGACCCCCTGGTGCCCGGCCGGCCCGGGCCGGTGCCGCCGCTGCGGCGGGTCGGCGCCGCCGAGGTGTTCGGTGTCGAACAGGCCGTCCGGGACATCCGGCTGGCCGACGACGCGCACGGCGCCGACGCCCTGTACGAGCTCGCCGGGCAGTCGCTGCGCAATGCGTACGTGCTGCTCAACGAGGGCGAGTACAGCGCCGAGACGGAACGCCGACTGCAGGCCGGAGCCGGCGAACTCGCCATCTCGGTGGGCTGGTTGGCACACGACTCGAACCGGCTCGCGGACGCCCGCTCGCTCTACGCCGAAGCGCTGGCAACCGCCCGGATGGCCGGGGACTCCGCGCTGGAGGCGCACGTCTTCTGCAACAGTGCCTTCCTCGCCCGGGACGCCGGCCGCCCCCGCGAGGCGCTGCGCGCCGCCCAGGCCGGGCAGGTCGCCGCCCGGGAGCTGGGCTCCGACCGGCTGCTCGCCCTGCTGGCCATGCGTGAGGCCGGCGCCTGGGCCGTGCTGCAGGACCGCACCTCCTGCGAACGCGCGCTCGGCCGGGCGTACGCGCTGTTCGACCACGGCCCCTCCGAGGCCGATCCGGAGTGGATGTCCTTCTTCGGCGAGGCCGAGATCGCGGGCCTCCAGTCGCAGTGCTGGTCCGCGCTCGGCGACTGGGACCGTGCCAGCGAGCAGGCCGGGCTGGCCATAAGGCTGCAGAAGCCGCAATTCGTCCGCAACCGGGTGCTGTACACCGCCGAGTTGGCCCACGACCGGCTCGGCCGGGGGGACGTGGCCGGCGCGGCACACCACGGCTCGTCCGCCGTCGCGCTGTTCGCCGACGTCCGCTCGGCCCGGATCCGGAGCATGCTGGCGGACACCGCCGGTCGGCTGCGCCCGCACGCCGCGGTGCCCGAGGTGCGCCGGTTCCTGGCCGAGTACGACCGGGCGGCCGCCGCCTAGGCCGGCGGCCGCCGCCCGGGGACGCCGCGGGCGTCCGTGCCCGGCGTTCAGTGCCCGCGCCGGGAGCCGGCGCAGGACGGCGCGGCCCGGCGCTCAGTGCCCTGCGTTCAGTGCCCGGCGTTCAGCCCGTCCAGGTGGGAGAGGTCGTTCCAGATCTCCACGGCCGGGGCGCCGTACTCCCAGGACAGCACGCACAGCGCCGCCGTGCCGAGCTTGAACCGCTGGGCGAACTCGGGCGGCAGGCCCAGCCAGCGGGCGGCCAGGATGCGCAGCAGGTGGCCGTGCGCGAACAGGACGACGTCCCGGTCGGCGCAGTGCATCACGGTGGTGTCCGTTTCCGGGACGCCGTGCTCCTGGTTGAGGTCGGCGAGGAAGGCGTCCACCCGGGCCGCCACCTCGGAAAGCTTCTCGCCGCCGGGCACGCCGTCCCGCCAGATCAGCCAGCCGGGGTGGTCGGTGGCCCGGATGTCCACGCCGGTGCGGCCCTCGTACAGGCCGTAGTCCCACTCCATCAGCTCCGGACGATCCACCGCGCGATCGCCCAAGCCGGCCAGGGCGCAGGTCTCCTTCGCGCGGCCGAGCGGGCTGGTGTAGACGAGCGCCTCCGGCAGCCCGTTCCAGGGGGCCTTGGCGAGGCGGGCACCGAGGGCCCGGGCCATCGCGCGGCCCTCCTCGGTCAGCGGAATGTCGGTGCGGCCGGTGTGGCGGCCGGTGGCGGACCACTCGGTCTCGCCGTGGCGGACCAGCACGATTCGGGCGGGCATGGGGGGCTCCTCGCAACGGGGCGGCAACGGTCGGTCTCACCCTTGAGCACCGGGCTCCATGATCCCCCACCCGGGTTGCGGCCACGATCGCGGGCCGGTGCGGACGGCCGCGGGCACCGGTTCCGGCCACCCGCCGCGTCGCCCGGCGGCCGGTCCGCACCGCGTTGTCGGACCCGGATGCGACACTGGGCCGCACCATGAACGTCTCGACGAACGTCCCGCCCGGCGGGTCCGCTGAGCCGCTCGCCCAGCGGCTCGCCGAGCTGCGCGGACCGGCCCCGCAGCGCAGCCTGAACGCCCGCTCCCTCGCCGCGCTCGCCGCCAATCCCGGCTGCCACCGCCGCGCGGTGCTCGACGCGGCCGGGATCGACAAATCGGCGCTGGCCGCCCGGCTCGGCCGCCCCGCCCCCTTCGGCCAGTCCCCCTTCGCGATCGCCCGCGGCGTGATCTTCGAGTCCCGGCTGAAGGCCGACGACTACGCCGCCCTGCTGGAGCCGCTGCGCCGCCACCTCGACGTCCCGACGGACGGCCACGCCCCGCTGGAGGTGCCGGACCTGCTGCAGCGCTCCGGCCCGGCCGTCCGCGCCGAACGGACGGTCCAGGCGCTGGCCCGGGCCGCCGCCGACCCGGAGGCCTGGACGCTGCTCGACCACCCGCTGCTGCGCCTGGACGTGGCCGGCAGCACCGCCTACCTGGAGCCGGACGCGCTCGTGGTGCACGGCGGTCGGTGCACGGTGGTCGAGATCAAGTCCTTCCCGGTGGTCGACGGCAGCGCGGACCCGGCCAAGGTCGGCGCCGCCGCCCGCCAAGCCGCCGTGTACGTGCTGGCACTCCAGCAGGCCGCCGCCGCGGCGGCCGGGGTGCCCCTGAGCGACGACCCGTACACCGAGCAGCGGCTGCCCGGCAGCCCCCGGACGAGCGTGCTGCTGGTCTGCCCCAAGGACTTCGGCAACCGGCCGACCGCGGTCGCCGTCGACGTCCGCCGCGAGCTGGCCACCACCCGCCGCCAGCTGAGCCGGATGACCGGCATCGGCCGGCTGCTGGACGCGCTGCCGCCGGACGCGGACTTCGACCTGGCGTCCGACGAGGCGGGCGCGCCGACGCGGTCCACCGAGCGGCTGACCGCCTCGGTCGAGGCGGTGCCCGCCGCGTACAGCCCGGACTGCCTCTCCACCTGCGAGCTCGGCTTCCACTGCCGAGCCCGGGCCCGCTGCGGCGACCGGGTCGAGCAGCTCGGCCGGGGCGTGCGCGGCGAGCTGGGCAGCATCCGGACGGTCGCCGGCGCGCTGGCCGCAGCCTCCGGCACCGAGACCGGCGCTACGGACGACGCCGCCGAGCGCCTGGCCTACGCGGCCGCCCTCCGCGCGGAGGCCCTGGCCCTGGCCCTGGCTGGGGATCAACGCATGAACGAGCGCAGCGAGGCGGGCGCATGAGTCTGCTGACCACCCTGGCCCGGCTGGAGGCCGTCCGCAGCGGCCGGGCCGAGCCGCTGGCCACCGTCCGGCACCGGCACCTGTCCGACCGCCCGATGGTGCTGGTCCCGCTGACCGCGGCCGGCGAGGCCGGCGCGCCGCTGGCGGTGATGCTGGGCACCGACCGGGACGCGCCCCGGCTGCACCTGGTGCCGCAGCCGCTCAACCGCACCCTGCGGTTCGACTTCCTCGCCGCGCTGGCCGCCGACCTGCTGCCCTACCTGGAGTCCTTCGCCGACGACGTCGAGCAGGTCGAGGGTTCCGAGAAGGACCCGGAGACCGGCGAGAAGACCCAGGTGTTCCGCGAGCTGTGCGCGGACGCCCCGCAGCTGGTCGTGCCGAACGGCGCGGGGGTGCAGCACCTCGCCCTGATCGGCCGCTCGACCCGCTTCCGCCGCACCGCCGAGGACGCCGAGCCGGGCCCCTACCCGGCGCCGGTCCGGGTGCCGCTGCTGGGCCGCTGGCTGACCCATCTCACCGACCGCGCCCAAGTGCCGGGCTCCGGTCTGCTGCTGCCGATGACCGGCCTGCTGGCCCGGCACTGGGCCACCGGCCAGAGCCACCTGGAGGACCAGCACCTGGCGGCCCGGCTGGCCTGGCACCGCCCGCCGCCCGGTCTGACCGGTGCCGAGGCGGCCGAGCTGGCCGAGTCCGCGCGGGACGACCGGGGTCAGCTGCTGCACCCGCCGGCCGGCCCGGCCACCGACCCCCGCTTCGACGAGGCCGTGCTCGCCCCGGCGATCACCCGCTACGACTCCGCCGTGGGCGCCCTGCAGCACAGCACCGAGCAGCGCGACGAGGCCGCCGCCGAGCGCGCCCGGGCGGCCGTGCGGGCCGCGGTCGGGCAGTTGGAGGAGGCGCTGACGGCCGTCCTGCTGCCCACCTGGCGGGACGTCTGGCAGGGCCTGGACCTGCTGCGCGAGCTGCCGCCGGCCGGCCACCTGGAGGAGCGCTGGACCGCCGACCGCTGGTCCTTCACCGGCCACCGGGACCGTCTGGCGGCCGGCGAGCCGCCGCAGCCCCGGCAGGACGACGCCGTCACCGCCGCCCGCAAGCTCGCCCAGCGCGAGCGCGAGCAGGCCCGGCTGGACGTCCAGGAGGCGCTGGACGACCCGCTGGCGATGGCCGAACACCGCCTCGCCGGTGAGGCGTTCAGCGGCGTGGTGACCGAGGTGGTGCCGGACTGGGACACCACCGGCCGCTCCCCCAAGCCCCGCCCGCTGGTCACTCTGCGCACCGCCGACCGTCCGCACGCGGACCTCGGCCGGGAGGCGTACCGGGTGCACGGCCCGTCCGCGCAGAAGGCCGAGATCGTGGCGGTCGACACCGCCGAGGGCACCGTCACGCTGCGGGTGCTGTCCGGCATGGGCCGCAGGAAGGAGCCGGAGCCGGGCAGCCTGCCCGAGCCCGGCGAGCCGGTCACCTTCACCCTGTTCGAGTTGACGGTCCGCCAGTCCGCGCCGCTGCCCGAGCCGGACGACACCCCCTGGACGCACGGCGGCCCGCCCGGCGCCGCGCCCGTCCCCGGCCCGCCCGGCGCCGTGCTCCCCGGCCCGTCCGCCGCCGCCCCGTCCGCCTTCGAGGAGTGGGAGTGATGACCATCTCGACCCCCCAGCCGGGCCCGACAGCCCGGCCGACGCCCCAGCAGGCCCCGGGCGCGGCCGCCGACGCCGCCGTGGCCGGGATCCTGGCGGCGACCGTCCGCCCGCCGGTCGGCGCCCCGCGCGGCGTGGTGGTGGACTCCCCGCCCGGCGCCGGGAAGTCGACGCTCGTGGTGCGGGCCGCCCGTGAGCTGGTCGAGGCCGGTGAGCGGCTGATGATCGTCGCCCAGACCAACGGCCAGGTGGACGACCTGGTGGGCCGACTGGCCGAGAAGGCGCCGGAGTTGACGATCGGGCGGCTGCACGCCGCGGATTCCCGTCCGGGTCCGGAGGTGCTGAAGCACGCCAACGTCACACCCTCCGACAAGGTCGCCGACCTGGTCGAGCACGACGTGGTGATCTCCACCTCCGCCAAGTGGCAGTGGGTGCGGGCCGAGGCGCCGTGGCGGCACGCGATCGTCGACGAGGCGTACCAGATGCGCTCGGACGCCCTGCTCGCGGTGGCCCGGCTGTTCGAGCGGGCGCTGTTCGTCGGCGACCCGGGCCAGTTGGACCCGTTCACGGTGGTCGGAACCGCGCAGTGGGCCGGCCTGTCGTACGACCCGTCCGGCAGCGCCGTGGTCACCTTGCTGGCGCACAACCCGCAGATCGAGCCGCACCGGCTGCCGGTCTCCTGGCGGCTGCCCGCCAGCGCTGCGCCGCTGATCTCCCGGGCCTTCTACCCGTACACGCCGTTCCGTTCCGGCACCGGGCCGGACGACCGCCGGCTGACGGCCGCCGTCCGCCCCGACGGCTCGGCGCTGGACGCGGCGATCGACCGGGCCGCCGAGCACGGCTGGGCGCTGCTGGAGCTGCCCGCCCGGCACACCGTGCGGACCGACCCGCAGGCCGTGGCGGCGGTCGCGGCGACCGTGCGCCGGCTGCTGGAGCGCGGGCTGACCGCGCACTCCGAGCAGGGCGAGGCACCGCTCACCGCGGACCGGATCGCCGTCGGCACCGCCCACCGCGACCAGGCGGCGGCGGTGCGCGCGGCCCTGCTCAAGGCGGGCGTCCCGGTGGACGGCGCGGCCGGGCCCGCCGTGACGGTGGACACCGCCAACCGGCTGCAGGGCCGCGAGTACGACGTCACGGTGGTGCTGCACCCGCTCTCCGGCCGCCCGGACGCGACCGCCTTCCACCTGGAGACCGGCCGGCTCTGCGTGCTCGCCTCCCGCCACCGGCACGCCTGCATCGTGGTGGCGCGGGCCGGGATCGCCGAGTTGCTGGACGAGCACCCGGCGACCGAGCCGGTGCAGTTGGGCGTCCCGGTGGCCTTCCCGGACGGCTGGGAGGCCAACCACCAGGTGCTGCACCACCTGAGCGGCCACCGGGTCCACCTGCGCTAGCGGGCCGGCGGGTCAGTCCTCGGTCTCGCAGACGGCGTAGGCCACGACGGACCCCCGCTCGGCCTGCGCCCTCCACCCGGTCGCGTCGAGGGTCGGCCCGTTGGCGCGGACCGGGCCCTCCGCGTCGGGCTGGAGCCGGTAGCCGCCGCCGGTCAGGTGGGTGCCGCTCGGGCAGGTCGCCGTCGAGAAGCCGCCGGGGTTGCTCGGCTGCCCGACCACGACCTTCGCCGTCTCGGCGGCGGAGGCCGGCGCCACCGAGGCCAGGCCGAGGAGGGCGGGGGTGGCCAGCAGGACGCCGACGGGCAGGACCTTGCGCATATGCATGCGGATCTCCCGGTTCTGTGAGTGGCTGGTACGACCGAACGCCCTGCCAACCGATTCGCATACGACCAGGTCACGCGGCGCACGAGGCACGCCCCCCGGCGCGCGCCGGGGAATAGCGCCCGCACGCGCACCGTTCCGTTACCGGCCGCCGCCGCGAGACAATGGACGACGGCCACAACCCGGGCGGCGCAGCCCGGAGCAGCTCCGCCCGCCCCATCGAGACCCCGGAGGTGTCCGTCCATGCCCGACTCCCCTACAGAGTCGACCGAGCCCACCAGGCGCGTGCGTCCGGCGCAGCTGCTGTTCGAGCCGCAGTCCGCCGAACCGGAGCCGGAACGATTCTTCGATCTGGAGTCGATCGAGGACCCGGCGGAGCTGCTGCGCCGCTCCACCGAGCTGGCCCTGGCCTTCCGGGCGGCCGCCGAACGGGCCACCGACTTCCAGGCGGTCGCCGCCGCCCAGCTGGCCGATCCGCGCCGGTTCGACGCGCTGTCGGACGCCGACGTCGCCGTACGGGCGGACTGGACCCCGGACTACGCCGCCAAGATGATCGAGTACGGCCGCACCCTGCTCCAGCCGCGCCGCCACGAGGACTGATTTCCCGGGCCTCCGGCATATGCCAGCGGCGGAGGGTACGCGAGTCCCCGCCGCCCTGTCCGGCGAACCGCGCTTTCCGCCGTGCCGGGGGCACACACGGCGCACGCTGCTGTGCGTGGACATCTGGACGCATCAGTCGGTGGAGTACGTCAGCGTGGCCGGGGAGGCCTGGCTCGCCTCCGCCAGTGAGTACCCGCGCAGCATGCGCGCCCTCTGGGAGACCCGCCCGTGGGCGCCCTCGGTGCTGCCCTGCGGGCGCGCCTTCGACGTGATCAGCATGCCGGCGCTGTTCGGCCGCCGGGTGCTGGACGAACTGTGGGCCTCCGGCCCGGGCTGCGGCCCGGTCGCGGCCTACCGGGGGCGGACCCTGCTGTTCGTCCAGCCGGGCGCGGCACCCCGGCTGCGCCGGCTGCTGGCCTGGGAGGAGTGGGCGCGGGACGTGCCGCCGCTGCTGTGCCACGGCAAGGGCGACGCGGTGACCGTGCCGCCACTGCAGCGCATGGTGAACAGCCCGGACTCCCCCGGCCAGGGCGCCGGCCGGTGGATCGTCGCCCCGGAGGACCGGGAACCCTGGCTGCCCGGCGCCTCGGTGGTGCTGTGGGCCTGCGTCCGGGCGGCGCGCGAGCCGGGCGTACCGGTGCCCGCCGGGGCGGCCGTCGTGACCGGCGGGTGAACACGGAGCGACCGGTATTCGATTTTGGCTCGGCCGCACGGCGCTGCTACAGTCTTCTCTGTCAGCAGGCGCCGCTAGCTCAGTTGGTTAGAGCAGCTGACTCTTAATCAGCGGGTCCGGGGTTCGAGTCCCTGGCGGCGCACCGACAGCCGGAAGGCCCCTTGCGAAAGCGAGGGGCCTTCCGGCATTTCCGGCCTCGGGAGAAACGGACCGGACCGGGCCGCCCGCCGGAGCGGACGGCCCGGCCGGGGCTCAGCGGCCGCGCAGCGCGCGGTAGCGGGCGACCAGCTCGGCGGTGGAGCTGTCCAGCTGCTCGGCGCCCTCGCCGGTGAGCAGCACCGGCTCGATCCGCTTGGCGAGCACCTTGCCCAGCTCGACGCCCCACTGGTCGAAGGAGTCGATGTTCCAGATCGCGCCCTGGACGAACACCTTGTGCTCGTAGAGCGCGACCAGCTGGCCGAGCACCGACGGGGTCAGCTCGCCGGCCAGGATCGTGGTGGTCGGGTGGTTGCCCTTGAAGGTCTTGTGCGGGACGAGTTCGGCGGGCACGCCCTCGGCCGCGACCTCCTCCGGGGTCTTGCCGAAGGCCAGCGCCTGGGTCTGGGCGAAGAAGTTGGCCAGCAGCAGGTCGTGCTGGGCGACCAGGCCCGGGAGCAGGTCGGCGACGGGCTCGGCGAAGCCGATGAAGTCGGCGGGGATCACCTTGGTGCCCTGGTGCAGCAGCTGGTAGTAGGCGTGCTGGCCGTTGGTGCCGGGGGTGCCCCAGACCACCGGGCCGGTCTGCCAGTCCACCGGGGTGCCGTCGCGGGTCACCGACTTGCCGTTGGACTCCATGTCCAGCTGCTGCAGGTAGGCGGTGAACTTGGACAGGTAGTGCGAGTACGGCAGCACCGCGTGCGCCTGGGCGTCGAAGAACGCGCCGTACCAGACGCCCAGCAGGCCGAGCAGCAGCGGGACGTTCTCCTCCGCGGGGGCGGTGCGGAAGTGCTCGTCGACGAGGTGGAAGCCGTCCAGCATCTCGCGGAAGGCGTCCGGGCCGATGGCGATCATCAGCGAGAGGCCGATCGCCGAGTCGTAGGAGTAGCGGCCGCCGACCCAGTCCCAGAACTCGAACATGTTGGCGGTGTCGATGCCGAAGTCCTGCACGCCCTGGGCGTTGGTGGACAGCGCGACGAAGTGCTTGGCCACCGCCTCGGTGCCGGCGCCCAGGCCGTCGAGCAGCCAGTCGCGGGCGGAGACCGCGTTGGTGATGGTCTCGATGGTGGTGAAGGTCTTGGAGGCGACGATGAACAGCGTCTCGGCCGGGTCGAGGTCGCGGACCGCCTCGTGCAGGTCGGCGCCGTCCACGTTGGAGACGAAGCGGACGTCGAGGTCGCGCTGCGTGAAGGAGCGGAGCACCTCGTAGGCCATCGCGGGGCCGAGGTCGGAGCCGCCGATGCCGATGTTGACGACGGCGCGGATCCGCTTGCCGGTGTGGCCCTTCCACTCGCCGCTGCGCACCCGCTCGGCGAAGGCGGCCATCCTGTCGAGGACGGCGTGCACGGCGGGCACCACGTTCTCGCCGTCGACCTCGATCACGGCCTCGCGCGGGGCGCGCAGCGCGGTGTGCAGGACGGCGCGGTGCTCGGTGTTGTTGATCTTCTCGCCGCGGAACATCGCGTCCCGCAGCTCGGCGACGCCGGTGGCGGCGGCGAGTTCGCGCAGCAGCTCCAGCGTCTCGTCGGTGACCAGGTGCTTGGCGTAGTCCACGTGCAGGTCGCCGACCCGCAGGGTCAGGCGGCGGCCGCGCTCCGGGTCGGCGGCGAACAGCTCGCGCAGGTGGGTGTCGCCCAGCTCGGCCCGGTGCTTGGCCAGGGCGGCCCACTGGGGGGTGCGGTCCAGCGGGGTGCGGGCGTCGGCGCGGGTCTCCGACATCGGTGGGTCCTCGATTCATCTGGGTGCAGAAACCGGCAGGGCCAGGCGTGAGGGTGCTTCGCGAGGTCGTGCGGGTACTGGTGGTGCGCCGACTCCGTTGACGGCCTGCCCGGGTTCAGCCTATGCAACCCCGGGGGCGGTCGCGCACATTCCGCCCCGCCACGGCGGACAGCCCGTCACTTCCGTTCCGAGCGCAGGTCGAGCCCGCGCAGCACCCGGTCGACCAGCTCCGGATCGGCGCCGAGCTCGCTGCGGGCGGCGAGCATCTCGCGGCGGGAGGCGGCGATCATCTCCTGCTCGACGTCCCGGGCGGCCCGCCACTGGGACAGCCGCAGCTTGGCCTCGGCGGCCTCCTCCTCGGCGTAGTTCTCCGGGCAGAGCCGGGCCAGCCGGTCGTGCTGACGGTCCCGCAGCCGGTCGGCGACCTCGGCCGGCAGCCGGTCCTGCTCCTCCAGCTCGACCAGTCGGCTGAGCCCAGCCTTGGCGGCCCGCCACCAGAGCTGCCGGACGGCCTGCTCGTGCGCGTCCTGGTCGATGTCCAGCCGGAGCCGCTTGGCCAGCCACGGCAGGGTCAGGCCCTGCACCAGCAGGGTGAAGAGCACCACGCTGAAGGCGATGAAGACCAGTCGGCCGCGCTCGGGGAAGTCCGCGCCGGAGTGCAGGGTGAGCGGGATGGCGAGCGCCAGGGCGACGGTGGCCACGCCGCGCATGCCGGACCACCAGAGGACCACGCTCTCCTTCCAGCTGAACGGGGTGTCCTCGTCCTCGCCGCTGCGCAGCTTCCGGGACACCCAGCCGGCCGGCAGCAGCCAGAGCAGCCGGACCACCACGACGACGCCGATCACGACGGCGGCGTCGCCGAGGAAGCCGGTCCAGCCCCGGCCGGCCTCCTTGAGCACGGTGGCCAGTTCCAGGCCGATCAGGCCGAAGGCGACGCCGGTGATCAGGATCTCGACCACCTCCCAGAAGGCGTTGCCGACCAGCCGGTAGGAGACGGCGTCGGCGTCGGAGGCCCGCTCGGCGAGGTAGAGCGCGCAGACCACGACGGCGAGCACGCCGGAGCCGTG
Source organism: Kitasatospora sp. NPDC034035 (assembly GCF_055575755.1). Lineage (NCBI taxonomy): Bacteria > Bacillati > Actinomycetota > Actinomycetes > Kitasatosporales > Streptomycetaceae > Kitasatospora > Kitasatospora sp. NPDC034035. The sequence goes on along the minus strand of NZ_JBVISA010000013.1, from coordinate 201,701 downwards.
GATCTCCTCGGCGATGGTGTAGGCGGCGAAGGGCACCAGCAGGTTGAGCGCGACCTGCTGGGTCGGGTCGTCCAGGCGCTCGGCGAGCTTGGCGTTGACCCAGCCGAGGGCGACGCCGACAACCACGGCCAGCACCGCGGACAGGACGAAGCGCAGCACCGCGTGGCCGACCGAGAAGTCGCCGCTGACCACGGCCTCGATGGCCAGCGAGTAGATGACGATCGCGGTGACGTCGTTGAACAGGCCCTCGCTCTCCAGGATCGACACCAGGCGGCGGGGCAGGCCGACACTGCCGGCGACCGCGACGGCGGCGACCGGGTCGGGCGGGGAGACCAGCGCGCCGACAGCGATCGCGGCGGCCAGCGGCAGGGTGGGCAGCAGCCAGTGCACCGTGCCGGCCACGGCGGCCGTGGTGACCACCACCAGGGCGACGGCCAGCAGCAGGATCGAGCGGACGTTGGCCTTGAAGTAGCGCACCGAGGAGCGCCGGGCGACCGCGAAGATCAGCGGCGGCAGGACCAGCGGGAGGATCAGCTCGGGCTCGATGGTGACGTCCGGGATCTGCGGGACGAGCGCCATGACGATGCCGAGCAGGGTCATCAGGACCGGCTGCGGCACGCCCGTCCTGCGTCCGAGCGGCATGGTGACCACGGAGGCGAGCAGCACCAGGAAGAACAGGGGCAGCTGGCCCACGGGGAGGTTCCTCTCGACGACGGACGGCTGAGCGCCGCCCAGGATAAATCTGACAATGCGCCCATCAGTGAAGACGCGCCGAATAACGGCTTGACCTCAAGCGGACTTCAGGTCCGAGAATCAGTTCAGATTCGATGATCAGTTCGGTTCGAGGATCGGTTCAGGTTCGACGTTCGGTCCAGGTTCGACGTTCGGTTCGGGGGCGGGGAGCAGACATGAAGGCAGTCACCGTGACGCGGTCCGGCGGTCCGGAGGTCCTGCGGGTGGGCGAGGTGCCCGATCCGCAGCCCGGCCCGGGCGAGGTGCGGGTACGGGTGTACGCGGCCGGGGTGCAGCCGGTGGACCTGGCGATCCGGGAGGGGTTCCGGCCGCCGGGGCTGGCGGTCGAGCCGCCGTTCGTCCTCGGCAACGAGTTCGCCGGGGTGGTGGACCGGCTGGGGCCGGACGGCGGGGACTGGAAGGTCGGCGACGAGGTGCTGGGCTTCCGGGTGCTGGACAGCCACGCCGAGCTGGTCACGGTGGACGCGGCCCAGCTGGTGGCCAAGCCGGCCGGGATGCCCTGGGAGCTGGCCGGCTCGCTCTCCGCCTCCGGCCAGACCGCGCACGCGGCGCTCACCCTGCTCGGGGTCGGCCCCGGCGACACCCTCCTGGTGCACGGTGCCACGGGCGGGGTCGGCACGGTGGCCGTCCAGCTGGCCCAGGCCTGGGGGGCGACCGTGGTCGGCACCGCGAGCGAGCGCAACCACGCCTACCTGCGCGAACTGGGCGCGATCCCGGTCGCGTACGGGGAGGGGCTGGTCGAGCGGGTCCGGGCGGCGGCGCCGCAGGGGGTGACCGTCGCCTTCGACGCCGCCGGGCGGGGCGCGCTGGAGGCCTCCGTCGAGCTGGTCGCCGACCGGGACCGGATCGGCACCGTGGTCGACTACCCGGGCGCCCAGCGGCTGGGCGTGCGGCAGCTGCGGGCTCCGCGCACGGCCGAGCGACTGGCCGAGCTGGTCCGGCTGTGGGAGGCGGGCGGACTGCGGCTGGAGATCGCCGAGACCCTCCCCCTGGAGCGGGCCGGCGAGGCCCACCGGATGGTCGGCACCGGGCACGTCCGGGGCAAGGTGGTGCTGACCATGTGAGGCCCGGGCCGAGGACTCCGGGCCCGCCGTGGCACCCTCCGGGCCGATTGTGTGTTTCGGCCGCTGACCAGGTAATGTCTCCCACGTCAGCAGGCGCCGCTAGCTCAGTTGGTTAGAGCAGCTGACTCTTAATCAGCGGGTCCGGGGTTCGAGTCCCTGGCGGCGCACAGACAACCGGAAGGCCCCTTGCGAAAGCGAGGGGCCTTCCGGCACTTCGGGCTGTGTACGGCCGGGATCGCGCCATGGGATCGGGCCGCGGGATCCGGCCACGGGATCCGGCCGGCACGTCAGCCGCGCACCGGGGGGAAGGCGTGGCGGCGGGCGCCGACGGCCACGGCGAGGGCGGGGAGCATCAGCGCGAGGACCGCCCACGGCAGGGCGCCGGTGCCGAGGCCGCTCAGGACCAGGCCGCCGACCACTCCGCCGGCCGCCATCGCGATGTTCCACAGGGTCACCAGCATGGCCTGGGCGGCGTCGGCCTGCTCCCCGCCCGCGTCGCCGAGGGCGGTCTGCAGCAGGGTCGGGGCACCGCCCCAGCCCAGGCCCCAGAGCAGCGCCGCGAGGTACACCAGCGGCGCGCTGCCGGACCACACCGCGAGGGCGCCCGCCGTCACCGCGACCAGCAGCGCGCCGCCGATCGTCAACTGCCGCAGCCGACGGTGGATGTGGGCACCCGTGAGCCAGATGCTCGCCATCGAGGCCAGGCCGAAGACCAGCAGCACGGTGCCGGTGGCGCCGCCGAGGCCGGCCCCGTCGAGGAAGGGCGCGATGTAGGTGAACAGGATGGTGTGCGCGAGCACGTAGAGCACCGTCATGGTGAGCACCGGCAGCACGCCGGGCACGGTGAGCGCGTGCCGGACCGGGGCACGCTCGCCGTCCGGCTGCCCGGGCTGCTCGGGCAGCATCGCCGTGATCCAGCCGACCACGCCGACCGCCAGTGCCGTCATGGCCAGGAACGGCACCCACCAGGCGAACATCCGGCTGAGGAAGGTGCCGACCGGCACCCCGAGCGACAGCGCCACCGGCACCCCCGCCATCGCGACGGCCATCGCCCGGCCCTGCTGCTCGACCGGCACCAGCCGGCGGGCGTACCCGGCCAGCAGCGCCCAGGCGAGGCCGGCCGCGACGCCCGCGAGGAAGCGGGCGGCCAGGGTGAGCGGGTAGTTGCCGGAGACCGCCGTCACCGTGTTGGCCACCGCGAAGCCGCCCATCGCGGTGAGCAGCAGCCGCTTGCGGCCCCAGCCGGCGGTGGCCGCGGTGAGCGGGATCGCAGTGACGGCGGAGCCGATCGCGTAGACGGTGACGGTCTGCCCGGCGGCCGACTCGCTGACGCCGAGGGACTCGCTCATGCCGGGCAGCACCCCGGCGGGCAGGTTCTCGGTGAGCGCGGTGACGAAGACGGCGGTGGCCAGGGCGAGCAGGGAGGGGAGCGGGAAGGGCTTGCGGAGTACCGGAGTCGGGAGCTGTGTGGTCGCCATGGGGACCATGGTTGGACCTCACACCGGTGTCAGGTGCAAGCGTGGTCCCCGTCGGCGTGCGGACCCGCTCCGTGCGCCCCCGGCGGCCCGTCCCGGTTGCCGGGTGTGACACCCCGTCGAAGGATGGAGGGGTGACCCCGCCCGGCTACCTCCGCCACCCCCACCTGCACGGCGGCCTGCTCACCTTCACCGCCGAGGACGACGTCTGGATCGCCCCGCTGGACACCGGCGGCGCCGTCACCGGCCGGGCCTGGCGGGTCACCTGCGACCGTACCCGGGTCAGCCACCCCCGCTTCTCCCCCGACGGCACCACCCTCGCCTGGACCAGCTGGCTGAGCCTCACCCCCGAGGTGTGGACCGCCCCGGTCGACGGCGGCGAGGCCCGCCGGCTCAGCTTCTGGGGCAGCCAGGACACCCGGGTGCGCGGCTGGCTGCCAAACGGCGAGGTGCTCGCCGTCACCTCCTTCCACGAGCCCTTCGGCCACTACACCTGGGCGCACGCCCTGCCCCCGGACGGTTCCCCCGGCCGGCGTATGCCCTGGGGCCCGGTCGGCGACGCCCAGATGAGCCGTGAGCGGACCGTCCTGCTCACCGGCGCCGCCCCGCACGAGCCCGCCGCCTGGAAGCGCTACCGGGGCGGCGCCGTCGGCCGGCTCTGGGCGGACGGCGAGCGGATCCTCCCCGACCACACCGGGCACCTCGCCGCCCCGATGCCGGTCGCCGGGCCCCTCGGCGACCGGGTGGCCTTCATCTCCGACCACGAGGGCATCGGCAACCTCTACTCCTGCCGCCCGGACGGCACCGACCTGCGCCGGCACACCGACCACGCCTCCTACTACGCCCGCGAAGCCGCCACCGACGGCACCCGGATCGTCTACCAGCACGCCGGCGACCTCTGGCTGCTGGACGGCCTGGACGCCCCCGCCCCGCGCCGGCTGGACGTCCCGCTCGGCGGCGCCCGGGTCGGCCGCCGCCCGTACCAGGTCGGCGCCGCGTCGCAGGTCAAGGACCTCGCCTGCGACCAGAGCGGCCGGGCCGGGGTGATCACCGTGCGCGGCAGCCAGTACTGGCTCACCCACAAGGACGGCCCGGCCCGCGCGCTCGCCGATACCCCGGGAGTGCGGACCCGGCTGCCGGTGCTGCTCGGGCACACCGGCGAGGCGGCCTGGGTCACCGACGCGGAAGGCGCCGACGCGATCGAGGTGATGCCGCTGCCCGGGCACGAGGGGACCCCCGGGTCCGGCAGCGGGGACAAGCACCGCCACCGGATCCTCGCCGCCGGCCGGCTCGGCCGCGTCCTGGAGCTCACCGCCTCCCCCGACGGCAGCCGCCTCGCCGCCGCCGCCTCGGACGGGCGGCTGCTGCTGGTCTCCGCCGCCGACGGCGAGGTGCGCGAGCTCGCCGCCTCCGAGTACGGGCCGGTCTCCAGCGCCCGGTTCTCCCCCGACTCGCACTGGATCGCCTGGTCCCAGCCGGTCGCCGGGCGCTCGCTGCGCCGGATCCGGCTCACCCGCACCGAGGCGCCCGCGTCGATCACCGAGGTCACCGACGGCCGCTTCGAGGACGAGCAGCCGGTGTTCACCCGGGACGGCCGCTACCTGGCCTTCCTGTCCTGGCGCGGCTTCGACCCGGTCCACGACGTGCACACCGGCGACCTCTCCTTTCCCGTCGGCTGCCGCCCGTACCTCGTCCCGCTCACTGCCGACACGCCCTCGCCGTTCACCGCGCCGGTCGAGGACGGCGCCCCGCGCGGGGACGGCGGCGGCGACGGCACCGTCCGGGTCGAGCCCGAAGGCATCGCCGAACGGCTGCTGCAGTTCCCGGTGATCGCCTCCAAGTACTCGGCCACCGACGCGGTGCGCGGCGGCCTGGTCTGGCTGCGCTGGCCGATCGCCGGCACCCTCGGGCAGACCTTCGCCAGCCCGGAGGACACCTCGGGCCGCCCCTCGCTGGAGCACTTCGATCTGGCCCGGGGCACCCGCAGCACGCTGGTGGACAAGCTGGACGGCTACGCGGTCTCCGGCGACGGCGGCTCGATCGCCGTCTACTCGGCCGGCACGCTCCGGGTGATCCCCGTCGCCGCCCCCTCCGCCGGCACCAGCGTGGACCTGCGCCGGATCACCCACACCGTCCACCCGGCCGCCGAGTGGCGCCAGGCCTACCACGAGGCCGCCCGGATCGTCCGGGACCAGTTCTGGGACGAGCGGATGTCCGGCCTGGACTGGCCCGCCCTGGTCGCCCAGTACGAGCCGCTGCTGGAACGCGTCTGCTCACCCGACGACTTCGCCGACCTGCTGCGCGAACTCCTCGGCGAACTGGGCACCTCGCACGCCTACGTCACCCCGTCCCGGCGCGCCGAAGGGCCCTCGCTCGCCCAGCAGCCGCTCGGCCTGCTCGGCGCCACCGCCCACCGGGCCCCCGACGGGCGCTGGCTGGTCGACCGGGTGCTGGCCGGCGAGTCCTCCGACCCGCGCGCCCGCGCCCCGCTGGCCGCCCAGGGCGTCCGGGACGGCGACGAACTGCTCTCCGTCGGCGGACGCCCGGTGGACCCGGTGCGCGGGCCGCTGCCGCTGCTGGCCGGCACCGGCGGCACCACCGTGGAACTGGCCCTGCGCAGCGGCCCGGACGGCCCGGTGCGGCGGATCGCCGTCACCCCGCTGACCGACGAACGGCCCATCCGCTACCAGGACTGGGTGTCCAAACGCCGTTCCCTGGTCCGGGAGTTCAGCGACGGGCGGTGCGGCTACCTGCACATCCCGGACCTCGGCGGCTCCGGCTGGGCACAGTTCAACCGGGACCTGCGGCGCGAACTGGACAAGCCCGCACTGGTACTGGACGTGCGCGGCAACGCCGGCGGCAACGTCTCCGAACTGGTCCTGGAGAAGCTCACCCGGCACGTCCTGGCCTGGGACTTCACCCGGGACCGCCAACCGGTCCGCTGGCCCCGGCACGCACTGCGCGGCCCGCTGGTGGCCCTCGCCGACGAGGCGACCAGCTCGGACGGGGACGTGATCATCGCGGCGATCAAGCTGCTCGGGCTCGGCCCGGTGGTCGGCAACCGCACCTGGGGCGGAGTGGTCGGCATGTCCGGACGGCACACCCTCGGCGACGGCACCCAGATCTCGGTGCCGAAGAACGCCTCCTGGTTCGGCGGCGGCCTCGGCTGGACGGTGGAGAACCGGGGCGTCGAGCCCGACGTGCACGTGCTGCGCACCCCGCGGGACTGGGCCCGGGGACGCCACCCCGAACTGGTCGCCGCCGTCCAACTGGCCCTGGAGCTGCTGGAGGACGCGCCCGCCGCGGCGCCCCCGCCGGAGTCCACGCCCCGGCCGGACCTGCGGCGCCCCCCGCTGCCGCCGCGGGAGCGGTGACACGGGGGGCCGCTGGACGTGGGGGCCACGACCGGTGGCGAGTCAGTCCCAGGGATCGCCCTCGGCCGTCATGTTCTCGGCGGCGCGCCGGTCGGCCTCCTCCTGGGAGAGCCGGTCCCGGGTGAGCCGGTCCTGGGTCTCGCGGGTGCGCTCGACCTCGTCGCCGAACGCGTCGACGGCCTCGTCGTGGGCGAGGGCGGCCCGCTGGGAGGCGTCCGGCCCGCCGGCCTCGTGCGGCGCGCGGTGGAACAACCTGTCGAAGATGCCCATGGCTCCTCCTCCGGAGGGAATGACGGAATGCCGGGCTGCCCCCACTCTCACACCGGGTGCGAACGGGCGCACCTCGGGCCGGGAGCAGCGGCGGCCGGGTGGACGGGTCGGGGGCAGGGCGCCGCGCGGGTTGAGCCTTTGGTCCCGGGTGGACGCGCCCAACGGCCGTAGCCGGGTGGCGCCGGCCGGGCGCAGGGTGGAGCCGTCGGCCGAACTGACGCCACCGTCTGGAGCCCGCTGTGACCGTCGTACCTTCCGGAAGCCACGCCCGGCGCACCGCCGAGGACCCGCACGACGGACCGCGCCGGCGGGTCGGCCCGCTCGCCGCACCGGACGGGCGGCTGCCCGGCGCCCACGACCTGCTGCTGATGCACGGCGCGGTGCAGCTGACCGAGTACGCGGCCTCGCCGTGCACCCTGACCCTGCTGACGCCGTACGGGCCCCGGGAGGTCCGCGATCCGTGGTTCCCGCGCGGCCCGTTCGGCTGAGCCTGCCTGCTACGCCCGGCGTGCGTCGCTGATCCGGGTGGGGACGGTGCCGAGCCACCAGGTGGGGTCGGCGGTGCCGTCGGTGGTGCGGCCGTCGTCGTGGACGTAGTGGCGCACGTCGCGGCCCGGCTCGGCGAACTCCCCGTTCAGGGCGCGCTCGACCCACTCGGCGCCGAACCGGAACACCTCGGCGGCGGTGCCGCCCAGCGGGTGGAACTCGTTCTCGTAGACGCGGATCTCCTTGGGGGCGCGGACCCGCTCGTAGTTGGCCAGCGCCTCCTCCAGCACGGTGAGTTCGTCGAACTCGCCGATGCCGTAGAGGACCGGGCAGGTGATCTCCCGGACGAGGTCGCCCAACGGCATGCGGGCGACCAGGTCGCGGTCGAAGGCGTCCTCGTCGCTGTAGCCGGCCATGAACATGTAGTTGTTCTTGAAGGTGGGCTGGGCGCGCTCGAAGATGGTGGTGAAGTCGCCGGTGACGGCTTCGAAGGCGGCCAGCGCGGCGAGGCGGCGGTCGGTGGCCGCGGCGCGGGAGCCCCAGTAGCCGCTCATCGAGATGCCGAACATGCCGATCCGGGCCGCGTCGACCTCCGGCAGCGAGGCCAGGTGGTCGATGTAACGGCTGATGGCACGCTCGTAGTTGGTCAGGTCGACGGTCAGCCCGTTCGCCCGGCTCTCGCCCTGGCCGGGGCCCTCGATGGACAGGGCCACGATGCCGCGCGAGGTGTAGTACCGCTCGGCCGCGTGGATGTAGTCCTCCTTGATCATGTCCATCCCCGGGCCGAGGATCACCGCGGGGGCGTTCCTGACGTCTCCGGCCGGCAGGTGGAGGAGGGCGAAGATCTGCTTGCCCTCGAAGTCGAGGACGACGCGGCGCACCCGGTTGCCGCGCAGCGCGCCCAGGCGCTCGACGCAGTGGTTGGCGCGCTCGCGGAAGGCGAGCTTGCGCGGGTCGGTGGCGTCGAAGACGGAGTACTGGGCGCGGCCCCACATCACCGAGGCGCGCACGTAGAGGTCGGCGGCGGTCTGCGCGAAGCCGCCGCGCTCGTGGTGGGCGGCGCGCTCCTCGGCCTGGCCGGCGATGGTGGCCCACGCCTTGGGCAGCATCACGCCGCTCCGGACCAGGTCGAAGACCTTGTCGAAGTCGGTGTGGTCGTGGCCCAGTTGCTCCAGGGTGCCCTTCGCCTGGGGGTGCAGGGCGTCGAAGCCGCCCTGGGCGAGGGCGATGTCCAGGGCCCAGCTCTGGCCGGTGGATCGTGCGGTCATGACAGGTGTCCTCTCTCGACGGGGTACCCGACCCCGCTCCGCAATGCCTAGCTAAGTACTTATCTATTAAGTACTTAGGCTAAACTCCTGTCAACTCGCCCCTCGCCCGCACCACGGAGACCACCCCATGTCACAGCCGCAGGCCCAGCCCGAGCCCGAACCGCCGTCCGGCGCCGCCCGCGACCGGGCCCTGGACTCGCTCGCGCGCGCCGCCTACAGCCTCAGCGCCGCCGACTCCCGGCTGCGCGGACGCGCCACCCGCACCCCCGGCGCGCTCTCCCTCACCCACGCCCGCGCCCTGCGGGCCCTCGCAGAGACCGGCCCGCTGCCGATCGGCCAACTGGCCGCCGCCACCGAGACCACCGGCGCCGCCACCACCCAGCTGGTCAACGGCCTCGTCGCGGCCGGCTACGTCACTCGCGAGCGCCCCGCCGGTGACAAGAGATCCGTGCTGGTCGCCCTCACCGACACCGGCCGGAGCCGCCACCAGGAACGCCAGGACGCCCTGGTCCGGGCACTCGACACCGCACTCGCCCGCCACGACACCACCGCCCTGGACGTCGCGACCGACGTCCTGCGGCAGCTCGGCACCATTTACGACCGGCTCTGAAGCCGCCCGGAGTCAGCCGCGCGTCCGTGACGGCGGGCATCCGCGGGAGAGGCCGCCGGCAGGAAAGCCTCGTCGCCACCGTGCACGTGGCGGTCTCGCCGGTGGTGCTCGGATCCGGACTGCGGCTCTGGGAGTCCCCCGACGGGCTGCTCGACCGGTTCCACCTGGAGGTCGTGCCCAGCCCGAGCGGCGTGACGCACACCACCTGTTCCGGCGAAGGTGACGGGAGGGCCCGCTCGGGGACGACGGCGGCCCCACCACCCGAGGTACCGGGTCGTGGGGCCGCCGTTGCACGCGGTGAGGGCGGTCGTCAGCCGGTGATGCTGGGCGTGCCCGCCTCCAGGTGGCCGGTGAAGCGCTGGGACCAGCTGCTGTCCGCGTCCACCGTCACCGTGAAGTCGTACCAGCCGTTGGTGTACGCCACGGCGTTGAAGAAGTCGCTGACGCTGCCGCCGGCCGGGACCTGGTACGTCCAGGGGCCGTCCGTGCGGTAGTTGTTGGACGCGATGGTGAAGGTCAGCGGCGTGCCGCCGTTGTTGGCCAGCGTGAAGTAGAGGGCGAGCTTGCCGGTGCCCGGCTCGATCGCGTACGAGGCGGTGACGGCCGCGTCCTTGCCCGCCTTGGTGGCGTCACCCTTGAAACGGCGCAGGAAGCGGTTGGGGCCGACCACCGTCAGGTCGTACGGCCCGCCGCCGAAGCCGGTGCCGCAGTTGAAGAAGTCGCTGGTGTTGCCGCCCGGGTCGACGGTGTACTGCCACGGGCCGCCGCTGCGGTAGGCGTTGGCGTAGGCGGCGAAGTGCGCGGACTTCAGCGCCGCCGCGCCCTGGTTGGCCATCGTGATCCAGACCTTCATCACCCCGCCGGAGCCGAACTCCAGGTGGTCCAGGTTGGCGTTCGGCTGGTAGGGCAGGGCGCGGGCCGGGCGGGTGCCGCTCTCCTGCAGCGGCAGCTGGTTGTTGACCGGCGCCGGGTTGGGCAGCGGACCGCAGGCGGACAGGCCGATGGTCTGCGAGGTGTCCGGCAGCGCGGGCAGGCCGTAGACCGGGTTGGCGAAGTCGAACGCGCTGGTCAGGTCGCCGCAGACGCGGCGGCGCCAGTCGCTGATGTTCACGCACTGCGCGGGCGTGCCGAGGGCGGCCGTCCAGGTCTCCAGGAAGCGCAGCACCGAGGTGTGGTCGAAGGTCTCGGAGTTGACCCAGCCGCCGCGGGTCCAGGGCGAGACGGCGATCAGCGGGACGCGGAAGCCGAGGCCGATGTTGGTGCCGTTGTAGAACTCGCCCGGGGTGCCGGCCGGGGCGACCGGCGGCGGGACGTGGTCGAAGAAGCCGTCGTTCTCGTCGTAGTTGATGAACAGGACGGACGAGTTGAAGACGTTCGGGTCCGCGTTGAGCGCGTCGATCACCATGTGGACGAAGTGCGCGCCGTCGGCCGGGGTGGCGTACGGGTGCTCGGAGGAGGCCTGGTCGGGGACGATCCAGGAGACCTGCGGGAGGGTGCCGTTCAGCACGTCGGCCTTGATCGCGGCGGCGATGTCGTCCGGGGTCTTGCCGGTGGCCTTGGGCACCGAGCCCATGCCCTTGACGGCCAGCGGGCTGCCGGCCGGGGCGCCGGAGAACTGGCTGAAGTAGGCGAGGGCGTTGTCGCCGTAGTTGTCGGCGGCGTTCTGGTAGACCTTCCAGCTGACGCCGGCGTTCTCCAGGGCCTCGGCGTAGGTCTGCCAGCGCAGGCCCTTCTCGTCGCCGCCGTCGTAGGCCGGGCCGCCCGCGGTGCCGGCCGGGTCGATCTGGCCGGACCAGTGGTAGGTGCGGTTGGGGCCGGTCGCGCTCAGGACGGAGCAGTGGTACGCGTCGCAGATGGTCCAGTTCTCGGCCAGCGCGTAGTGGAACGGGATGTCCTGGCGGGTGAGGAAGCCGAGCGTGCGGACGTTGCCCTTGGCGGCGACCCAGGAGTCCATCTTGCCGCCGTTCCACGCCTTGTGCTGGTCGCTCCAGCCGTGGCTGAGGTCGCCGTTGCACTGGGCGAGGCGCTCGGGGTCGGCGCCGCCGGCCGGCTTGGTCTGGCTGAACTGCCACGGGTACTGGCGGCTGAGCAGGCCGTTGGGCTGGTTGAAGACGCTGTAGCCGCCGGCGATCTGGATCGCGCTGCGGTCGGCGAAGCCGCGCACGCCGCGCAGCGTGCCGAAGTAGTGGTCGAAGCTGCGGTTCTCCTGCATCAGGATCACCACGTGCTGCGCGTCGGTGATGGTGCCGGTCTGCTGGAGCGTGGTGGTGGAGGCCACCGCGGGCGCGCCCGGGGCGGCTCCCGCCGCACCGGTGCCGGCCACGGCGAGACCGGCCGCGGCGGCGCCGGACAGCGTGACGAACTTCCTACGACTCAACTCGGCCATCAGCCCAGTCCGTCCCTTCGCTGGCGATGTTGTGTACACAAGTCGGGCTCATCGATCGCGCAGCAGTTTCCACCTCGGACGGAGCGGCCACCAGATGCGTGCAGCAGGATTGGCGGACTGTTCGTCCGGGTGTCACCGAGCGACGCCGGGCTGAACGCACGACGGAAACGCCGGGGAGGGACGGAGGCGGCCCGCCGTCAGCGGTCCTTCACGTCGATGCCCAGCGCCTGCGCGAACTGGGGCGCCAGCTCCAGCAGCTGGGTGGAGCTGATGACCGCGCCGCGCAGCCCCTGGTGGCCGTCGGCCAGCCCGAGCCGGACGGCGCCGCGCAGGTCGGTCTTGCTCAGCGTGGCCCCGCGCAGCCGGACCTCCTCCAGCGTCGAGCCGGGGAAGGACACCCCCGTCAGCTTCGCCTCGCCGAAGTCCACGTCGCGCAGCAGACAGTCCTCGAAGACGACGTCCCGCAGCACGGCCGCCCGCAGGTTGACCGCCTCCAGCTTGCAGCCGCGGAACACGACCCGGCGCAGCGCCGAGCCGTACCCGGCGACCCCGGCCAGCACACCTCCGACGAAGGCGCTGTCCTGCCACTCGGAGTCACTGAGGTCGCAGGCCACCCAGCGGCCGGCCTGCACCCAGACCTCGTTGAACCGGGCCTGGCGCAGCTTGACCCCGCTGAGCGCGACGCCGGTGAAGGCGCACTCCAGGAAGGCCGCCCCGGCGCCCGACTCGTCCGTGTGCTCGCCGCCGTCGAAGTGCGCGGTGTCGTACCGCTCGTCGCTGCGCAGCGGGCCGGCGTGCGGGCGCAGCAGTTCGGCGTACGGAAGGTCGTCGAGCCGGTCGGGGACGGAACGGGACATGGCGGCACCTTGCGGTCGGGGGCGTACGGTCTCGCCGCATGCTCGCACGCGGCACCGACAACGCCCCGCAGCGACGAGGCCCTTGAGTGACCGATCCCGGAACCCACGGCGGAGACCCCGGACCGGCCGCGAGGGGCGGCCGGTCCGGGGTCCGTCGGGAGCGTCAGCCGCGCGCCCAGAGGGAGTTGACGCGGCTGCGCTCGGTGCCGTTCGGGTAGGGGTTGGTGCAGGACGTGCCGGGGCCGCCGCCCGACATCAGCTCGCTGCACGGGCCGGAGTAGTGGTCCGGCAGGCCGAGCACGTGCCCGGTCTCGTGGGCGGTCACCCGCACCGAGTTGTACTGCCGGTTCTGCTGGTAGTCGAGGAAGATGTAGCCGCTGCCGTGCCCGTCGGTGCTGGCGTACGAGCCCCGGCTGTCGTTGCCCTCGTAGTAGCGGAAGTCGGCGGCCGAGCCGGACCGCAGCTGGACGTTGCCGACCGAGCTGTTCCAGATCTGCGCGGCCTGGGATATCTGGTTGCGGAAGGTCGGGGCCGAACTGGCGTCGTAGGTGACCACGACGGTCGCCAGGCCCGGGTTGGCGGCCTGCTTGGCCTTCGCGGAGGCCATCACGGCCTGGTAGAAGGCCTGGTTGTCCGCGGACTCGGTGGCCGAACCGGCGTACGTCGAGGCGGTGTAGCCCTGCACGGCCGGGGCGGCCGGGGCCGCGGCCGCGGCGGTGGTGGGCAGCACGGCGAGGCCGGCCGCGAGGGCGAGGCCGAGGGTGGCGGACAGCACGGATCGCTTCATGTGGGGGCTCCGATTCCTGTGGTGCCGTGGCCGGTTGGGGGCCGGCCCGGGGGGACACCTGGTCAACGGGTGATGTCCCCAGAGCTTCGGGCAGCCCGGCGGGCGGGCGGATGATGTCAATCCGCGATAGCTCCGTGCAATACCCCTGGGCTCTCGCCGATTCGAGCCGCCTTTCCCTGGCCTTGACCCAACCGTTCCCCTGGCATTCCGTTCGGGCGGCGGCTAGGCTCCGGAGCGGGGAAGTACCCAGAGCGGCGGGCCGCTCGATTCCGGCCGAGCGGCCCGCCGCGCCCCGAACTCGGCTACCGGACAGCCTGGTCGGCCGCCGCGAGACCGTTCGCCCAGAGGTAGTCGACCTGGCCGCGCTCGTTGGCGTCGGGGTACGGGTTGGTGCAGGAGGGGCCGGGGCCGCCGCCCGACATCAGCTCGCTGCACGGGCCGGAGTAGTCGTCGGGCAGGCCGAGTACGTGCCCGGTCTCGTGGGTGGTGACGCGCACCGAGTCGTACTCCTGGTTCTGCTGGTAGTCGAGGAAGACGTAGCCGTGGCCGTGCCCGTCGGTGCTGGCGTACGAGCCCTGGCTGTCGCTGCCCTCGTAGTACGAGAAGTCGGCGTTGCCACCGGCCTCCTGGAGCCGCACGTTGCGCACGGAGCCGTTCCAGATCTGCGCGGCGGTGGCGATCTGGCTGGTGAAGGACGGGGCGTTGGCGGTGTCGTAGGTGACGGTGACGGTCTGCAGCCACGGGTTGGCGGCCCGCTTGGCCTTGACCGAGGCCACCACGGCCTGGAAGAAGGCCCGGTTGTTCGCGGCCTCCGCGGCCTCCGCGGCCGAACCGGCGTACGTCGCCGGGGTGTAGCCCTGAACGGCGTGGGCGGCCGGGGCGGCGGGCGCCGCCGGCGCGGCGATGGCGGTGGCGGGCAGGGTCGCGAGGCCGGCCGCGAGGGCGAGGCCCAGGGCGGCGGACAGCACGGATCGCTTCATGTGGGGGCTCCGAATGCGCGGTGCGCGGCCTCGCCGGAGCCGGTGGGGGCCGGGCAACGGCGGCGGCGCACGGTGGGGGGCCGCCTCGGCCGGTGGCCGGGGCGGGTTGCTGCCCCCGAGCTTCGACCCGCCCGGGCCCGTCGCGGATGATGTCAACCGGCGATAGCACCGCCGCATACCGGCGGGGTTGCGCCGTACGGTCCGTCACGCGGTCTGCCGTACGGTCCGTCACGCGGCCTGCCGTGCGGTTTGGCGTGCGAACCGCCCGGCGGGCCGCCGGCGGGCCTTTGATTGCCTGTCATGTCCTTGGCGAGATGGCTCGATGGCGTCTATGCTCCCGACGTGGAGCTCGACGTGAGACACCTCCGGGTGCTGTGCGCCATCGCCGACACCGGCAGCCTCCGCAAGGCCGCGCTCCAGCTCGGCATGACCCAGCCATCCCTCACCACCCAGCTGCACCGCATCGAACGGGCCATCGGCGGCACCCTGTTCACCCGCGAGCAGACCGGCAGCCGGCCCACCGCGCTCGGCCACTCGGTGCTCTCCCGGGCCCGGCCGGTGATCACCGAGATGGCCGCGCTGGTGGCCGCCGCCCGACAGGAGGCCCGCGACGCGACCGGCCCCGGCCGGCAGCGGCGGCTGCGCATCGGCAGCGTCGGCAGCCGGGCGGTCGCGGCCTGGCTGCGCCGGGTGCACGACCGGCTGCCCGACACCGACACCACCATCCACGTCGACGTCTCGGCCAGCGCGCTGCTGCGGATGGTCGCCGCCGACCAGCTGGACGTGGCCTTCGTGCACGAGAGCGAGGGATTCCCGCTGCGGGTGCCGCCGGACGCCGAGCAGCGGGTGCTGATGGCCCGCGAGCCGCAGTACGTCGAGCTGGCCGCCGGGCACCCGGCCGCCGCCCGCCCGGTCGTCCGCCTCGCCGAACTCGCCGAGGACACCTGGATGGTCGACCCGACCGCCGACCACGAGTACGCGGCGATGCGCCGGGTGTTCAGCGAAGCCGGGCTCAACCCCCGGGTGCTGCAGGTGCGGGACAACGCCACCGCCGCCGAGCTGGTCGCCTCGGGCGAGGCCGTCCGCCCCTGCCAGCCGACCGCCCCGCCCGGGCCCGGCACGGTCGTCCGCCCGGTGCACGGGGACCCGCTGGCCGTCCGGCTGCTGTTCACCTGGCGCCCGCGCGCGCTCAGCCCGCCCGCACTGGACGCGCTGTACGGCGAACTGCGCGCCGCCTACCTGGATCTGGCCAAGGTCAACCCGGCCTACCTCGCCTGGCTGGCACGACACGAACCGGTGCTGCTGGGGCGGTCCTAAGCAGCGCCCCGGACCTCTGGGGCGGTCCTGGGCAACGCACCGGGCCCCTGGGGCGGCCCTAGGCAGCGCCCCGGACCCGCCCCTCCCGGCTGTGGATCAGCACGCCCACCGTCACCATCAGCGCGCAGACCAGGCCCGCCGCCAGGACCCCGGAGCCGCCGAGCGCGGTGCAGGCCAGCACCAGCGCGGCCCCGCCCGGCGCCACCGCCTGGGCGACGATGCCGCGCTTGGTGTGCCGGGAGTGCAGGAACCAGACCGTGACCAGGTAGACCGCGGTCGGCACGGTGACCGTCGCGGTGGCGGCGGTCTCGGAGATCTCCGCCTTGTGCACGGCCGACTCCACCGCCACCTCCAGCCCGGCGCCGATCGCCGCCGCCGAACCGAACACCAGGTAGTGCCCGTACCCCCAGGCGAAGGCCTGCCGGTTGGAGCGCAGGTGCTCGTGGACCGGCCGGGCGAAGTAGATCCACCAGGCGGCGAAGCAGATCAGCAGACCGCCGATCGCCACCGGCACCAGCCGGCCCAGCTCCTCGTGCTCGTCCACCGCCGACTGCACCGCGACGGTCGCCGCCGCCACCGTCTCGCCGAGCACGATGAGGGTGAACAGCCCGTACCGCTCGGAGATGTGGTGCGGGTGCCAGGAGGTCTGCATCCGCAGCTCCGCGATCACCGGCACGGCCAGCTCGCACAGCACGCCGATCGGGATGACGTACGGGCGCGCACCGTGCGGCAGGAACAGCAGCACCATCCAGCCGACCTGGCAGATCGTGATCCCCACCGCGTACCGCACCGCGACCCGGCGCGCCTCGCCCTGCTCGCCGGCCGCGGCGCGCAGCCACTGGGTCACCATCGCGAGGCGCATCACCACGTAGCCGGTGATCGCCAGCACCAGGTCCTGGGTGGCGAACAGCCGCGGCACCCCGGCCGCGAGGATCAGGACCCCGGCGATCTGCACCAGCGTGGTGACCCGGTACGGCACGTCGTCGCAGTCGTACGCGGAGGCGAACCAGGTGAAGTTCATCCAGGCCCACCAAATCGCAAAAAAAGCCAGCGCGTAGCCGCGCAGCCCCTCTTCGTAGTGCCCGGCCGCGAGGGAGTGGGCCAGTTCGCGCCCGGCCTGGCCGACCGCGACCACGAAGCAGAGGTCGAAGAAGAGTTCCAGCGGGGTGGCGACCCGGTGCGGCTCGTCGCGGTCGCGCGGGATCATCCGGCGCACCGGCGGCGGGTCGACGTGGTGCGCGCGGGGCGCCGCGGCGGCGGGTTCACTGGCCATCGGAGCTGCTCCGGGATCGGGAGGGGCGGGTCGTCCCGCGCATCCTGGCAGCGCCCCGGGCCCGGCGCACGCACCGGCGCGGACCGTACGCCGGGCAGTACGCCGGGCGGCGCGAAGGGCAGCGGGAAGGGCAGCGCGCCGGTACGGCAGCCTCGGGCGCCCCCGGGCGCGGTGACCCCGAAGGTCCCTTTTTTCCTTTCCGTCAGCCCCAGTTGACGCTCCGGTGCGCGAACCGGGTGACAGCGCGGCGGGTTTCCGGGCGCGCCCCGCGCGCTGCGCCGTGCGGGACCGGAGCGCCGCTAGATTCATCCCCGGTCGGAAAAGCGCGGGCCCTGCGGGGCTCCATGACACGGGCGGCCTGCGGGCAACGCGGAAGGTCAAGGCCGGTGGCGGGACAGCGGGGGCGGCAGAGCCGACCTTCCCGTGTCGCACCACCGGCCTCGTGATCACCGCGCTGCTCGCCAGCGCCTGCCGTGCGGCCCGCCTCGCCGTGTCCGCGACGGCTACTTCTCCCAGCCGACCTTGCTGTAGTCCTCCCCCGCCAGCCCGAAGGCACCGTAGTTGGCGAGGCCCTTGCGCACCGCCAGCACGACCGGCCGCTGGTAGAGCTCGACGGTGTGGCCGAGCTCCCAGATCTTCGCGTCCGCCTGGTTGTAGAGCTTCGCGGCCTCCGTCGGGTCGACCGTCCCGGCCGCCTTCTTCAGTAGGTCGTCGATCTCCGGGGTGCCCAGGCGTGAGGGGTTCTCGAAGCTGTTGTCGCCCACCGGCAGGCGGAAGTTCGTCAGGCTCTTGGACAGCGGGAACGAGTCGGTGTTGCGCCAGCTCGCGATCTCGAACTTGCCCGGGTTCACGTACTTGGTGAAGAAGTCGTTGGACGGCACCTTGTCCAGGGCGACCTTGACCCCGGCCGCCTGCCACATCGCGGCCGCCGCGGTGGCCAGGTCGAGCTGGGCCTGCGGGGTGGCGTCGTTGATCACCCAGTGCAGCTCCAGCGGCTGCCCGTCCTTGGTGCGCGGCTGGCCGCTGCCGGCCTCCTTCCAACCGGCGTCGTCCAGCAGCTTCTTGGCGGCGGCCTGGTCGAACTTGGCCCACTCGCCGGAGTTGTCCTGGTAGCCGCTCTGGTTGGGCATGAAGACGTGGTTGCCGAGCGGCTTGAACTCGACCGGCACCCCGTTGTTGGCGATCTTGATCAGCGCCGAACGGTCGAGCGCCTTGCCGAGCGCCTGGCGGACCCGCTGGTCCGCCAGCGCGCCGCCCCCGCCGAAGGAGATGTGCACCTCGTCCCACGGGCTGGCCGCGCGGATCACGGTGTCCTTGGCGTCCTTGAGCTGCCCGTACGCGGTGGCGGTGCCGGCGGTGGCCAGGTCGATCTCGTTGTTGAGGTAGGCCTGGGTGGTCGCGGACTGGGACATCACCCGGAAGGTGAGCCGGTCCAGCTTGGGCTTGGTGCCCCACCAGGCCGGGTCCGGGACGAGGGTGAGGGTCTGCGCGGTCTTGTCCGCGACGCCGACCTTGAAGGAGCCCGCGGTGATCGGGATCTTCTCCACCCAGCCCTTGTTGAAGTCGTCCGGGGTGGAGATCCCGGCGGCCGGGATCAGCGGGCGGAACAGGTTCTGCCAGTCCGCGTACGGCTCGGAGAAGGTCACCTTCACCTCGCTCGGGTCGGCGCCCTGCTCGACGGCCGAGATCCGCTCGTACCCGGACGGATCGGAGATGTTGTACGCGGCGTCCTTCCCGTTGCTGGCCTGCCAGTCCGCCTTGAAGTCCTGGTAACCGAGCGGCTTGCCGTCGGACCACTTGGCCTTGGGGTTGAGCTTGTAGGTGATCACCTGCGGCGAGGTCGAGGTGACCTTCGCCTCCACCAGGTAGTCGAGGTTGGGCTGGAAGGTGCCCGAGGCGTCCGTGTTGAAGAGCGACGGCTCCAGCGTGCGCATGATCGAGATCGCGTCGCCGTAGGTGCCGTCCACCTGGAACGGGTTCCACTGGGTGATCCACTGGTAGAGCGGGAGCCGCACCTCGCCGCCGTCCTTGACCTGGTCCAGCGGCTTGGCGTTGATGTCCTGGGAGTCCTGTCTCGGCGGCTCGCTCTTGGCCACGCCGTCGCCCGAACCGCTCCCGCCCGAGGTGCACGCGGTGACCGCCAGCGCGACGGCGACGGCAAGCGCGGCCGTCCTGCCGAGACGGCGGGCCGTAGTGGAAGCGTCCATGAGGTCCCCCTGGGTGAGTTCTGCGATGCGGGAGTTGTGCCGCGCGAGGTGTGACAAGGCTTGAGCATGGGCACTCAAACCGGCACCGAGCCAGAGGAACGTAACAGCGGATCAGATCCGCCACCAGGGGGAGGAGCGAACGCCTGATCCAAACGTCACAGGCGGCAATACCGCCGCAACACCACCGCCGTCCCCAGGTGTTTCACTCTGACCTGCACGTTCCCAACTCACCTGCCACCCCTGCCACCTGACGCCCGGACCGGGCCCCGACCGAAGGCCACCACCCGATGCCCACCAGACGCGTCGGCCCCGCCCCCACCCCGGGCGGCCGTTGATGCTCAGCTACCTGGCGAAGCGGCTGAGCTACTACGCGGTGCTGCTGATCGCCGCCGTCTTCCTGGCGTACGCGATCTCCGCGACAGCCCTGCAGCCCCGCACCTACTTCGACGCCAAGCTGCCCCGCCCGTCCGCCGAATCGGTCGAACGCCAGCTCACCGCGCTCAACCTGAACGACCACACCCCGGTGGTCGAGCGCTTCGGCCACTGGGCCGGCGGGCTGCTCCACGGCGATCTCGGCCGGACCATCCACGACACCCCGGTCACCGACGACTTCGGCCGGCGGGTGTGGGTCTCCCTGCGGCTGCTGCTGATCGGCAGCCTGCTCGGCATCGTCCTCGGCATCGCCGTCGGGGCGTGGAGCGCCGTCCGCCAGTACCGGATCTCCGACCGGCTGCTGACCGTGCTGTCCTTCGTGCTGCTCTCCACGCCGGTCTTCCTGGTCGCGCTGTTCCTCAAGAACGGCGCCATCGCCGCCAAGGACGCGGCCGGCCACGAGGTGATCCCGTTCACCGGCTACGAGACCCCCGGACTGGCCGGCGGCCTCGGCACCCACCTCGCCGACTGGGCGCTGCACCTGCTGCTGCCCACCATCTCGCTGGCCCTCGGCGGCCTCGCCACCTACAGCCGCTACCAGCGCGGCACCATGCTCGACGTGCTCGGCTCCGACTACCTGCGCACCGCCGAGGCCAAGGGCCTCACCCGCGGCCGGGCGCTGCTGAAGCACGGGCTGCGCACCGCCGTGATCCCGATGTCGACCATGTTCGCCTACAGCTTCCTGGGCATCTTCACCGGCGCGATCTTCACCGAGACGATCTTCGGCTGGCACGGCATGGGCGAGTGGCTGATCCAGTCGATCAACGAACAGGACGTCAACTCGGTGGTGGCGATCAACCTGTTCACCGCGGTCGTCGTCCTCGCCTCCGGCTTCCTCGCCGACACCCTGCACGCCGCCCTCGATCCGCGCGTGCGGTCCTGACCGGAGGAGACCCGAGATGACCACCCTCTCCGTCGAACCGGCCGAGCCCACCGAACCCACAGGGCCCACGGCACTCACGGCACCCGCGGCTTCGGTCGGCGCGCCCCGGGCGAGCGGCCGCGGACGGCTCGTCCTGGCCCGGCTGCTCGCCGCCCGCGGGGCCCTCGCCGGGGCCGTCATCGTGCTGCTGCTGTTCGCGCTCGCCTTCGGCGGGCCGTACCTCACGCCCTGGCACTACGCCACCCCCGACTTCTCCGCGCTGCACCAACCCCCCTCCGCCGACCACTGGTTCGGCACCAACGGGGTCGGTCAGGACGTGTTCGCGCAGACCGTCCGCGGGTTGCAGAAGTCGCTGATCATCGGCCTGCTGGTGGCGCTCTTCTCCACCGTGCTGGCGTCCGTGGTCGGCGCCTGCGCCGGCTACTTCGGCGGCTGGGCGGACCGGGCGCTGATGTTCGTGGTGGACCTGCTGCTGGTCTTCCCCGCCTTCCTGGTCATCACCGTCGTCTCGTCCCGGCTGAAGAGCGCCGGCTGGATCGCCTTCGTCCTGCTGCTCGCACTGTTCAACTGGATGATCACCGCCCGGGTGGTCCGCTCGATGACCATCTCCCTGCGCGAGCGCGAATTCGTCCGCGCCGCACGGTTCATGGGCGTACGACCGCTGCGGATCATCAGCCGGCACATCCTGCCGAACGTCGCCTCCTTCCTCATCATCGACGCCACCATCGCGGTCGGCGGCGCCGTGATGAGCGAGACCGCGCTCTCCTACTTCGGCTTCGGGGTCAAGGCGCCGGACGTCTCGCTCGGCACCCTGCTCGCCGCCGGGACCAGCGAGGCCCCGGTGTTCCCCTGGCTGTTCTACTTCGCCGCCGGGCTGCTGGTGCTGTTCGTCCTCGCCGTCAACCTGATCGGGGACGGGCTGCGTGACGCCCTCGACCCCACCTCCGGCACCGCGCCCCGCCGCTCTCCCCGTTCCCGCCGTTCCGCCCGTTCCGGCCGTTCCGCCGACAGCCGTCGTTCCGTCAGCAGCCTTCGTTCCCGTAGGAAGCACCCGTGACCACCACCGTCGAAACCCCGCTGCTCGCCGTCCGGGACCTGCGGGTCGACTTCGCCGGGCCGCACGGCCCGGTCCCCGCCGTCCGCGGGGTGGACCTCACCCTGCGGCGCGGCGAGACCCTCGGCATCGTCGGCGAGTCCGGCTCGGGCAAGTCCGTCACCGCCCTCTCCGTGCTCGGGCTGCTGCCCGGGACGGCCCAGGTCAGCGGATCGGTGCGGCTGGACGGACGGGAGCTGGTCGGGCTGCCGGGCAGGGAGCTCGCGGCGATCCGCGGCCGCCGGGTCGCCATGGTCTTCCAGGACCCGCTCTCCGCCTTCACCCCGGTCTACCGGATCGGCGACCAGATCGCCGAGGCGGTCCGCATCCACCAGCGGGTGGACAAGGCCACCGCGCGGCGCCGGGCCGCCGAACTCCTCGACCTGGTCGGCATCCCGGCACCCGACCGGGCCCTGGACAGCTTCCCGCACGAGTTCTCCGGCGGCATGCGCCAGCGCGCGATGATCGCCATGGCCGTCGCCAACGAGCCCGACATCCTGCTCGCCGACGAGCCCACCACCGCACTCGACGTCACCATCCAGGCCCAGGTGCTGGACGTGCTGCGCACCGCCCGCCGGGAGACCGGCGCCGCGCTCGTCCTGGTCAGCCACGACCTCGGGGTGATCGCCGGAACGGCCGACCGGGTCGCGGTGATGTACGCGGGGCGGGTGGTCGAGACGGCCGCCGTGGACGAGCTGTTCTCGGCCCCGCACCACCCGTACTCGCTCGGGCTGATCGGCGCGCTGCCCCGGCTGGACGGGCGCGGCGGTCCGCTGGTGCCGATCCCCGGCGCCCCGGCGCCGATGGCCGAGCTGCCGCCGGGCTGCCCGTTCACGGCGCGCTGCCCGCTGGCGGAGGAGCGCTGCTCGACAGCGGAGCCCGTCCTGGAGGCCGTCCCCGGGCCGGCTTCGGAGGGTGCGGACGAACACCTGTCGGCGTGCGTGCGGTCGGCGGAGCTCGCCGAGCGGCGGCCCGCGCCGTCCGAGGTCTACCCCGTGCCGGAGCTGCCCGCCGCCTCCGCTCCCGGCGACCGCGCCGACCTGGCGCCGGTGCTGGCGGTGAGCGGCCTCGGCAAAACGTTTCCGCTACGCAAGGGCACGGTGTTCAAGCGCAAGGTCGGCGAGGTGTACGCGGTGGACGGCGTCGACCTCGACCTGCGCGAGGGCGAGACCCTCGGCCTGGTCGGGGAGTCCGGCTCCGGCAAGTCCACCACCCTGTTCGAACTGCTGCGGCTCGGCGCCCCGGAGACCGGCCGGATCGAACTGCTCGGCCACGACACCGCGAAGCTGACCCGGGCCGAAGTCCACCGGCTCCGCGCCGAACTGCAGATCGTCTTCCAGGACCCGATGGCCAGCCTCGACCCCCGGATGCCGATCGGCGACATCGTCGCGGAACCCCTGCTCGCCCAGCGCACCCCCCGCGCGGAGATCGCCCGCCGGGTGCCCGAACTGCTCCGCCAGGTCGGCCTCGACCCCGACCACGCCGTCCGCTACCCGCACCAGTTCTCCGGCGGGCAGCGCCAGCGCGTCTCGATCGCCCGGGCGCTCGCCGTCCGCCCCAAACTGCTGGTGCTGGACGAACCGGTCTCCGCACTGGACGTCTCCATCCAGGCCGGGGTGCTCAACCTGCTGCAGGCGCTCAAGGCGGAGCTCGGGCTCTCCTACCTGTTCGTCTCGCACGACCTCTCGGTGATCCGGCACCTCGCCGACCGGGTCAGCGTGATGTACCTCGGCCGGACGGTCGAGCAGGGCGAGGTCTCCGCCGTCTTCGACCGCCCCCGTCACCCGTACACCCGCGCCCTGCTCTCCGCCGTCCCGCTCCCCGACCCCGCCGCCGAGCGCGCCCGCGACCGCATCCTGCTCGCCGGCGACCCGCCCTCCCCCACCGAGCGCCGCACCGGCTGCCCCTTCCGCACCCGCTGCCCGCGCTACGCCGGGCTCACGGCCCCGGCGGACCGGGCCCGCTGCGAGCAGGAACGGCCGGCGCTGACCGGCAGCGCGCCGGGGGCGGACCACCAGGCGGCCTGCCACCACCCGGAGCCGCCACCTGCGGATCATCACAAAGAGTGATCACCCGAATACGATTCGGCGGATCGGCCCGGCGCCGTGTAATGTCTTCGACGTCAGCAGGCGCCGCTAGCTCAGTTGGTTAGAGCAGCTGACTCTTAATCAGCGGGTCCGGGGTTCGAGTCCCTGGCGGCGCACATGGCAAGGTCTCAGGCCGTCCACTCCGGTGGGCGGCCTGAGGCGTTTCCGGAGCGGGTGGACCTTCCCACCGCGACCGGGACGGCCCGGTTGGAACGCCGACTGCAGCAGGGAACGGAGGGCGAGCCGATCCGCCCAGGACCTCAGCTCGTGTCGAGTACGGCCGAGGCCACGGCGTCCGGGCGGTCGAACATCACCAGGTGCCCGGCCGGAGCCGTGGTGCGGAAGTCGGCGCCGAGCAGCGCCGCGAGTTCCCGCTGCTCGGCCAGCCAGGCCTCGGTGCGGCGGGTCCGGCAGCCGTCGTCGGCGGCCAGCACGGTGACCGGCAGCTCCTCGGGCAGCGGCCGGGTGCGCCGCAGCCCGTCCAGCTCGGCCGCCACGTCGAGGTAGCGCGCGTTCTCCCGCAGCAGCGCGCGCAGGGCCCGGCCGGTGCGGTAGCAGTGCCGGACCAGCGGTGCCGGGGCGAGGTCCTCGCGGCGGACGGTGGACAGCCGGGCCGCCATCCGGCGGGCGGTCGGGCCCAGCAGGTACGGCACGGCGAGGGCGGTGGCGGCGCCGGCCGCCGCCCGGGCCGCCAGGTCGCGCGCGCCGGGCGCCGGGTACGGCCGGGCCGCCGGTTCGACGCTGCCGTCGACCAGGACCAGCCCGGCGGTCCGCTCCGGGTGCAGCCGGGCGAAGGCCTCGACGTGGAAACCGGCGAGCGAGTGGCCGACGACGGTGCAGGGCTCGCGCAGCCCGAGGCCGTCCAGCACCACCCGGATCCGCCCGGCCTCGCCGGCCGCCGTCGGGGCGGGCCGCCCGGTGGCGGGCTCGGCGGCGCTCAGCCCGTAACCGGGCCGGTCGAAGCGGACCACGGTGCGGTACGGGGTGAGGAAGGGGACGACGAGGTCCCAGTCGAACCAGCTGCTGCCGAGGCCGCCGCTGAGCAGGCAGACCGGGCCGCTGCCCTCAATGCGGACGTGCAGCGGGACGCCGTCGATGCGCAGGAAGCACGCCCGGGTGCCGGGGTCGTCGGGCCGGCGGGGGTCGCCGGGGGTGTGCGGGCCTCCGGGGGTGCCGGGGTCGCCGGGTGCGGTCATGTCGGCCTCCGTTCCGGGAGCGGCCCGGCCTGGTGGCGCTGCTCCGGCCCGTCCGGCCGGGCGGACGTGGTGGACCGGGCGGACGCGGTGGACCGGGCGACGCCCACCGCCAGGACGGCCAGCCAGAGCGCGACCAGCAACACCTGCAGCCGCTGGCCGGCCCCGAGCGCCCAGGTGCCGCGCCCGGCCTGGAAGGCGGCGATCGCGGCGAGGCTCCAGGCGGTGGCGAGCAGTTCGGCGCCCAGCAGCCAGGGCCCGAGCCGGCGCACCGGCGGCCACCAGCCGTAACGGCGGGCGGCGACGGTGAGCGCGACCAGCGCGGTGAGCGCCCCGAGCATCGCGAGGCTGCTGGTGACGGCGTGCGTGGTGTGGGTCGCGGGGACGAGCCCGGCGGTCTCGCGGGCCGCGCACATCTCGTCGCTGGTGGGGGTGCAGCTGAGCGGCAGCCGGGAGTCGGCGGCGGTCGCGGCGCCGAACAGGCCCAGGGCGGACCAGCCGGCGAGCGCCCAGCGGCCGCGCCGGGAATCCCCGGCGCGGCCGGTGGCGGGGCCGCCGGTGAGGCCGCTCGCGAGGGCGGTGCCGGCGGCGGCGAGCAGGCAGAGCCCGGCGGCCAGGTCGGTGGCCCGGAACAGGCCGCCCAGCGGCTGGTCCTCGGCGGCGAGTTCGCTGACGTACGCCTGCACCGGGTCGAGGCCGGTGCTCAGCACGACCTCCAGCACCCAGGCGGTGTACGCCACGGCGCTGAGCAGCAGCAGGGCGGCGACCGTGGTCCGCGCGGTGCGCTGTCCTGGCTGGGGGCTGGGCACGGTTCCACCCTAACCAGCGGCGAACTCCAGCCCAACCGGAAGGAAAGGGACGGATCGGACGCCGGTCGACCGGGGCGGTTCGAGGCACCCCTCGGGACCGTGTATTGTTTTCCAGGTCAGCAGGCGCCGCTAGCTCAGTTGGTTAGAGCAGCTGACTCTTAATCAGCGGGTCCGGGGTTCGAGTCCCTGGCGGCGCACAGACATTGGGGAGCCTCTCGCACTGCGAGGGGCTCCCCGATTTTTTGGCCTTCGACGTCCGATTTGCGTGTGATGTCGGTCTCGATCGCCGATCCGACGGAGCCATCGGGCCCGTCCCGCTCGTCCAGGGCAGTAGAACCGGAATCGGGACAAAGGTCCCCACCGCCGATGCCCCCACCCGCCGATGCCCCACGCCCGTGCAGGCTGCTTCGGTCCGCCCGCAGGAAAGGCCGCGCTTTGTCCCGAAACGCCCAGAGCGGCCGTCGCACGCCGTCGATCAGTCTCCGGCCGGTCAAGCGGTTCAAGCGCCCCACCGGCGCGGCCGGTCTCGCCGGTGTGTCCGGTGTCGCCGGCGGGTCCGGCGGCTCCGGCGGGTCCGGCGGCAGGAAGCCGCGCCGTCCGAAGCGCACCGGCTGGCGTCGGCTGATACCGACCTGGCGGATGACCCTGCTCGGCTTCGCCTCGGCGCTGCTGCTCGGCATCGGCCTGTTCGTGCTGGGGATCACGCTGGTGAAGGTCCCGGACGCGCACGCCGCCGCGACCGCGCAGAGCAACACCTGGCTCTACTCGGACGGTTCGGTGATCACCCGCACCGGCCAGACCAACCGGCAGAACGTCACCCTGGACAAGGTCTCCCCCGCCGCCCAGCACGCCGCGCTGGCCGCCGAGGACCGCAACTTCTACAACGAGGGCGCGGTCAACATCCAGGGCCTGGTCCGGGCCGCGGTCAACACCGCCCAGGGCCAGGGCACCCAGGGCGGTTCCACCATCACCCAGCAGTACGTGAAGAACACGTACCTGAGCCAGAAGCAGTCGGTCACCCGCAAGGTGAAGGAACTCTTCATCGCCATCAAGGTGGACGCCACCGAGAGCAAGGACGACATCCTCTCCGGTTACCTGAACACCTCCTACTACGGCCGCGGCGCCTACGGCATCCAGGCCGCCGCCCAGGCCTACTTCGGCGTCGACGCCTCCGCGCTCTCCCCTGCGCAGGGCGCCTACCTGGCCACCCTGCTGAACGCGCCGAGCGCCTACGACGTGGCCACCGCCACCGAGGCGGGCAAGCAGAACGCCGTCAACCGCTGGAACTACGTGCTGGACGGCATGGTCAAGGAGGGCTGGCTCCCCGGCGAGGAGCGGGCCAAGACCACCTTCCCGGACGTCCGGGACCCGCAGCCGAACCCGGGCCTGTCCGGCCAGGCCGGCTACCTGGTGAACGCGGCCACCCAGTACCTGACCTCGAACGGGGCCATCAGCGAGACCGAGCTGGCCAAGGGCGGCTACACGATCAAGCTGAGCATCGACCCCGGCCGCCAGCAGGCCATGCAGGACTCCGTCCAGGCGCAGCTGCGCGACACCCTGAACCCGGACAAGCGGAAGAAGGACGCGGCCGCCCAGGCCGGCGCCGTCTCGGTGGACCCGAAGACCGGTGCCATCGTCGCCCTGTACGGCGGCGTCGACTACGTGAAGCACTACGTGGACAACGCGACCCGGCGCGACTACCAGGCCGGTTCGACCTTCAAGGCGATCGCCCTGGCCGCCGCCTTCGAGAACGACGCCAAGACCCAGGACGGCCGCACCGTCACCCCGCGCACGGTCTACGACGGCACCAGCGGCCGGAAGGTCCGCGGCGGCAAGGGCACCCCGTACGCGCCGCCGAACGAGGGTGACAAGAGCTACGGCCAGATCACCCTGCAGCAGGCCACCGACTGGTCGGTCAACTCGGCGTTCGCGCAGCTCGCGCAGGACACCGGGCTGCAGAAGGTCCGGGACACCGGCATCGCGCTGGGCCTGCCCGGCACCACCCCGGGCCTCGACCCGGTCCCCTCCATCCCGCTGGGCGCGGCCACCCCGAGCGTGCTCGACATGGCCGGCGTGTACGCCACGCTGGACAACGGCGGCAAGCAGATCACCCCGTGGCTGGTGCAGTCGGTGGACCGCGACGGCGAGGCCGTGTCGCTGCCCGCGCACAAGACCACCCAGGCGGTCAGCGCGGACACCGCCAACCAGGTCACCTCGATGCTCCAGGGCGTGGTGAACGACCCGGGCGGCACCGGCTGGCGGGCCAAGTCGCTCGGCCGCCCGGTGGCGGGCAAGACCGGCACCACCGACGACCAGAAGTCCGTCTGGTTCGTCGGCTACACCCCCGAGCTGGTCACCTCGGTCGCGCTGTTCGGCCAGGACCCGGGCACCGGCGCCCAGGTCAGTCTGAGCGGCGTCGGCGGGATCGACGGCGCGGCGGGCGGCCAGTACCCGGCGCAGATCTGGACCGGCTACATGAAGGCCGCGCTCAAGGGCCAGCCGGTCAGCGACTTCCCGACCCCCGCCGACGGCGGCGACTCCTCGGGCGCCACCGACCTGCCGACCAGCCCGAGCACGCCGAGCGGCACCCCGTCGACGGGCGCCCCCACCGGCGGTCCGAGCAGCGGCGCCACCACCCCGCCCGGCGACGGGTCGGGCTCCGGCCCGACGTCGCCGTCGGACGGCACCGGCGGCGGGGCCACCACGGCACCGACGGCTCCCGCGACCACCCAGCCGACCACCCAACCCACCTCCCGGCCGACCGGGCGACCCACCACGCGGCCGACTCCGACCACCCAGCCGACCACGGACCCGACCTCGCAGCCGACCACCCAGCCCACGGGCGCGGCGGGCGCTCTCACGGGGGCCGGGGCGGGGACCTCGTCGCAGTCCGGGGGCTGACCTGCGGGGAGGCCGTTGACCGGCCGATCGGCGCGGTTGATCGGCGCGGTTGATCGGCCGGGTTGGTCGGCCCGGTTGGTCGGCCCGGTTGGTCGGCTGGGTTGGTCGGCCCGGTGATTGCGCCACTGCGCACAGTTCAGTGCAGGACCAAATGCCGAAATGGCGCCTTACCGAAGTATCGGTATGACTGTCACAATGCGGCGGTGCACAGATCAACGGCCCCGTCCACCCTCCCCTCGGGCAGAACCCTCGGCCTCAGCCTCGCGCTGGTCTCCGCCTTCGCCTTCGGCGGCTCCGGTACGGCGGCCAAGCCGCTGATCGAGGCCGGTCTCTCCCCGCTGCACGTGGTGTGGCTGCGGGTCACCGGCGCCGCCGTGGCCCTCCTCCCGATCGCCTACCGGCACCGGGACGCCGTACTGCGCCGCCCCGGCCTGCTGCTCGGCTTCGGCCTGCTCGCCGTGGCGGGCGTCCAGGCCTGCTACTTCGCGGCGATCTCCCGCATCCCGGTCGGCGTCGCCCTGCTCATCGAGTACCTCGGGCCGCCGCTGCTGATCGGCTACGTCAAGTTCGTCCAGCGCAAGCCGATCAGCCGGGGCGCGGCCATCGGCGCCGGCGTCGCGGTGGCCGGCCTGGCCTGCGTGGTCGAGGTCTGGAACGGCCTGAGCTTCGACGCCCTGGGCGTGCTGTTCGCCCTCGGCGCGGCCTGCTGCCAGGTCGGCTACTTCGTGCTCGCCGACGCCGGCCGCCACGGCGAGCGCCCGGTCGACCCGCTGGCCGTCAGCGCGTACGGGCTGCTCATCGGCGCCGTCCTGCTCACCGCCGTCACCCGGCCCTGGCAGGCCGACTGGGGCCCGCTCGGCGGCGACGTGGTGATGAACGGGCACACCCTGCCCGCGTTCGTCCCCGCCGTGTGGATGGTCCTGATCGCGACCGTGCTCGCCTACCTGACCGGCGTGATCTCCGTCGGGTACCTCTCGCCGCCGGTCGCCGGAGTGGTGGCCAACCTGGAGGCCGTGGTCGCCACCGTGCTGGCCTGGGTGCTGCTCGGCGAACACCTGGGGCTGCCGCAGATCGCGGGCGGTCTGCTGGTGCTGGCCGGGGCCTTCGCGGCTCAGGCGAGCACGTCGGGAGCGGAGGAGAAGGCCGGGGTCGCGGTGGACGCGGATCCCGTCCGTGCCGCCTCCGACGGGGCCCGCGACGGCTCCGACGGGCTTCGCGACGGGTCCGACGGGGCCCGCGACGGCCACGGCGCCCGGGAGCGGGTGGCCGCCGAGCGCGCGGTCAGCGGCCGGTCCAGCCGAACCAGTCGAGGTGATTGATCGGCCACACGACGCCCGCCACCGGGCCGACCACGTTGCTCACCGGCACGGCGCCGCCACCGGTGCCGCGCTGGTGGTAGCGGGAGTCGGCCGAGTCGCTGCGGTGGTCGCCCTCGACCCAGACGTAGCCCGCGGGCACCTTCACCGGACCGAAGTCCAGGCCCGCGCAGGAGTCGTCGCCCGCGTGCAGGTACGGCTCGTCCACCTTCCGCCCGTCGACGCTCAGGGTGGTGCCCTCGCACTGCACGGTCTGGCCGCCGGTCGCGATGACCCGCTTGACCAGGTAGTTGTCGTCCTTCGGCGGCACCAGCCCGACGAAGCTGAGCGCCGAGCTCACGGTCTTGGTGAACGGGTTCGGGTCGGTGGGCTGCGGCGGCAGCCAGCCACCCGGGTCCTTGAAGACCACCGGCTGCCCCGGCTCCGGCTCCCAGCCGGTCAGCGGCGCCAGCTTGTTCACGCCGACCCGGTCACCGATCCGCAGGGTGTTCTCCATCGAGCCGGACGGGATGGAGAACACCTGGAACAGGCAGGTCTTGATCAGCAGCGCGACCGCCAGGCCGACCACGACCATCGCCGGCAGCTCGATCCACCACGGCCGGGGACGGCGACCCGACCGGCCTGTACGGCCTGTACGGCCCGTCCCGTTCGGGCGGGTGGCCCGGCGCCCGCCCGAACCGCGGGCCCGACGGCGGGCCTCGGCGCGACCGCCGGGTGCCTGGTGAGCGTGCGGGGCGTACGGGGAGTCCTGGGCATGCGGGGCGTGCGGGGCGTCCTGGGTGGCGGAATCGTCGGGAGCTCCGCTGGGCGTTGCGGGCAGGTTCACCGCCATCGTCGCTGCTCCACCTCTCCGGCTGGGGAAACCTGCACGCTACGCCAACCGTGGAGCCTGGCGAAATCGGGCATTTAGCCGTCACCGACATCGGCGGGTGCCTGCGCCGCGCTCCGAAAGTGCCCCAGGAGTGCGACCGGGAAGGCTCCGAGATCGCTCCGGAACCGTATCCAGGGGCCCTCCGGACTGGGCTCCCCTTCCCTCCGGCTCCCCCTCAGGTGCCGCGGCTCCCCCTTCAGGCGCGGGCGATGGCCTCGTGGTGCCGGATGACCTCGGCGATGATGAAATTCAGGAACTTCTCAGCGAAGACCGGGTCGAGCTTCGCCCCGGCGGCCAGTTCGCGGAGCCGCTTGATCTGGTCCCGCTCGCGCGCCGGGTCGGCCGGTGGCAGCTTGTGCTCGGCCTTGAGCCGGCCGACCCGCTGGGTCGCCTTGAACCGCTCGGCCAGCATGTGGACCACCGCGGCGTCGATGTTGTCGATGCTCTCGCGCAGGCTGGTCAGCTCAGCCCGTACGGCGTCGTCGATCCCCTCGGACAGGCCGGCGTCGGGGGTCGTGGAGTGGTCCGTCATCGGGGCGGCTCCCGGTGTCTGCTGGGTGGGCGCCCGACCGTACGCCGGCCGGGCTCGGGCCCGGGCAAATCTAACAGGGCCCCCGCTCGGGCCCCGCACCGTTGAGCTGATCCGTCCACGATCCGGACAGCCGGCGGTGCCCTCGGGCACCCCGCCGGCACCCGGCGCCACCAGGGCCGTCGGGCGTCGTCCGGCGCGGCGTGACACGCCGGGCCGGGCAGCGGGTTGCCCGTAGGCTGGTGCGTGCATGACCGGAAGTGACCGTTGAGCAGTCCCCCAGTAATGGAGGTACCGATCGTGGCAACCACCCGCACCGCTCGTACGGCCTGGGAGGGCAACCTCCTCCAGGGAAAGGGCCAGACGACCTTCGTCTCGTCCGGGATCGGCACGTATCCGGTGTCCTGGCCGGCCCGCGCCGAGCAGGCCAACGGGAAGACCAGCCCTGAGGAGCTCATCGCCGCCGCCCACTCGGCCTGCTTCTCGATGGCCCTCTCGGCCGGCCTGTCCGGCGCCGGCACCCCGCCCACCACGCTGGACACCCAGGCCGATGTCACCTTCCAGCCGGGCGAGGGCATCACCGGCATCCACCTGACCGTCACCGGCGACGTGCCCGGCCTGGACGAGGCGGGCTTCGTCAAGGCCGCCGAGGACGCCAAGGCCAACTGCCCGGTCAGCCAGGCCCTGACCGGCACCACCATCACCCTCACGGCGAAGCTGGCCTGACGCCCCGGCATCTTCCTCCACCGCCTCCGCTTCGTCTGCGCCTGTCCCACCCCGGCGCGCAACCGGCGCCCAGGGGCGCGGCTTCGGCGCACGCGCCCCTGGCGCACATCTCATGATGTGCACCGGGGGCGTCCGCACGTACCGACACCCATGATCACAAAGCGGGCGAATCACCCTGGCGGCGGTCACGGCGCGTTGCCGTCGCGGCCTATGATCGGCCGAAGCGCCCTGTCCTTCACGCGGGTCCCCACGCGACAGCGCCCCACGGCGGGCGCACCGCAGCGGACCGACTCCGAGGACCACGACAGAGCGCGGAGCCGGCCGCCGGAGTCCCGACTGACCGGCCGAACCATCGTCAAGCGTCAGCAGCGGACGGGAGCATGCCGTGCCGGGCCAGAACGAGGGGGCCGACGCGCACCACCCGGGCGTGCGGCACGAGGGATCACCACACCACCACCTCGCCGCGCCGATCCTCGACCCGGCCGCCGGACCGGTCTCCGGTTCCGCCGCTGGGCTGGTCGCCGGTTCCACTACCGCCCGCGGCGCCTGCGGGACGCTGGAGGAGCCCGAGGTGCTGCTCTGCCCCACCTGCTCGGCGCCACTCACCGACGGCACGCACCGGGGCGCCACCGACGGGACCGACCGGGCGGACGGCGGCCCCGACCGGCTGCTGGCCGCGCTACGGGCCAGCGAGTCCCGGTTCCGGGCCGCCTTCTGCGACGCGGTCATCGGGATGGCCCTGATCGATCCCGAAGACCGGATCATCGAGGTCAACCCCGCCTTCGCCGCCCTGATCGGACGGAGCGTCGGCGAACTGGTCCGCACCCACCTGCACGAGATCATCGACCCGGAGGGCATGCCGGCCCGGCTGTTCCCCGAGCTCGTCCACGGTGAGCGGGAACGGTTCCGCGTGGAGAAGCAGCTCAAACACCGTGAGGGCCACGAGGTCTGGAGCAAGGTCACCGTCTCGCTGATCCGGGACGGCGCCGGGCAGCCGCTCTACACCCTCGCACTGGTGGAGGACATCACCGAGCAGCGCCGGCTCGGCGACCGTCTGGAGTACCAGGCCCAGCACGACCCGCTGACCCGGCTGCCCAACCGGGCCTACTTCTTCGAACGGCTCGACGCCGCCTGCCTCACGGTGACCGAGGAGCCCACGCGTGGCGCAGCCGCCGACGGGAGCCGCCGGGTCGGTGTCTGCTACCTGGACCTCGACGGCTTCGCGGCGATCAACGAGGCCCTCGGCCACCACATCGGAGACCAGCTGCTGATCGCCGTCGCCGCCCGGCTGCGGCGCGGGCTCGACGGGCACGACACCCACCTGGTGGCCCGGATGGGCGGCGACGAGTTCGCCGTCCTGGTCACCGACAGCCTGGGCAGCGAGCAGCTGACCGAGCTGGCCGCCCGGATCCTGGAGGTGCTGGAACGTCCCTTCGACATCGCCGGGCACCGGCTGGTGATCACCGCCAGCGTCGGCGTGGTCGAGCGCTCCGTGCACGAGACCACCCCGACCGACCTGGTCAAGGACGCCGACGCCACCCTCTACTGGTCCAAGGCCGACGGCCGCGCCCGCTGGACCCTCTACGACCCGGACCGCGGCGCCCACCAGCTCACCCGCCAGCTGCTCGCCACCGCGCTGCGGCCGGCCCTGGAGCGCGGCGAGTTCACCATCGAGTACCAGCCGCTGGTCGGCCTGGCCGACGGCGCCGTGCACGGGGCCGAGGCCCTGGTCCGCTGGCGCCACCCCCGCTACGGGACGCTCTCGCCCGACCGGTTCATCCCGCTCGCCGAGGAGTCCGGCGCGATCGTGCCGCTCGGGAAGTGGGTGCTGGAGGAGTCCTGCCGCCAGGCCCGGCAGTGGCTCACCGAATTCCCGGACACCGAGACCTTCGTGAGCGTCAACCTGGCCGCCCGCCAGATCTGGGACTCCGACGTCGTCGCCGACGTCGCCCGGGCCCTCGAACACACCGGCCTGCCGGCCCGGCTGCTCCAGCTGGAGATCACCGAGAGCGCCCTGCTCGGCCCCGGCGGGCGCCCGCTGCAGGCCCTGCAGGCGCTCGCGGACATGGGGGTGCGGATCGCGATCGACGACTTCGGCACGGGCTACTCCAACCTGGCCTACCTCTCCCGACTGCCGGTGCACGTGCTGAAACTGGACGGCACCTTCATCGAAGGCTTCCGCGACCCCGCCCCCGCGGACCGCCCCGGCCTCCCCGAGCTCGGTACCCGCCGCAGCGACGCCGACGAGCAGATCGTCGGCGCGATGGTGCAGCTGGCCCACGCCCTCGGCCTGACCGTCACCGCCGAGGGCATCGAGAGCGCCGCCCAGGCCGAGCGGCTGCGGCTGACCGGCTGCGACACCGCCCAGGGCTGGTACTTCGCCCGACCGGGCGAGGCCGCGCTGGTCGCGGCCATACTCCGCGAGGGCCGCCCCGCCCTGGACGGGCGGTAGCGGCCGCCGTCGGGCCCCGGGCCTCGGTCGGGCCTCGGTCGGGCCGTACGCCTCCGCGATCAGGCCGTGGCCGTGGCAGTGGCTGTCAGGCAGTGGCCGTCAGGCGGTGGCTGTCAGGCGGTGGCCGTCAGGCCGTACGCCTCGGCGATCAGGCCGTAGGAGCGGAGGCGGGCCTCGTGGCCGTGGATGTGCGAGGTGACCATCAGCTCGTCCACCCCGGTCCGCTTGCGCAGGGCCTCCAGTCCGTCGGCGACCCGGCCCGGGTCGCCGAGCACGACGTTGTCGAGCCAGCTGTCGATGAAGTCCGCCTCGGCCGGGCTGTACGGGTACTGCTCGGCCTCCTCCGGGGTGGGGATCGGGCCCGGATTGCCGCGCCGCAGCCGGAGCATGCCGAGCGCGGCGGAGCGGGCGAGGCGGCGGGCCGAGGGCTCGTCGTCGGCGGCGACGGCGCTCACACCGATCAGCGAGTACGGCTCGGCGAGCACGGCGGAGGGGCGGAAGGACGAGCGGTAGAGGTCCAGGGCCGGGAGGGTGTTGGCGCTGCTGAAGTGGTGGGCGAAGGCGAACGGGAGGCCGAGGCGGCCCGCGAGTTGGGCGCTGAAGCCGGAGGAGCCGAGCAGCCAGACCGGCGGGCGGCCCTCGCCCTTGGGCACCGCGGTCAGCCGGGCGTACGGGTGCCCGGCGGGGAAGTCGCCGTCGAGGAAGTGGGTCAGCTCGGCGAGCTGCTGCGGAAAGTCGTCCGCGCCTTCGGCGTTGCCGCGGCGCAGCGCGCGGGCGGTGGCCGGGTCGGTGCCGGGGGCGCGGCCGAGCCCGAGGTCGATGCGTCCGGGGTGCAGGGCTTCCAGCAGGCCGAACTGCTCGGCGATGGCCAGCGGGGCGTGGTTGGGGAGCATCACGCCGCCCGAACCGAGCCGGAGCGTCGTGGTGTTGGCCCCGAGGTGGGCGATCAGGACGGCCGGGGTCGAGCTGGCCACCCCGGGCATGCCGTGGTGCTCGGCCACCCAGAAGCGGTGGTAGCCCCACTGCTCGGCCTTGCGGGCCAGAGCGGTGGTGGCCGTCAGGGCCTCGGCCGGCGTGTAGCCGACGCCGACGGTGGCCAGGTCGAGGATCGAGAGCGGAGCGGGCGCCGCGCCGCGGGCGGTGCCCCGGATCGCCGCGCCGGCCGCCGGCTCGGTCCCGTGCTCCTGCTGGTCCTCGGTGGTCATGCCGTCCGCCCTCCTGGCTGTCCTTGAGCCGGCCTTCGTGTGGCGATCGCACGGGTCCGGGTGGGCCCGGCGGTCGCTGCTGCCGACCCGGGTCAACCACGGCCGGGGGCTCGCTGTTCCCGGGGGCCGGGTGTCGTTCGGTTCCGGTCCGGGCGCGTTTCGGCCATTCCGTTCGGGGCTACCGACCGACCGTTCGGCTGACGGAAAGCCATCGGACGGACACGGCTGGCGACTTCACGCCAGCGCCGGAAGTCGCCAGCGCCGGGGCTCGCGACGGCGGCCGGCGTCCGGCAGTCTGGTGATCAGGAGCGGATCGCCGAGCGGGGTCCGCACTCCACCAGCAAGATCGTCGGGCTGGACCAGCTCCGAACGATCACTGCGAGCCCCCGGCGCGGCACCCCGCCCCGGGGGCTCGTTCGATGTGCGGCAGCCTTCCTCCACAGGGGACGCCCCCCTGTGCCACCGGCCCGCGCGTGCGGCCCGGCAGCGCGACCGGCGGCCGGAACCCGCGGTCGTGATCTGCGGCATACCGGGGTGCTTCATGGCATGAAAAATCGAGGCGCTAGCGTTGACCCCTACAGCCACCTGCTCGCTCGGGCGGCGTGGAGGGAGTAAGGGCCTTGAACTTCGTGGCGGCGATCGGATCCTCGTGGATCTGCGCCCTGGCTCTGTTCGCCGTGCTCGGCGACGCCCTCCTCCCCTTCATTCCCAGCGGGACGCTGGTCATCCTGGCCGTACTCAAGACGGCGCAGATCAACGGGGCCCCGCTGCTGCTCGGCCTGGGCGTGGCAGTGGCCTCCTTCCTGGGCGACGTCCTCCTGCTCCACCTGGCGCGGCGCGGCGCCCCCATGCTGCACCGCCGGCTGGCCCGGCGCCCCAAACTCGCGGCCAGCGTGACCCGGGTCCAGGAGGCCCTGATCGAACGTCCGCACGGCGCCGCCGCCGCGATGGTGGTGATCGCGCGGTTCGTCCCGGCCGGACGGACCGTCCTCGACGTGGCCATCGGCCACTCCCCCGCCCATCCGCACCGCTTCCTGCACTGGTCGGCGCTGGCGGCACTGATCTGGGCCGCCTACATCGTGACGCTGGGCTGGCTGAACAGCCACTGGTTCAACACCGCCTGGCTGAGCCTCGTGGTCTCCTGCGCGGCGGCCACCGCGATCAGCACCGCGATCGCGCGGATGGTGCGCCGCAACCGGCGGCTTGCCGCGCTCTGACCGGCGCACTCCGGAGGGCCGCCTTCGCCGGACCTCTGCCTTCGGGCCGCTCCGCCCATCAAGGGGCAAAAGTTTTCCCAAAAGGGCGATCAACCGGGCCGAACGCTGACGAACCCCCACTGAACCCGGGCAGACCGGCGGTACCGTACTGCGCGGGCCGCGAGGAGTGCGAAGCGTCACAGGACGGCAACAGACGCCGAATCCGTGCAGCCCAGCCGGACGCGCCCTACGTGTTGAGAGTCGTCGGAGCTCGGCGACCTTGGAGGCCGTCGCAGCAACATGGCATGCTAACGGCGGAATACTCATCAATTGCCCGATTTGACCGGTGCGGCCGCGGACCGCCCTCACCACCGGCATCGGCACCCAGGGGAGACCATGACCAGCATCTCGCGCAGGACGGTGCTCAGTGCAACCGCTGCGACCGCAGCCCTCGGCGCGGTCTCGGCCTGCTCCAGCGGCGGATCCGGTTCGGGCCAAGGCTCCACCTCTCCCGGTTCCGGCGGCACGGGTGCCACCCAGGGCGGCAACACCGGCGGCCCGGCCCCCGTGGTGCCCAAGGGCACCCCGATCGGCGACGGCTCCAACGCCGACACCGGCCCCCAGCCGAACCAGCCCAAGCCCGAGAAGCTCAAGCCGGGCGAGCGGCCGCCGCAGTTCGTGGTGTTCTCCTGGGACGGCGCGGGCGGCACCGACGACGGCCAGTTCCCCCGCTTCCTGAAGCTGGCGGAGCAGTACAAGGCCACGATGACCTTCTTCCTCTCCGGGATCTACACCCTGCCCAAGGGCAAGGCCGAGCTGTACCACCCGCCGAAGCACTCGGTCGGAGCCTCCGACATCCCGTACCTGTCGGACGGCGCGGTCAAGAGCACGCTCAAGCTCATCAGCCAGGCCTGGCTCGCCGGACACGAGATCGGCACCCACTTCAACGGGCACTTCTGCTCCAGCCGCCCGGACAAGAACGGGGTCAACATGTGGACCCCGGAGGACTGGCAGAGCGAGATCGACCAGGCCATCGGCTTCGTCACCCAGTGGCGGACCAACACCGGGTTCACCGACGTCGACCCGCTCCCCTTCGACTACAAGAAGGAGCTCATCGGCGGCCGCACCCCGTGCCTGGAGGGGCAGAAGGCGCTGCTGCCGACCATCGCCAAGCTCGGCTGGAAGTACGACGCCAGCTCCTCGGGCGGTCTTCAGATATGGCCGCAGAAGGTGCAGGACGGCAAGGTGTGGGACTTCCCGCTGCAGTCCATCCCGTTCCCCGGGCACACCTTCCAGGTCCTGTCGATGGACTACAACATCCTGGCAAACCAGTCCAGCGGCAGCACCAAGGGCGACCCGGCCAAGTACAACGACTGGCGCACCCAGGCCGCGAACTCCTACCTCGCGGGCTTCGAGCGCGCGTACAACAGCAACCGCGCGCCGTTCTTCGTCGGCAACCACTTCGAGCAGTGGAACGGCGGCATCTACATGGACGCCGTCGAGCAGGCGCTCAAGGAGATCGCGGGCAAGCCGGACGTCCGGCTGGTCTCCTTCAAGCAGCTCGTCGAGTGGCTGGAGGTGCAGGACCAGTCCACGCTGCGCAAGCTGCGCTCGCTCAACGTCGGGCAGGCGCCGGCGGGCGGCTGGGAGAGCTTCCTCGGCACGGCCGGCTGACGCACCGAGGGGCGGAGGCCCGCTCCCGGCCGGGAAGGGTACGGCCGGGAGCGGTAGGGCCGGGGGCGGTAGAGCCAGAGGCGGTACGGCCGGCGGGTGTTCGAACCCCGCCGGCCTTCGCCGTTCCCGGGCCGGGCCGGGCCGGACGGGCCTGGCCGGCTACCCCGCGGCGGGGGCGTCCGCGAGCAGGCTGCGGACGATGCGGTCGGCACCGGCCTCGCCCGAGAGGATCGAGTAGTGGTTGGTGCCAGGACCCTCGCACCCGGGCCAACGGCCGGATCGCCCTTCGGGGTTGGTCCGGCCGTTCTCATGCCGAATTCGCCGCAATAGCATCAATGCCCGCCACATTGGCCGGGAACCGTGGCATCTTCATGCTTGTGCGGTGAGCATCGCTCGGATTGGTTGCGATCACCGTGACGCTCGGGGAGAGTTGAGGAAGTCAAGGTCCCACGCGCCCGGAGGGGAAACCGGAAAGCGCATCGGGATCCGGCATTCGAGACCGCCGTACGGGCGCGCGACCGAACCGGGCGCACAGGTCGCACACACTGGATGCGTAGGACGACAGCCCCGGAAACTGCCTGGAAACCGCAGTTCAACAGGGGTTTTCCACCCGGACGGCGCCCAGGTCGGGACAACGCAAAGCCGAGCAATGCCCAGCAGAGCCGAGCAGCGAAGCAAGGCGCGGAACTCCGGGGGGAGCAGCCATGACCACGCCGTTCACACGGCGAAAGAACGCCGGAACGGCCCGCGGGCGAGGTACCGGGAGGCTCGACGAGGCCGCCGCCCTGAGCGAGTTACCGATACCCGAAGCCCCGTACGACTACGGCCACTTCAGCCGTCTCGCCGGCCCGGCGCACGACCCGGACGAGGACGACGACGACCTCGGCGGCGGGGTCTACTGCCCCGAGCCTTCCGGCCACCACCACGGGCCCGGGGCCCAGCCCGAGCCCCTCACCGAACCCGAACCCCCCGCCGCCCCCTACCGCGTCCGGTACCGCAGCCTGCTGCGCCGCGAGCCGCACCGGATCCGGGCCGTCCTGCTGCTGACGGCCGCCCCCGTGGTGGAGGCGGTGCTGCTGATCTGGCTGCTGCTGCCGGAGCACTGGCCGGAGCGGCTGGACGAGACGAACCCCCTGGTGCTGCTCGGCGACAAGGTGATGATCGGGATCATCGCCGTGGTCGAGGTGTTCCGGCTGGTCAACGTGGTCTCCAACACCCACGCGACCCTGGTCGCCCGCGATCCGATCCCCGTGACGCCGGAGCCGGGCACCCGGGTCGCGTTCCTCACCACCTGTGTGCCGGGCAAGGAGCCGCCGGAGATGGTCCGGACCACGCTGGCCGCGGCCCGCGCCGTGCGGCACGACGGACCGTACGAGATCTGGCTGTTGGACGAGGGAAACGATCCTGCAATGCGGGCGCTCTGCGCCGAGCTCGGCGTCCGCCACTTCACCCGCGCCGGGCGGCCGCACTGGAACCGCCCCAAGGGCCGGTTCCGGGCCAGGAGCAAGCACGGCAACTACAACGCCTGGCTCCAGGCGCACGGCGACGACTACGACTTCTGGGTGTCCGTCGACACCGACCACGTTCCGCTGCCGGACTTCTGCGAGCGCATGCTCGGCTACTTCCGCGACCCCGACGTGGCATTCGTGGTCGGGCCCCAGGTGTACGGGAACTACCGCAGCTCCGGCTCGGCCGTCACCACATTCTCCGAGAGCCAGCAGTACCTCTTCCACGCGCTCATCCAGCGCGCCGGAAACCGTTACGGCGCGCCCATGTTCGTCGGCACCAACAACGCCGTCAGAATCCGCGCGCTCCAGTCGATCGGCGGGTTGTACGACTCCATCACGGAGGACATGGCGACCGGCCTGGAGTTCCACCGGAGCCGGAACCCGGAGAGCGGAGAACGCTGGAAGTCCGTGTACACCCCGGACGTGCTCGCGGTCGGCGAAGGCCCGTCCTCCTGGACCGACTTCTTCTCCCAGCAACTGCGCTGGAGCCGGGGCACCTACGAGACCCTGCTCACCCAGTACTGGCGGATATTCTGGCAGCTCTCGCCGGGCCGGCTGCTCAACTACTCGCTGATGGTGGGCTTCTACCCGATGGCCGCGCTCACCTGGCTGCTCGGCGGTCTGTCCAGCGTGCTCTACCTGGGCTTCGGCGCCTCGGGCGTCCACGTCTCCTCCGAGATCTGGATGATGCTCTACAGCGACGCCGCCGCGCTCCAACTCCTGCTCTACACCTGGAACCGCAAGCACAACGTGAGCCCGCACGAGCCGGCCGGCTCCTCCGGGGTCGCCGGAATGGTGATGTCGGCACTCTGCGGCCCGATCTACGCGGCCTCGTTGCTGCAGGCGCTGGTGCGCCGCCGCAGCCGTTTCGAGGTGACACCGAAGGGCCGCTCGGCCAGCACCGACCGTCTCGGCACCTTCCGCTTCCACCTGTTCTGGACGCTGGTGTTCGGCGGCGCGCTCACCACCTCCCACTTCACCGGCTACGACCACGTCGCGATGCGCACCTGGGCCTGGATCGCCCTGGCGCTGACCCTCCTGCCGATCCTGATCCTGGCCGGTGACGCCGTACGCCGCCGCCGCACCCGGCCGTCCGCCACCCTCACCGTCACCGGCGGCCCCGCGGCGACCCCGAACGTCCTCCTGGAGAAGCGCCGTCCGCGCCACGCCCGCGACCCCCGGGCGGTGCCGGCCGCCGGAACCGGACCGCACGCACGGACGGCACCGGAGCAGCCGCCGTTCACCCTCCCCGCACCCGACCGGGCCGGGAGCGGCACCCCCATCCACTGAGGGAGCAACCACCGTGAGGATCCACCAGACCGGCCGCACCAAGCGCCTCGCCCTCGGCAGCACCGTCGCGCTGGCGGTGGCCGGGATGAACGCGCCGGCCGTCCTCGGCTTCGCGAACCAGCAGTACCACCACTACGTGATCAACCGCCCCGAGTACAAGGCGCAGTACGGCCACTGGCAGACCCTGACGCTGCCCGCCGAGTTCCGGGTCAACGCCGTCCACGCCACCCTGCTGCGCACCGGCAAGGTCCTGATCGTGGCCGGCTCCGGCAACGACGAGAAGCAGTTCAACGCGGGCACCTTCAAGAGCCTGCTCTGGGACCCGGCCAAGAACACCTACAAGCTGATACCCACCCCGGCCGACATGTTCTGCGGCGGACACACCTCGCTGCCGGACGGCCGGGTCCTGGTGGCCGGCGGCACCCAGCGGTACGAGAAGCTGACGGGCGTGGTGAAGAAGGCGGCCGGCGTCATGCGGGTGCGCAACGAGAGCCCGGAGCGCGACCGGGCCCTCCCGAAGGGCACCGTGTTCGTCGCCCCGAACGGCCGCGAGTACGCCAGCACCGTCCCGGTGACCGTCCCGGCCGCGACCAAGAGCGGCTCCGGCCCGCAGACCGTCGTCACCGCCGGCGAGCAGCACGTGTTCGTGGAAGCGGTCGGCACCGGACCCGACTACGTCGCCGGCTCCCCCGCCCAGTACCGGGTCAAGGGCCTGAGCGGCGCCGACGCCCACAACCTCTACGGGCAGAGCGACAAGCTGACCCTGGACAAGCAGGAGTACCAGGGCATCCGCTCCGCCTTCGAGTTCAACCCGGACACCGAGCTGTACGAGCCGGTCACCGACATGGCCTACGCCCGCTGGTACCCGACGCTGACCGGGCTCGGCGACGGCCGGGTGGTCACCGTCTCCGGGCTGGACGACACCGGCGAGATCCTCAACGGCAACACCAACGAGGTCTACGACCCGAAGAACAAGACCTGGGCCAAGGCACCCGACCACTACTTCCCGACCTACCCGGCGATCTTCCTCACCGCCTCCGGCAAGCTCTTCTACTCCGGCTCCAACGGCGGCTACGGCCCCGCCGACAAGGGCCGCGAGCCCGGCGTGTGGGACCTGTCGGACAACAGCTTCCAGCCCGTCCCCGGCCTGCGCGACCCGGGCCTGACCGAGACCTCCTCCTCGGTGCTGCTGCCGCCCGCGCAGGCCCAGAAGGTGATGGTCCTCGGCGGCGGTGGCGTCGGCGAGTCACCGCTGTCCACGGCGCGCACCGACATCGCCGACCTCTCCGCCGCCAGGCCCTCCTTCACCCCGGGCCCGGACCTGCCGGCCGGCGGCACCCGCTACCTCAACAGCGTGATCCTCCCGGACGACACCGTCTTCACCACCGGCGGCTCCAGCGGCTACCGCGGCCGGGGCGACAGCGACCTGCTCAAGGCGCAGGTGTACCACCCGGATTCCGGCAGCTTCACCACCGCCGCCGAGCCGGCCGTCGGCCGCGACTACCACTCGGAGGCACTGCTGCTGCCCGACGGTCGGGTCGCCGTGCTCGGCTCCAACCCGCTCTTCGCCGACAAGGCCGAGACCCAGCCCGGCGGCTTCGAGCAGCGCATCGAGATCTACACCCCGCCCTACCTGTACCGCGGCGGCGACCGCCCGCAGGTGGGCACCGCGCCGCAGGCGGCGAAACTCGGCGGCACCGTCAGCGTCGGCACCTCCCGGCCGGACGCCGTCGCCACGGCCAAGCTGATCCGGCCGAGTTCGGTCACCCACGTAACGGACGTCGAGCAGCGCTCGGTCGCCCTGGACATCACCGCACGGACGGCGGACGGCGTCTCGCTCACCCTCCCCGGCAACCCCAACCTGCTGCCGCCGGGCTGGTACATGCTGTTCCTGACGGACACCGCCGGCACCCCGTCGGTCGCCCGCTGGATCCAGGTCACCGCGTGAGTCGGCGAGCCGGCGTGTCGGTGAGCCGGCTGCGTCGCCGAGCCGGCGACCCTGTCCGGTGCATCGCCGAGCCGGTGAGCCGGTGACCGTGTCCCGGCGCGCCGGGATCCCCGGCCTCAGCGCGCCGCCTGCGCCAGCCCGAGCGCGTACGGCAGCCAGAACTCGCCCGCCCGGGGCTCGCCGCGGCCGCAGTCGCCGTCCGACTCCCCCGGGTTCTTGATCCACAGGTAGGCGTCCACC
The DNA here is from genome assembly GCF_055575755.1 of Kitasatospora sp. NPDC034035. NCBI lineage: Bacteria > Bacillati > Actinomycetota > Actinomycetes > Kitasatosporales > Streptomycetaceae > Kitasatospora > Kitasatospora sp. NPDC034035. Next base: position 158,241 of record NZ_JBVISA010000013.1, on the reverse strand, counting down.
CCGGCCCGGCCGGTGTCGGCGGTCGGCCGCTCGCCGAGGGCGCGCCCCGGCGGGTTGCACCAGGAATCGCCGCCCAGCGCGCCGTTGCCGCTGCGGCTGGTGTCGATGACGAAGTGCTTGCCGCCCAGCGCGGCCGAGAGCCGGGCGCCGTACGCCGCGTTCCGGTCGGTGTCGTAGAAGTTGGCGACGTTCACGGCGAAGCCGTCCGCGGCGGCGATGCCCGCCTTGCGCAGGGCGGCGGCCAGCTCGTCCGGGTCCTGCGCCCAGCCGGGGTTGCCCGCGTCCAGGTAGACCCGGACGTTCGGGCGCTTCTTCAACTCCTGCACGGCGAAGGCCAGCAGGCCGTACCGTTCGGCGGCCAGGTCGCCCTTGATGCCGCAGTTGTCCAGGGTGTGCGCGACGGCGTCCGGCTCCAGCACCACCCAGGCCCCGCGGTCGCCGAGGGCCTGCCCGACATCGGTGATCCAGGCCCGGTAGGCGGCGGCGTCGGGGGCGCCGCCGGCCGAGTACTGGCCGCAGTCCCGGTGCGGGATGTCGTACGCGACGAAGACCGCCGTCCGGCCTGCCTCGGCGGCCCGGCGGCTCACCTGCTCGGCGATCTCCTTGGCGCCCTGCTCACCGAGCCACTGCGAGGAGGGCTGGGAGGCGATCCGCAGCAGCGTGTCCGCCTCCGCCGTCCGGCCCTGACCGCGCAGCGCGGCCACCTGCCGGGCAGCGTTGGTCCGGTCGGAGACGTAGAAGGCCTGTCCGGGCAGTTGGGCAAGGCCCCCGGGCCCGCCGGCAGAGCCGGCTCCGCCGGAGGCTGAAACGCTGGAGGAGGAGGGCCCGGCGCCCGTACCGCTGCCGCCGCCCGTACCGCTACAGCCGGACACCGCCACCAGCACCCCGGCCAGCGCCGCCCCCACGGCCCACCGCGAGGCCCCCGCCCTCGCCCACCGAAACGTCGTCGCCCGCCTCAGCCCGTGCACGTACCGCCCCTCCCAGGACCGGTCCGACGACCGGACGGCACCAGCTAAGCACACCGGGGACCGGCCAACGGCCACCAGCGGTGAACGCCAAGTGGCCGTGGGTGAACGGGAGATCGAACCCGCCCGGCCCACGGCCACCCGACATCAGGACCCGCCCCCGACGGGCCCCGGCCCCGAACTCAGGCCTGCTTCAGGTTGGGCACCTGCCAGTCGATCGGCTCGCCGCCGAAGCTGTCCAGCGCGGCATTGATCTGCGAGAACGGACGGCTGCCGAAGAACAGCTTGGCGGACAGCGGCGACGGGTGCGCGCCCTGCACCACCACGTGCCGCTCGGTGTCGATCAGCGGGAGCTTCTTCTTCGCGTAGTTGCCCCACAGCACGAAGACCACCGGCTCCTCGCGCTCGCTCACCGCCTTGATCACCGCGTCGGTGAACTTCTCCCAGCCCTTCGCCTTGTGCGAGTTCGCCTCGTGCGCGCGGACCGTGAGCACCGCGTTGAGCAGCAGCACACCCTGCTCGGCCCAGTGCATCAGGTAGCCGTTGTCCGGGGCCGGGACGCCCAGGTCTGCGTCCAGCTCCTTGAAGATGTTGCGCAGCGACGGCGGCGTCTTGGTGCCGGGCAGCACCGAGAAGCTCATGCCGTGCGCCTGGCCGTTGTCGTGGTACGGGTCCTGGCCGAGCACCAGCACCCGGACCTTGTCGTACGGAGTGGCCTCCAGCGCGGCGAACTCCTGGCCGCTCGGCGGGAACACCTCGTGCTCCGCGCGCTGGGCGGCCACGAAGGCCGCCAGCTCGGCGAAGTACGGCTTCTCCGCCTCGGCACCCAGCACCCCGCGCCAGGACTCGGGCAGCTCCAGCCCGCCGCCCCCGCCGGCCTCGACCACGCCCGCCTCGACCGTGTCCGTCACGACATCTACCTCCCACACCGCGGCTGCTGCGCCGCACGCCCTCTTTCACCCCGAACGCTACACAGGCCCACCGACAACTCACTCCACAGGAGCGGACGCGGGCGCCGGAGCAGCGGCGGGAGTGGGAGTGGGTACGGGAGCAGGGGCAACAGTGGCCGCAGGAGCAGGGGCGGCTGCGGGAACCCGGGCGGCGGACCGCGAGGCGCGCTCCACCCGGAGGTGCTCCAGCACGTTGAGCGTCACCAGCAGCACCGCCAGCGTCGCCAGCACCACCAGGGCCGGCAGCCGCACCATCGCGGGCAGCAGCACCAGCACCACCACCGCCGCGATGATCCGGGTCGTCGCGACCTGACGGAACATCATCCAGCGCGTGTACCCGAAGGTCAGCAGGTACAGTCCGCATCCGCCGTACAGCAGCGTCACCGACCCCGGGCCGAGCGCCCGCCACGGGTCCGCGACCGTCTCCCCGAAGCCGACCGCCACCCCGATCACCCCGGCGACCAGCGCCAGGTGCCCGTACTGGAAGATCCGCCGGACCACGTCCCGGCGCGAGTCGGCGATCACCACCGCGTGCCGCATGGCGTCGGCCGCGTACACGAAGTACTGCCACCACAGGCCCGCCGAGATGGTGAACGCGACCGCGACGGCCGCGAGTTCGGCCCCGTCCAGCCGGGCGGAGGCCGCCGTGCCACCGATCCCGACGATCGACTCGCCGAGTGCCACCAGCAGGAACAGCGCGAACCGCTCCGGCATGTGCGCCGGGTGGTAGGCGACCCTCGCGAGCCGCCGCCGGAACAGCACCGGCGCGCCCAGGTCACAGAGCGCGGCCGTCGCCCACAGCACCAGGCGCGGCCCGTCCGGCAGCAGTCCGCCCGCCACCAGCAGCGGCCCGCTGACCAGCACACCCACCCCGTACGGGCCGCGCCAGACGCCCGGGATGCGGGCCAGCAGGAGCAGCAGCACCACCCGGGCCAGCCAGTACGCGGCGCCGAGCAGCGCGCCCCGCCGGCCGTACGCGCCCGGGATCGCGAGCGCCATGAACAGGCCTGCCAGACCGACCAGCAGGATGCCCAGGCGGTCCCGCACGTTGTCCACGTCCCGGATGTTGGCCTGCACGGTGGTGCCCACCCAGCACCAGTACACCGGCACGAACACCACCAGCGCCCGGACCAGGCCGGCCGCGTCGTGGTGGTGGTGCAGCAGGCCGGAGACCTGGGTGATCGCGAAGACGAAGACCAGGTCGAAGTAGAGCTCCGCCCAGGTGACCCGCTTCTCCTCCGGCCCCGCCGACTCCGGGCCCACCGCTTCCGGGCCCGCCGGTTCGGGGCCCCCTAGCTCCGGGTCCCGTAGCTCCGGGTCCCGTAGCTTCGGGTCCGGTGATTCCCCCGTCGCACTCATCCGCGCCCTGCCTCCCCGCGAGCCGAAACGTACGAAGCGGGGCCCCGCCCCGGCGAACGGCCGGAACGGGGCCCACGACAGCACCGCAGAGGCTAGACCAGCTCGACCAGGTCCGCGATCGAGTTGACCACGCGGGTCGGCCGGTACGGGAAGCGCTCCACGTCGGTGGCGGAGGTCAGGCCGGTGAGCACCAGGATGGTCTCCATGCCGGCCTCCATGCCCGCGACGATGTCGGTGTCCATCCGGTCGCCGATCATCACGGCGGTCTCGGAGTGGGCGCCGGCGGTGTTCAGGGCCTCCCGCATCATCAGCGGGTTGGGCTTGCCGACGAAGTACGGGTCGACGCCGGTCGCCTTGGTGATCAGCGCGGCGACCGAGCCGGTGGCCGGCAGCACGCCCTCGGGGGAGGGGCCGGTCTCGTCCGGGTTGGTGCAGATGAACCGGGCGCCCTGGTTGATCAGGCGGATCGCCTTGGTGAGCGCCTCGAAGGAGTAGGTGCGGGTCTCGCCGAGGACCACGTAGTCGGGGTTGTTGTCCGTCAGGACGTAGCCGGCCTGGTACAGCGCGGTGGTGAGCCCGGCCTCGCCGATCACGTAGGCGGTGCCGTTCGGGCGCTGGCTCTTGAGGAACTTCGCGGTGGCCAGGGCGGAGGTCCAGATGCACTCCTCCGGCACCTCGAGGCCCATCCCGGCCAGGCGGGCGCTGAGGTCGCGCGGGGTGTAGATCGAGTTGTTGGTGAGGACCAGGAAGGGCTTGCCGGACTCCCGCAGCCGGCGCAGGAACTCCTCCGCCCCGGGGATCGGTGTGCCCTCGTGGATGAGGACCCCGTCCATGTCGGTCAGCCAGGACTCAATGGGCTTGCGGTCTGCCACGTGCGTGTCTCCCGAAGTGTTGCAACGTCTTGGGTCGTGCGAGGGCCCTGACGCGGCACAGCCTAATCCGCACACCTGGCCGACGGCACCACGTCCCGCCCACCGGACCGTGCCGGCCAGGAGTCGGCCAGGAGACGGTCGGGACTCGGGAGCACTCCCCCGTGGCCGCACACCAAACCGGGAGCAACCGGGCGCCTCGTGATTGAGTGGGCCGCATGAGCCCGCAGACCTCCCGCCCCCTGTCCGACCGGCCGTCGCCCGACCGGCCCCTGCCCGACCGGCCGTTGCGCGTCGGCCTGATCGGCTACGGCCTGGCCGGCTCCGCCTTCCACGCGCCGCTGATCGCCACCACGCCGGGGCTGCGGCTGGACGCCGTGGTCACCGCCAACCCCGAGCGCCGCGAGCAGCTGGCGCGCGAACACCCCGACGCCCGCGCCGTGGACACCCCCGAGCAGCTGCTCGCCGACCCGGACGCGCTCGACCTGGTCGTCATCGCCTCGCCCAACCGCACCCACGCCCCGCTCGCCCGCGCCGCCCTGCGGGCCGGGCTGGCCACCGTGGTGGACAAGCCGCTGGCCGGCACCGCCGCCGAGGCGCAGGAGCTGTGCCTGCTCGCCGAGGAGCGTGGCGTCCTGCTGTCCGTCTTCCAGAACCGGCGCTGGGACGGCGACTTCCTCACCGCCGGCCGCCTGGTGCGCGGCGGCGCGCTCGGCCGGGTGCACCGCTTCGAGTCCCGCTTCGAGCGCTTCCGCCCGAAGCCCAAGCCGGGCTGGCGCGAGCTGGCCGACCCGGCCGAGGTCGGCGGCACGCTGTACGACCTGGGCAGCCACCTGGTCGACCAGGCGCTCACGCTGTTCGGGCCGGTCGAGACGGTGTACGCGGAGATCGACGTGCGGCGCGACGGCGCGGTCGTGGACGACGACGCCTTCCTCGCCCTCACCCACGCCTCCGGCACCCGCTCGCACCTGTGGACCAGCGCCATCACCCCGCTGATCGGTCCCCGGCTGCGGGTGCTCGGCGACACCGCCGGGTACGTCAAGTCCGGCATGGATCCGCAGGAGACCGACCTGCGGGCGGGCCTGCGCCCCGACGGCACGCACCCGTGGGGAGCGGACGAGCCCTCGCACTACGGCACCCTCGGCACCGACGAGTCCACGATCTCCCTCCCGACCGACCCGGGCGACTACCCCGCCTACTACGCGGGCATCGCCGCCGCCCTGGCCGACCCGGGCACCCCGCCCCCGGTCGACCCGCGCGACGCGGTGGCCACCCTCACCGTCCTGGAGGCCGCCCGCGCCTCCGCCGCGACCGGGACGACGGTCCGGCTGGACTGACGAGCGCTCCCGTCAGCCCCGGCGAACGCTTCCGCCGGGGCTGACGAACGCTCCCGCCTGGGCTGGCGAACGCCCCGTCGGAACCCTCCGGCGCCCGAACGCGACTCCTACGATGAGCGGACGAGCAGTCAGCGGGGGCGGCAGATCAGCGTCGAGGAACGCCACGAGCGCGAACAGGCCTGGCTCGTCGAACACCCGCAACCGCTGAACGACTACGACCCGTTCCGACACGTCGACGGCACCGGCGGCGGCGGTGACGGGCTCATCCTGCTCGTCCTCCACACCGTCCTCATCGGCCTGAACTCCGGCCTGCGCCGGCTGGTCCTCCGACTGGCCGACCGCCCGCGCTGGGCCGTCGCCGCCGCCACGGGCCCGACCGGGGCAAGGGCGGCCCGAACAACATCGTCCTGCTGCGCAGCCGCAGCCGGCGCAGGGCCCTGCGGTCCGCGGCCGCGCCCTCGCCGACCGGGTCGAACAGGACGGAACCGCCGCCCTCACACCCGCCGCCCTCACACCCCGATGACCTCCACCGCCGAACCCAGCCCCCGGAAGTCCGCCACATTGCGGGTGTACAGCGGCAGCCCGTGGGCGGAGGCCACGGCGGCGATCATCAGGTCGATCCGCCGCGGCCGCGGCTGCCGCCCGGCGGCGATGGTCAGGGTGACCAGCGTCCCGTAGCGGGCGGCGGCGGCCGCGTCGAAGGGCAGCGGGTCGAAATCGGCCATCGCCGCGCCCAGCACCTCCAGCCGGGCCGCCCGGCTGGCCGGATCCCGGGCCATCGACACGCCCTGCTGCAACTCCGCGAACGTGATAGCGGTCAGCTCCGGCACAACCGGCAGGTCCGCCGGACTGAGCAGCGCCAGGTCGATGTAGACACAGGTGTCCAGCACCCCGGCGGGCCGCCGCCGGGACGCCCTCCGGCGCTCAGCCACGCCGCCGCTCGAACGGGTCGTCGCCCTCGTCCCCCACCAGCTCCTCGGGCCCGAAGTCCTCCTCGGCCTCCTTGCGCATCTGCTGGTAGTCCACCCGCGGCAGCTTCACGTGCCGCGCCACCAGTTCCTCCGCCGTGAGCCGCCGCCGCCCGGACACCGGCCGCAACTCGGCGACCTCGACCCCGTTCCTGGTGATGTGGAAGATCTCCCCCGCCTCCACCGCATCCATCACCGCGGCGGAGTTGTTCCGGAACTCCCGCTGGGTAATCGTCTTCATGCCTTCCAAGGTAGCCCCGCGTAGCACCGATGGCTACACCTCGCGCATCCCTGCGAAAACCCCTCCTCCCCGCGCCCCGTCCGCTAGGTTCGACCACTGATCGTTCACACAGAGGGGGGCTTCTGTCATGGCCGACACCAGCGAGAAGGACCAGAATCCGTGGCTCTACGGCCAGGACGGTCCACCGACAACGGGACCGCTCACCCCACCCCGCACGACCGGCCCGTGGGCGAGCGCCACCGCCTCAGGCGCCCCCGTACTCGTGCAGCCCGCCGTGCTCCACCAGGCCGCCGGCGAAGCGCGACGGCTGCGCGGCGAGGTGCAGTCCTCCGTCAGCCGCGTCGAACCCGACACCGCCGCAGCCGTCCAAGCGCTGGCGGGCGGGTGGGCCGGCGGCCCCGCGCTGTCGCAGGCACTCACCTGGTGGAAAGGCCGCTGGACCAGCCTCGACAACCGGCTCGGCCTCACCGCCGACCGCCTGGACGCCACCGCCCGTAGCTACCACGCGACCGACAACTCCGCCGCCGCCGGCTTCAAGGGGCCGTGAACCATGGTGACCTTTGCCCTGCTCCGCCACGCATCCCTCGATCCGCTCGACCACGCGGGCGACACCTGGACCGGCCTCTCCGGCCACCTGGAACACGTCGCCGGCCAGATGCGCTCCGGCGTCCTCCAGCCCCTGACGGGCGGCGGCGGCCCTTACGCACCCCCGGGCACCGGGAACCGGCCCTGGAGCGGCGCGGCCGCCGACGAGGCAGTCCGCGAGATCGGGCTCCTCACCGACGAACTGCACGCGTTCCACTACGAGGCACTGGCCGTCTCCGCCGCTCTGCACCGCGCCAAGAAGGGCTTCACCGAGGCCCAGCAGAAGCTGCTCCGGGCCATCGGCGACGCCGAGGCCCTCGGCGCCACCGTGGCCGAGGACGGCACGGTCACCCTCCCCGACCTGCCACCCGAGGAACGCAACGACCCCGAGGCGATCGCGTACCAGAAACGGAAGTGGGACGAACTGCAGCAGCACGTCCAGGTCATGACCGCAGCCCTGACTGCGGCCACCGAAGCCGACAACGCGCTGGCAGCAGCCCTGCGCGCGCTCGACCCGACGGAGGCCGACCCGGCGACGCATCCCGACGCCGTGCGGAACGCCGCGAGCGACCTGGAGGCGGCCACCGGCATGCCGACCGACCCCAAGGCCCTGAAGGACTGGTGGGCCGGGCTCGACCCCGCGGTGCGGGCCGGGCTGCTCACGGCTGATGCGGACAAGCTGATCAAGGCCGGGGTCCTGGGGCCGACCGACTACGAGTGGTCGTCGCCGGACAAGGGGGCCGGGCCATGGGGAGTCCGTGAGCCGGGCGCTGCCGAACAGACGATGCGAGCGGAGGCCTTGGCTCTGGTAGCCGGCGGTGAACTAGCCGGACTCCCAAATGCTGCCCTCAACATGGCGCACTACCTGGACGGAAGCGGCACACCCCTCAACCTGGCCGTCGAGCCCATGCTTCGTGACGACGCCGGCTTCCAGGCAAAGGCAGATCTCCAACTGGCTGCCGGCAAGGCCAGTTGGCGTCAGGCCGCGTTGGAAGCGTTCGAGAAGTCGGGAGGCGCGCCGGTCTCGATCCCCGTCGAGAGTCCGGTTGCTTCTCATACGTTCCAGGACCGCAACTGGTACCTGGCGATCGGAAGCCATCAGTACCTCACGTCGGGAGTGGTGACAGCCGTCCCGGGGCCGGACGGCAAGCCCAAGGTATCGCTGCAGTACCAGGTCAACGTCTGGGACCGCTACAACTGGGACCCCGGCAAGGGCACACCTATCGCCTTCACCGATATCAAGGACAAGGACGTGGCGAGCCTGCACCAGACGGGGCTCGCCAAGGAGTACGACATCGTCGGTCGGACCAAGCCGATCACCATCCAACTCGACGAACCCACCGACTTTGGGAGGCAGGCGCAATGAAGCGGCAGCGACGACGGACGCTGCTGCTGGGGGTCGTGCTGCCGCTGGTGCTGGTTGTCAGCGCGGTGGCAGGGCTGTACGGGCTGCGGGAACTGGTTCGGAACCCGCCTGCGGGCAGCGGGCGACCCGGGTCGTGGACGACGGTCACGTCGGAGTACGTCGTGGAGTTCTCTCGGGTACGGCCGCCCGCGTCGGCGAGCGAGGTGCGGTGGGCGTACCTGAAGGGGTTCCAGGACGATCTGGCGTTCCTCTCGTTCCACCTGCCGCCGGGTGCGGAGCAGGGGTTCCTGACCGGGCTGGGGATCGCGGTGAAGCCGGACCCCGGCACCACCCTCGACGGGTGGCCACTGGAAGGGTTCCAGCGGGCGGGGGCACGGGATCCCAAGGCGGCGGGGTCATTGCAGGAGGGCTCCTTCATCGCCGAGCCGCTGCCCGGGCACAGCAAGCGGCTCGCGGCTACCGTCTGGTTGGCCGCGGAGGGGGACGGGGGGACGCGGGTGTGGGTGTACGCCGGGGATTCGCCGTGACGGAATCCGGAGGCGGCGGGAACCCGATTGGCCGTAGGATCGTCCTGCTTGTACGTCCGGAGCCGTCGAGACACCGAGGGAGGAGCGGGGCCATGGCTGTTGTCGCGATGTTGCTCGGGCTGCTCCGGGTGTTGACCGGGGACCTGGTGAGCAGCAACGGGACATTGGCGTCCGTTGCCGCCGTTGCGGCCGTGGTGTTGGTGGCCGGGGCGGTCGCCGGGGCGTTGGCCGGGGCTCGGCTCCTGGGGGCGCGGGCGCCGGCGGTGGTGCGCAGCGGGGTGCTGCGGCGTCGGGCGTTCCGTACGGCGTTCCTTCCGCAGCGTGATCCGGATGCCCGGGGCCGGCGACGCCCCAGGGCGCCGGGGGCGGCCCTGGCGGCCGCGTAAGCCCTTGTAGTTCCGTACTTCTTCGCGGCCGTCCTCCGCCGACCACTCATGTTCTGAGACCCCGGAGGGCTCGCTTCACCATGTCCGTTCTCGCCGTTCTCGATCCGGCCGTCGCCGTTGCGCACGCCGTCGTCGCCGCTTTCGCCCACGTCCTGCCGACCGCGTTGGCGATCGTGCTGTTCACCGTCGCCGTGCGGCTCGCGCTGCATCCGCTGGCGCGGGCGGCGGCGCGTGGGGAGAAGGCGCGGTCCGTGCTCGCGCCGAAGGTCGCCGCGTTGAACAAGAAGTTCAAGGACCGGCCGGAGAAGCTGCGGGAGGCGCTGGCCGAGATGTACCGGAAGGAGCAGGTGTCGCCGTTCGCGGGGTGTCTGCCGCTGTTGGTGCAGATCCCGTTCTTCTCGGTGATGTACCGGCTGTTCACCACGCCGAACGACCTGCTCGACCACACGCTGTTCGGTGTGCCGCTGGGCCTGCACGTGACGGGGGCGCACGGGGCCGGGCAGGTCGTGGTGTTCGGGGTGCTGTACGCGGGGATGGCGGCGGTGGGGTACGTCAACTTCCGCCGGGCGCGGCGGGCGGCGGCAGCGCAGCCCACCCCTCAGCCGGGGGCGGGGCTGCTGCCGTTCCTGTCGTTCGGGTCGGTGCTGTTCGCGCTGCTGGTGCCGGTGGCCGCCGCGCTGTACCTGCTGACGACGAGCGCGTGGTCGGCGGCCGAGCGGGCCTGGCTGTACCGGGGCGGGTCACCGGTGCCGGCGGCCGCGCTCGTCGGCTGAGCCCCTGCTCAGAAGTGGCGCAGCAGTTCGGGGAAGGCCCCGAGCTGCAGCGTCGCCTCGTCCGGGCCGAGGTCCTCGTGCTCCAGCACCCAGGTGTGCTGGTGCGGGATGTAGACGGTGCGCAGGCCGGCCCGGTGGGCGGGGGCGATGTCGGACTTGGGCGAGTTGCCGATCATCCAGGTCCGGTCCGGGTCGAGGCCGAGGTCGGCGGTCAGCTGCCGGTAGGTGTCGACCGACTTCTCGGCCACGATGTGGATGCCCCGGAAGTGGTGGTCGACGGTGGACGCCGTCACCTTGCGCTGCTGCTCGTCCTGGTCGCCCTTGGTGAGCAGCAGCAGGTGGTGGCGGTCGGCGAGGGCGGTGAGGGTGTCGGCGACGCCGGGGATCAGTTCGACCTGCCGGTTGCCCAGCGGGGCGAGGAGTTCGTCGATCCGGGCCTGGTCGGCCGGGGTGGCGGTGCGGCCGTCGTTGAGCTGCTGGAGGCAGTCGACGAGGCTCTGCCGGAAGACGGCGGCGCCGTAGCCGAGGGCGGCGGAGTTGGCGGCTTCGATGTCGTCCAGGAGGGAGCGGGTGCGGTCCCGCTCGGCCGGGGTGGCGACCCAGTCCAGGAAGCCGTCGATGGCCCGCTCGAAGAGGACGTTGTTCTCCCAGAGGGTGTCGTCGGCGTCGAATATGAGGATCTGGTCGGTGTGCATCCGGTGGTCTCCAGGGGGAAGGTGCGTCAGGCGGGCGGGAGCAGGCGGGCGGCGCGGGTGAGGGTCTCGCGGAGGTTGTCCTCGGTGGTGCGCTGCTGGGCCTCCTCGACGGTGAGCCACTCCAGTGGGGAGGCCGGGTTCTCCGGTCGGGCCAGGTCCGGGCTGTCGGTGGCCAGGAGGAAGCGCAGGTCGGCGTGCTCGTGAGCGGGTTCGACGGGCGAGGCGGGGACGGGGACGACGGCGAGGTGGACCAGCGCGGCGTCGGGCCACGGGGTGAGGTCGGCGAGGCCGGTCTCCTCCAGGCCCTCGCGCAGGGCGATGTCCAGCGGCCGGGTCTCGCCCGGGTCGCCGTGGCCGCCGACCTGCAGCCAGGCCTGCTGGCGGACGTGCCAGCGCAGCAGGACGCGGCGGGTCGGCGGGTGGACGATCAGCGCGGAGGCGGTGAAGTGGAGCGGGAAGGTGCCGCGGTTCCAGGGGTCGGCGGCGCCGAGGAGGTGGCGGGCCCGCTCGTGGTCGGCGGTCTCCACCGGACCCTGCGGGCGGTGGTCGTCCAGCAGTCGGGCCAGGTCGGGGCTGTGCGACGGGCCGTCTGTGGTCACCATGGATCTGTACTCCTCGTTCCGCTCCGGGACCGATCCGGGACGTTCCCCCGGGCTGCCGCGGACCGCTTCGGCGGTGTCAACGGGCTTGCGGGGAAAGGGCGGTCGGGCCCGGGGCTTCCGGTTCCGGCGAACCCGCGCAGCCTAGCCCGGGGGCCGTCGGGCGGCCCACCGGTTTTCGCCCGGCTGCACCGGCGGTACGGCCGCGCCGGGGCGGGAGTGTCGACCGGGACGTGGACGGCGTGCCGGCCGCGCCGTGGTGGCCGGTCCGGCCGGGCCGCCGGGGCCGTACCGGCTGGTCGGGGCGTTCCCCGGAGGCCGTAGCCTGTGGTGATCGTTTCGGGACAGGTGGAGGGATGTCGTCATGGTGGCTGCTCCGGCGCTCGCCGAGCTGCGCGAGGTGTGCCAGCCGCAGGCCAAGCTGCAGAGCCGCAACGGTGAGCACTGGGCGGGCCGGCTGTACATGCGGCGGATCTCGTTGCGGACCACCCGGCAGCTGGTCCGCACCTCGGTGTCGCCGAACACCCTCACCTGGGTGATGGTGGTGTGCGGGGTCGGCGGCGGCGCGGCCCTGCTGATCCCGGGCCTGACCGGCGCGGTGCTGGCGGCCGTGCTGTTCCAGCTGTTCCTGCTGTTCGACTGCGTGGACGGCGAAGTGGCTCGCTGGAAGCGCCAGTTCAGCATGGCCGGGGTGTACGTGGACCGGCTGGGCGCGTACCTGGCGGACGCCGCGCTGATGATCGGCGCGGGCGTCCGGGCGGCGCGCGGCGGCTCGGAGCTGTGGGTGTCGGCGGGCCTGGCGGCCGCGTTGGGCGTGGTGCTGCTCAAGGCCTCGACGGACCTGGTGGACGTGGCCCGCGCCCGCAGCGGGCAGGCCCCGGCGGACGAGGAGTCGACTCAGCCGCGCTCCCAGGGCATCGCGACGGCCCGTCGGCTGGCCTCGCTGTTCAAGATCCACCGGGTGACCAACGGCATCGAGGCCTCGCTGGTGCTGCTGGCGGCGGCCGCGGTGGACGCCGGGCTCGGCAACCTGGACGCGACGCGGGCGACGCTCGCGGGGATCACGGTGATCACCTGGGGCATGGTGGTCGCGCACCTGGCGTCGATCCTGTCGTCCTCGCGCCTGCGCTGAGCGCGCCAAGCCCCGAGTGGAGCCGGCCTCCCGGGCGGGGCAGGTGAGGCGTTCCTCCCCCGCCCGGGGGAGGAACGCCGGCGAAGCCCGTCCCCGGGTGGACGCGGGGGGCCGGTGCCGGGCGGGACGGTAGGGGCATGACGATGACCCAGCCCGCCGCCACCACCCACGTCACCCCCGGTACCGGCACCCCCGGTACCGGCACCCCCGCTACCGGCACCGCCGCCGTGCCGGCCCCGCCCCGGTGGGCCGTGCGGGCCGCGCACGTCGCGGCCGTCGCCGCGCTGCCGTCCGGGCTGTGGCGGCTCGGGCTGGTCGCTGGCTGGCACGGCGGGTACACCGACGCGGGCTACCAGGCGATGGGCTTCACCGGGTGGGGCGCGGTGTGGCCGGTCTTCCTGAGCCTGTTCACCGAGGCCCTGGCCCTGCTCACCCTCGGGCTGGTCCGCCCCTGGGGCACGGTGCCACCGCGCTGGGTCCCGTTCGTCGGCGGGCGCCCGGTCAGTCCCCGCGCGGTGGTCCGCGCGGCCCTGCTCGGCGCCGCCGGGCTGGCCGTGCTCTGGACGCCCTTCGCCGGGTGGTGGGCCGTGCCGGGCACGGGCATGACCCCGCTGGGCCACTTCCTGGTGGGCTTCCTCTACCTGCCCACCGTCGCCTGGGCGCCGCTGCTGGTCGCCGTGGCCGTGTCGTACCACCGCCGCCACCGGACGGCGACGACAGCGACAGCGACAGCGACACTCCCCCGCACGGCCTGAGGCACGACCCGCACGTGCCCGCCGCGGGGTCCGGCGCAGGGCGCCGCCGCGAAGGCCACGCTGGAGCAGTTGCGGCCGGCCGAGCGGGAGGTCTTCGCGCTCTGCGTGTGGGAGGAGCTGGATCACGCGGCGGTCGCGGAGGCGCTCGGCAGGCCGATGGGGACGATCCGTTCCCGGCTGTCGCGCGCCCCGGCCCGGTTGCGGGAGCTGACGGCGCGGGAGCCGGCCTCGGCGGCCGCAACGCGTTCCGCGCGAGCGGCGCAATGCCCGGGCAGCACCGGACAGGTACCAGGTGACCGCACGTCCGCGGTTCGGCCGCCCAAGGAGACGATCCGATGAGCGCCGCCCCCCGGGACCGGTCCGACCGGGCCGGTCGGGAGGAGATGGCCCGGCTGCTGCCGGCCGCGGCCGCCCCGGAACTCGACCAGGGCCGCTTCCTCCTGATGAAGGACCACCTGATGGACAGCATCACCGAGACCCCCGCCCCCCGGCGCGCCTCCCGCCGGCGCACCCTGCTCTTGCGTGCGGCCCTCCCGCTGGGGCTGGCCGCCGCGGCGGCCGGGGCCCTCCTCACCTTCGCGACCGGCGACCCGGGGGCCACGAACGACGACACCGGCCGGTCCCTGGGCAACGCCAGCACGGTCGCGTACACCCTGGAGAGCGCCGAGGGCGTCGTCCGGCTCAGCATCCTGGAGCAGAACAAGCCGGTGGACACGGTCCAGCTGCAGCACGACCTGGACCGGTTCGGGATCCGCGCCCGGGTCTACGCGGGCGAGCCGGGCTGCAGGACCAAGCGGCCGAAGCAGCCGAAGAACGTGGACCTCAACGCCGGGTGGGACATCGATTTCCGGCCGCCAACGCCCCGATGGTGCTGACCGTCCACCCCCGTCAGCTCCCGAAAGGCACGGAGATCTTCATCTACCTGCCGCTGGCCAAGACCGATCCGGCCAACAGCTTCCGCGAGTTGGAGGCCGGGCTGATGCAGTCCCCGGGCCCCTCGTGCCTGGAGTCCCGGGTCTTCGTCAATCCGCTGGCCAGCCTGCTCCCGACCACTCCGCCACCGGCGGCCCCGTGATCCGGGCCTGATCCCGAAACGCCGCACCCCTTCTTCGGAACCAATCGGACTACATATTCTGTCCAACGACATATACAGTTGTCCGACAGAAGGGGTGTGGCCCATGCCGCCACTCACCACCACCCGACCCACCAGCGCCCAGCCCGCGACCGCCCAGTCCACAACCGCCGGGCCCACGACCACCCGGCTCACCGCCGCCGCGACCGCCGCCCTGCTCGCCACCGTCCGGTGGACCGCCGCCCGGCCCGGCGTCGCCCTGCTCGTCGGGTACGCCGCCGAGCTGCTGTTCCGGCTCGTCCTCGTCCGGCACATGAGCTTCCCGTCCGTCCACCCCGACGAGGACTCCTACCTCGTCCTGGCGCGCGTCCTCGCCGGCCGCCCGACGACCGAGATCCCGGTCGGCGTGGTCATACCCGGCGGCTACCCCCTGCTGATCTCCCCCGTGCTGCGCCTGGCCGACGACCCGGTGACCGCCTACCAGGCGATCATGGTCATCAACGCCGTGGTCAACGCGCTGATCCTGCCGCTCGCCTACGTCGCCCTGCGCCGGCTCGGCCTGGGCCGCCGACTCGCGTTCGCCTTCGGCGGCGTGACCGGCCTGCTGCCGCCGGTGGTCTTCTACTCGCAGTTCGTGCTGACCGACGCCGTGCTGCCCGTCCTGGTGCTCGCCTGGCTGCTCTGCCTGCACGGCTGGCTCGCCGACGGCCCGCTGCGGCGCCGCACCTGGCACGCCGTCGGGGCGGGCGCGTCCGCCGGTTACGCCATGGCCGTGCACGATCGCGGCGGCGTGGTGGTGGCGTTGACCGCCGCGGTGTTCCTCGGTGTCCTGCTGCTGCGCCGCGCGCCGTGGCGCGCCACGGCCGCCGGGTTCGCGACGCTCGGCCTCGGCGTGCTCGGCGCGCAGCTGTTGTCGGCCTGGCTGCACGCGCAGTTCGCCGTCCAGAACAGCGATGTCGGCGGGTTCCTCTGGCGGGGCCTGACCGACCCGGAGGCCGCCCAGCGCACGCTCACCCGGACCGCCGGGCAGATCTGGTGCTTCACCGTCTCCACCTGGGGTGTCGGCGGACTGGCCGTCGTCGCCTGCCTGTGCGCGGTGGTCGACCGCCGCCGCCCCCAGGCGCTCCGGATCACCGGCGGCCTTCTGGTGGCGCTGCTGTTCGGGACCGCCCTGGCTTCCGCCGCCGCACTGCCGGCCGACGGCCGGATCGACGACTGGGTGTACGCCCGCTACACCTCCTACCTCGTCCCGGCGGCCTTCCTCGTGGGCGCCGCGGTGCTCGCCAGGTGCGGACGCCGCACCCTGGTCCGGACGGCGGCGGCGACGGCGGGGCTCACGCTGCTGCTCGCCGAGACGGTGATCCAGTCGGCCGGTCCGAAGCTGCGCCACGAGGTCTTCGTACTCTGGGGCATGCCGGACGTCTCGTTCCTGGCCTCCGACTGGGGCCGGCTCAACATGCTCCGGGCCACCGCCGCCGCACTGGTCGTCCTCGTCGCGGTGGTCCTGGTGCGCACCTCCGGGGGCAGGCGGGTGCTCCCCGCGATAGGCCTCTCCCTGGCACTGTTCGCCGCCTTCGCGACCGCGACGATCACCGCGCAGGTCTCCGAGCCGCACGCGAAGTGGCGCAAGGGCCTGGCCACCGGCTTCACCCGCGACTCCGGGATCCGGGCGGACGACAACGTGGTCTTCGCCTGGGACATCGACGGGTCGCTGCGCGGCGCCCAGGCCTTCGAGGTCTACCGCGGCCGGGTCTGGTACCGGGACCCGCGCTGGCAGCCCGTCCCGGCGGAGGCGAACGTCCTGGTCACCCCGCTGCCGGCGGCGGGGCAGCAGCCGGAGGCCTACTGGCCCGGCCACCCCACCGACTGGTACGTCGAGCGGGCCGACGCGCGGCAGAACTGGGCGGTCTGGCGGCGGCGTTGAGCCCGGCTAGGCTCCCCCGGCCGCCTCGGCCGCCTCGCCGCCCCCGGGTCCACCCCCGGGTCCGCCCGCGAGCTCGGGCACCGTACGGAGGTAGGCGGCGAGGACGGTGTCGAGGAGGCCGGGGAAGCGCTGCTCCAGGTCGACCGTGCGCAGCGCGGAGAAGCGGCGGTTGGCCTCCTCGCGCTGGCTGATCAGGCCGGACTCGCGCAGCACCTTGAAGTGGTGGCTGAGGGTGGAGGGCGCGACATCCACCGGAAAGGTGCCGCAGGCCCGTTCGGGTTCGGCGCGCAGAACCCGGACGATGGTCATCCGGGTGGGGTCGGAGAGTGCGTGCAGGACGTCGAGGAGGTCGATCTCCTCGGTCGCGGGGTGCGCGAGCGCCGGTCGGCGGCGGGTACTGCGGGGCACGGTCAGACCTCCCTGATCTGCGATGTTCGACATCCATGGAAACGACGTGGTACCACTGTCCCGGCGTCAATTTCGTAGTTCGTCGAACATCGTAGTCGAGGGGGAACCGACATGCGCGCACTGGTGATGACCGCACCCGGTGGAGCCGAGAACTCGCAGACCCGGGAGGTCGAGGCGCCGCGCCCCGGGCCCGGCCAGGTGGCGATCGACGTCGCCTACGCCGGACTGAACTTCGTGGACGTGATGACCCGCCGCGGCGACGCCGCGTACGCCGCCGAGTGGCCGTACCGCCCCGGCAAGGAGGTCGCCGGAACGGTCCGGGAGATCGGCGAGGGAGTCACCGGCCTGACCGTGGGCGACCGGGTCGTGGCCGCACCGGTCGGCGCGGGCCTCGCGGAGGTGGTGGTCGCGGAGGCCGCGCTCACCGTGCCCCTCCCGGACGGCGTGGCGCTGAGCGAGGCCGCCGCCGTGCCGCTGGGCCTGGCCACCTCGATGCTGCTGCTGACCGACGCCGGCCGCTTCGACGCCGGCGACACCGTCCTGGTGCACTCGGCGGGCGGCGGCATCGGCCAGGCCATCGCCCAGCTCGTCCCGCTGCTCGGCGGCGGCCGGCTGATCGGCACCGTCGGCCGCCCGGAGAAGGCCGCCGCCGCCATCGCCTCCGGCTACGACCACGCCTTCGCCCGCGACGAGGCACTGCCCGAGGCGATCCGGGCCGCCACCGACGGCCGGGGCGTCGACCTCGTCCTCGACGCGCTGGGCACCGAGGCCCTGGAACTCGACCTCGCCGTCGCGGCACCCGGCGCCCGGATCGTCCTGTTCGGCAACGCGGGCGGCGGCACCGTCGCCGACCTGCCCCCGCTCGGCCGCCTGATGGCGGGCAACCTGACCATCACCGGCTTCAGCCACCGCGGCCTGGCCGCCACCGCCCCCGACCGCCTGGCCCGCGCCATCCGCCGGGTCGTCGAGCTCCTCGCCGACGGCGGCCTGAAGCTGCCCGTCACCGAACTGCCCGACCTCGCCGCCGTCCCGGCCGCCCACGACGCGATGGAGGAGCGGCGGGCGACGGGGAAGTACGTGGTGCGCGTGGGCGGTTGAGCCCGACCGACCGAAAGAGGGACGCCCGGGCAGGCGGAGGGCCTTCCCGGGCAGCCGATCACGTACGCGACGATCACGTACGCGGCGATCACGTGCGCGACGCAGCCGCGCGGTTGACCACCGGCCGCCCGCCAGACCGTGAAGGTCGCGCCCGGGTCCGCGTCGGCGGTGCCGGGCGGGCCGTAGAGCAGGACCGGCTCGGCGAGCCGGATGTCCGCGTAGAGGGCGCCGTAGTACGCGGTGAGCAGGTCGGCAGGAGTGCGGCTGGTCGTCGCCCGGGCATAGCCCCCACCCTGGCGGCGTTGGGCCGGGCATGACCAAGATTCTGGTGATCGGTGCAAACGGCAGTGTGGGCAGGCACGTTGTGGCCACGCTGGCCGAAGACCGCCACGAGGTGCGGGCGTTGGTGCGGGATACGGCGAAGGCCGTGCTGCCCAGGGGGGTTGAGGCCGTACAGGGCGATCTGGCCGTGCCGGAGAGTCTGGAGCCCGCGCTGGCGGGCGGGGTGGAGGCGGTCTACCTGATGTGGCCCGGGCTGCCCGTGGAGCCCCGGGCCGTGGAGCTGATCGCCCGGCACGCCAAGCGCGTCGTGTACCTGTCGGCGGACGTGGCCGACCTCGCGGACGACGAGCCGGCCGTGATCTTCCACCAGGAGATCGAGCGGTTGATCCGACGGTCCGGCCTCGGCTGGACCTTCGTGCGGGCGATCGACTTCGCGGGCAACCTGCTCGCCTGGGCCGACCAGGTACGGGAGGGCGTGGTCCGCTGGCCGTACGGGCAGGCGCGCCGTTCGCTGGTGCACGAGCGGGACATCGCGGACGTCGCGGTGCGGGCTCTCACCGAGGACGGGCACGACGGCGGCAGGTACGTGGTCACCGGGCCGGAGTCGCTCGCGCACGCCGAGCTGGCGGCGATCATCGGCGAGGAGCTGGGCATCGCGGTGCGGTGGGAGGAACTGCCGCCGGAGACGGCCCGCGAGCGGCTGACGGCGGCCTGGGGGAACGCGGCGTTCGTGGAGTCCCGGCTGCGGGCGTGGGAGTCGTTCACGCGCGAGCCGGAGCGGGTGACGGACACCGTGGAGCGGGTGCTGGGGCGGCCACCGCGCGACTTCCGTTCGTGGGTGCGGGACCACGCGGCGGACTTCCGGTAGCACCCGGCCCTGCGGCCGGGGGCCACGGCACGCTCCCCGGCCGTTCCCCGGCCGCTCCGGCGCGCGCGCCGGGTCAGCGCGCCCCCTCCGGCGCCTCCAGCGAGTCGAGCCAGCGCAGCAGGCGGGCGCCCTCGCGGGTCATGACGTCCGGGTCGCGCAGGGCGTTGGCCATCAGTGACATGCCCTGGTAGCCGGAGACCAGGGTGAGCGCCAGGTCGTCCGGGTCGGGCAGGCCCAGCTCGCGGAACTGGCCTGCGGTCCAGTCCAGCAGGCGCCGGATCACGGCGCCGGCCTCCGTGTCGAGGACTCCGTCGGCCCGCTTGTCGAGTTCGGTGGCCAGGGTGCCGGTCGGGCAACCGAACCGGGCGGCGACGTCGCGCCGGTCGACCCAGCCTTGGACGAGCGCCTTGAGGCGGTCGCGCGGGTCTCCCACGTTGTCGAGCGCGGTGGCGAGTTCGTCGAGGTGTGCGCTGTGTTCGGACAGTGCGGCGCGGACCAGCTCGTCCTTGGTCTTGAAGTAGTAGTAGACGTTTCCGACGGGGACGTCCGCTTCGCGCGCGATGTCGGCGAGGGTGGTGCGTTCGACCCCCTGCTCGTGGAGGACCCGGGCGGCGGCCGCCGCGAGCCGCCGACGCTTCTGCGACGCCTGTACGCGCCGATTCACTGAGTCAGTCACCCAACTCACTATAGACAGCCACCGGTGGGCGCATGCTACGTTCGTTCTCAGTCAGCCAACTAACTCACAACTGGCGACACGCAACTCATGACACGCAACGCGCAACGGGAGGGGATCGCGATGATCACAGTGACGGGTGCCACCGGCAACATCGGGCGGACGCTGGTGGAGCTGCTGGCCGGGGCGGGTGAGGAGGTGGTGGCCGTGTCGCGGCAGCCGCAGCCTCAACCGCAGCCCGGCCACCCTGCGGCCGGTGTCCGCTGGGCACAGGGCGACGTCGGCGACGCCGCGAGCCTGCGGCCCGCCCTCGAAGGATCCCGGGCGCTGTTCCTCCTGCTGGGCGGCGAGCTCAACAGCCGGGGCGAGAGCCCGAACGCCCTGCTGGACGCGGCCGCGGACGCCGGGGTCGAGCGGATCGTCCTGGTGTCCTCGCAGGTCAGCGCCACCCGGCCGGACGCGCCGTCGCACACCCGCCTGCGGGAGTTCGAGGCCGCCGTGAGCGCTTCCGGGCGGGACTTCACCATCCTGCGCCCCAGCGGTTTCGCCTCCAACGCCTTCGCCTGGGCCGAGACGGTCCGCACCAAGCGCACGGTCTTCGCCCCGTTCGGCGACGTGGCGCTGCCCGTCGTCGACCCGGCGGACATCGCGGCGGTGGCGGCGGCCGTGCTGCGCGAGGACGGGCACGCAGGCCGCACGTACGAGCTGACCGGCCCCGAGCCCATCAGCCCGCGCCGGCAGGCCACGGCCCTCGCCGAGGCCCTGGGCGAGGAGGTGACCTTCGTCGAACTGTCCCGCGAGGAGGCCCACGCCCACCTGGCGCGGTTCATGCCGGAGCAGGTCATCCCCGGCACCCTGGACATCCTCGGGGTCCCGCTCCCGGCCGAACTGGCGATCAGCCCCGACGTGGCGGCGGTCCTGCGACGCCCGGCCGCGCCGTTCCGCGACTGGGTCGCGCGCAACCTGCCCGCCTTCCGGTAGTCCAGGCCCCGGGGCCGGGGGCTGACGGACGGTCGACACGGTGGTGCGCAGGAAGTCGGCCAAGCCGACTTCCTGCCCTTGTGATTGGAGCCTCGACGCCACCCAGCAGGGAGGTCGACGCGGATCGCATCGGGCGCGGGCTTCACAGACGGCGCCGGGGAGAGCGGCGAGGAGGCTGAAGGCCAGGGACCCGAGCATCAGGGGTGGGCATCACGGTTGCGCCTGTACTCGCGGAGGAGCGTGAGGAGGTTGATGAGGGTGCTGGCCGGGATGTTGCCGACGGAGATCAGACGGCGGCCGTGGAGGTTGATCTCACCCGGGGCGGCAGAGGGCCAGAGGAGGCCGAACTCGCGGCCCTCGGTGCGGAGTTCGATGATCAACTCGGTGAGCTGGCGGGGCGTGAGGTGGAGGAGAGCCGGGTCGGCGGGGTGGATGGGGTGGTGGGCGCTCACGCGGCACCGTCCAGCTGCAGCTCGAACCAGACGCTTTTGCCGAGCTTCTGGGGGTCGACGCCCCAACGGTGAGTGAGGCCGGCGACGAGCTGCAGACCCCGGCCGGACTCGGCGAGGACGGAGAGGGGCTGCTGCTCCGGGAGGCTCGGGCTGCGGTCCGAGACGGTGACCCGGAGGGTGTTGGCGAGGAAGAAGATGAGGACTACCGGGGAGGTCGTCCCGCCGTGGCGCCAGGCGTTGACGATGAGTTCGACCATGGCGAGCTCGGCGTCGGCGATGGAGGAGGGCGGCCACCCGGCGAGGGTCATCCCGTCCCGGAGGGCATCGCGGGAGAGGGTGAGGGAGGGGGAGTTGAGGTTGCGCACAGGGATCTCCCGAAGGGGAAAGGGTGAGACCGGCGGATGCGTCGCCGTGAACAAGCCCACTGGGCATGGGTGTTCTTCGGTGCCCGAGCGGCGTTACTGACGATCCGTTCGGTGATCGGTGCATCACGGACTGTAGGGCATGTGATGGCAAATTTGCCAGCACACTCAAGAAGATGTGCCTATCTGCTCGCTGGACTCGCCACGCCAGAGCGGTGGATGCTGGGGGAATGCCACCTACCCCAACCGCACGCCGCAAGCGCGTCGGCATCGAGCTGCGAAAGATGCGAGAGGCCGCCGGGCGCACGGCCGGAGATGCTGCTGCCGTTCTCGGGCTGGACCGGAGCAAGGTCACACTGATCGAGCAGGGCACCTACCCGATCAGTGCCGAGCGGGTCCTCGCACTCGCCGCCGAGTACGAGGAGGCCGACTCCGAGTACGTCGACGCAGTTGCCGAGATGTCCGCCGACCGGACCAAGGGGTGGTGGGAGGAGCACAGAGGCCTCGTCCCTGCCGGAATTCTTGAGATCTCCGAGGTCGAGCACTACGCCAGTGCGTTGGTGACGTACCAGATCTGTCATGCACCAGGGCTCATGCAGACCGAGGAGACAGCACGAGCAATCTTCCGCGAGGTCTATCCGCCTCTACGGCCCCTGAACATCGAAGCGCGAGTCGAGAACCGAATGCGGCGAGCCGAGCTGCTGACGCGAAGCAATCCACTCAACTACGAAGCGATTGTGCACGAGGCCGCGCTTCGCATGGAGTTCGGAGGAGCAGCTGTTGCCAGAGAACAGCTGAAGCAGTTGCTCGTACTCTCAGAAGCACCCAATGTGACCCTGCGCGTGCTGGAGTTCAAGGCCGGGGGATTCAAGGGCGCAGGTCAGGCAGTGCTGTACGCGAGTGGGCCCGTGCCCCGCCTCGATACAGTCCAGCTGGACTCCGTAGGATCGCCAGCGTTCCTGACCGAGATGAACCAGCTGGAGAACTACCGGAGCATCCTCGGGGCGATGCGTGATCGCGCGCTCGATCCTTCGGCCTCCCGTGACGCGATCTCCAGCATCATGAATAGCCTGTGAGGCCCCTGTGGAAGAACTCGCTTGGCGAAAGCCCAGCGCATGCGGCGATGGCAATAACTGCCCCGAGGTGGCCATGGGCCCCGACGCCGTCTACGTCCGCAGCAGTCTCCTGCCCGACGCCATCGCCCAACTCACCCCCGACGAATGGCGCAGCCTCGTCTCCGCCATCCGCAACGGCGAGTACGACGCCTGATCCCCCTCTACTGCACCGGCCGGCTTGTCCGGCCGGTGCTTCTGTCTGCTCCCAGACGCTGCGCTACCTTGCTTCGCCTGCTACCTTGTGATGCATGGTACCTGGCATCACAAACCCGGACGGGCCGGTGGCGACCCAGCTGCGCAAGGGCGTGCTGGAGTACTGCGTCCTCGCCCTCCTGAAGGACGGCCCGCGCTACGGGGTCGAGCTGCTGCAGGAACTCGGCCGCTTCCCGATGCTGGCCACCAGCCAGGGCACGATCTACCCCCTGCTGTCCCGGCTGCGCCGCGCCGGGCTCGCCGACACCTTCCTGCGGGACTCGGCCAGCGGGCCGTCCCGCCGCTACTACACCCTCACCGACACCGGCCGGGAAGCGCTGCGCGAGTTCACCACGCTGTGGCCCGCCTTCCGCGAAACCGTCGACCACGTCCTCGACCCGGGAGAGAACCCGTGAACAGCCCCATCGAGCACCCCCTGGTCCGCGCCCACCTCGACGCGGTCACCCGCTACACCGCCCCGCTGCCCGAGGACCGCCGCCGCGAACTCCTCGCCGACCTGCGCGAACACATCGAGATCTCCCTGGCCGACCACGATGTGGCCGACGAGGCCGCCGTCCGCCAGGTGCTGGACCAGCTGGGCAGCCCCCGGCAGATCGCCGATGCCGCACTCGCCGAGGACGGCCTGACCCGCCCCGAGCCGGAGAGCAGCCGCCGGACGAACGTGACGCTGCTCCTCGCGGTGCTCCCGTTCCCGCTGCTCCTGGTCCCGGTCGTCGGGCCCGTGCTCGCGCTGGCCTCCGCCGTCACCGCCGCCGTCCGCGTCACCAAGTCGCAGGTGTGGACCCGTCGGCAGAAGAAGCAGGCGACCCTGCTCCTCCTCGCCCCCGTCCTGACCACCCCCCTGGCCCTCGCCGCGTTCGCCGCCTCCCCCGCCGGGCTGACCCCGGTCAACGTGCTCGTCGCCTGCGCCGTGGGCTTCAGCCCGGTCCTGTCCGCGGCGATGCTGCTGTCCCGCTCCGCCGCCCGCCTGCGCGGCGCCGCCGCCGCGACGGCCTGAACCCGTCGCTCATCGGCCCCGGCGGCGCCTCAACTCCGCCGGCCATTCCCGCACCTGCGCCTCGTCGTGCAGGTACGGGGCGTCTGGCGCGGCCCGCAGGTCGATGCCGTGCAGCAGGTCCAGTGCCCACAGGGACACGTCGTCCCACCGCACTTCGTCGTCAAGGAGCCGGAGTCCGGCCCAGCGGCCGGCCTCGTCCCGGCTCACCCGGCCGTCCGCTCCAGGACGGCGCCCAGGCTCCCGGCGGCGGCGACGTCGGGGTAAAGCTCAGAATCCATCGCGCCAGTATGGCGATACGACCATCGCGGATCGAGAAACGACTGGATCGCAGCGCTTCCGAACCGCCCCGACCGGAAGGCGGTTTTCCGCTGCGGAAGGCCGGGGTAGTGGCCAAGGCGTTCGCACCCGCACCGACCACAAGTCCGCTGCGGTGGCGAATCTTTGACATTTCCTTAGCGAAGGGATTCACCATGGACAGGATCCTCCGGAACGTCCTCGTCGCCGCCGCTGCCGCCGGCGCCCTGGGTATCGCCGCCGCCCCCGCCGCCATGGCCGCCGAGCAGGCGCAGCCGGTGGCCGGGGTGCAGGCACAGGTCCGCAACCCGAAGACGGTCAAGGCCGACGCCTACAACCAGGCCCGCAGCATCCTCGCCAACGCGGGCAGCCAGACCGCCGCCAAATCGCACCCGATCCACGGCAAGAACGACGTCCCGGTCTCCTACGGCACCAGCCTGCTCGCCTCCGCCCGGGACGAATTCCGAACGGCGGACAAGAACCTGCCCGCAGGCCAGAAGAAGTCCGACATGTCGATCCCCCACTACAACGCCATCCACAACGCGGCGAAGGTCATGGGCATCGACCGCTGGTGACCACCTGACGTGCACCGTCCCCCGCGTGGCGGCTGCGCCGCGCGGGGGCCCACCCCGCAGTCCGGCGCCTACCGGGGCGTGACCTCCGGCTCGCCCGGCTTGCCGTCCCGTTCCACGGTGTACTCCCGGACCTCGCGCTCCGTGATCACCGTGATCCGGTTCACCCCGGACCACTCCGCCCTCAGGAATCCGTCGCCCTCGTCCCAGGTGCCCAGGTACCAGTGGCGGGCCGTCCAGCCGCTGCCGGTCAGCAGCTCCACGCGGCAGATCGGGTCGATGGACCAGGCGAGGTCGGTGACGGTCAGGACGTGCTCGGGGTTGCCCGGGTCGGGCTTGCGCTCCATCAGCCGACCCTCGCTGCCGAGGAAGTACGTGACGGCCCCGATCGCCACCGCGACCACGATCAGCGGCGACGCGATGGCGGCGCAGCCGAGCTGCGCCCACCGCTCACGGAACTCGAACTGCACCAGCATCGAGACCATGAGCATCACCGCTGCGGCCCCGAGCAGCAGCACCGGGTGGTTCAGCCAGCGTTCGACCTCCACCAGACCGCCCGAGCCCGCCGCCTGATGGCCGATCAGATACACCAGGGCGGCCACCAGCGCCGCACCCCTGAACCACCATTCGATTCGTCTGTGCCGCGCGGCCGCTGCCATGTACTCCCCCTGGGTGAACCTTTGCCCGGACTTTACTACGGGCGCGCTCATGGGCCCTGCGGCCCGGACGACGGTGGCTCCGTCGCCCGGGCCGCATCCACCGGCCGTACCCCCGTCACCGCCGGTGGAAGACGCTCCGCGACCAGAAGTAGCCGAGCAGCGTCAGGCCGGTGCACCAGGCGAGGGCGCTCCAGGCGCTGGTGCCGATCTCGGTGCCCATCAGCAGACCGCGCAGCGTCTCGATGACGGGCGTGAAGGGCTGGTACTCCGCGAACCAGCGCAGGACCGTCGGCATGGAGTCGGGCGGGACGATCGCGCTGCCGATGAAGGGCAGGAAGGTCAGCGGCAGCGGCGTGTTGCTGGCGCTCTCCGGCGTCTTGGACACCAGCCCGATGCCTGCCGATATCCAGGTCAGGGCGAGGGTGACGAACATCAGCAGCCCGGCGGCGGCCAGCCACTCCAGCGGCCCGGCGTTCGTCCGGAACCCCATGGCGAAGGCCGCGCCGGTCACCAGCACCAGCGCGATCACCGTCTGGATCACGCTTCCGACCACGTGCCCGGCGAGGAAGGCGGACCGCGATATCGCCATCGTGCGGAACCGGTTGACGATCCCCTCCGTCATGTCGACGCAGACGCCGACCGCCGTGGCGACCGAGCCCGCCGTCGCCGTCATCAGCAGGATCCCCGGCGTCACGTAGTCGATGTAGCTGCCGCCCCCGATGCCGGCGCCCAGCGCGGTCCCGTAGGCGTAGTTGAAGAGCAGCAGCATCATCACCGGCATCAGCACGACCGAGAAGGTCATCGCCGGATAGCGCTGCGCGCGCTTCAGGTTCCGCCGCAGCATGGTCAGCGAGTCGCTGACCACGTAGCCCGTCCTCGTACTCGTCGTCACGCTCGTCTTCGTGCTCGTCGTCGTGCTCATCGCACGCCCTCCCCGGTCAGCGTGAGGAACACATCGTCCAGGTCGGCCGTCTCGACGACCAGCGACTCCGCCTGGACGCCCGCGCTGTCGAGGGTGTCCAGCACGGCCTTCACCGTGAGGACGGAGTTGTCCCCCGGGATGTCCAGCGACAGGGACTCCCGGTCGGCGGCGGCGTAGTCGAACAGCTCGGCGGCGACGCCCAGTCGGCCGGCGTCGGCGAACCGGAGCCGGATCCGCCCGCCGGGGACGAATCGCTTCAGCTCCTCGGCCGTGCCCTCGGCGACGATCCGGCCGCCGTCCAGGACGGCTATCCGGTCGGCGAGTTGGTCCGCCTCATCCAGGTACTGGGTGGTGAGGAAGATCGTCACCCCGTGGTCGGCGACCAGCCCCCGGATGATCTCCCACATCGTGCGCCGGCTGCGCGGATCGAGTCCGGTGGTCGGCTCGTCGAGGAAGATCACCTTCGGGTCGCCGACCAGCGTCATCGCCAGGTCGAGCTTGCGCCGCATGCCACCGGAGAAGGTGGCGACGGGCTTGCGGGCGGCCTCGGTGAGTTCGAAGCGCCGCAGCAGGTCCTCGGCCCGCCTCCGCCCCTCCCGACGGCGGAGGTGGTTGAGGTCGGCCATCAGCATCAGGTTCTCCTCGGCGGTGAGCAGGTTGTCCACCGCCGAGAACTGGCCGGTCACCCCGATCGCCTTCCGCACCCCGTCGGCCTCGTCGACCACGTCGTGCCCGGCCACCCGGGCCACCCCGGCGTCGGCCGGGATGAGGGTGGAGAGGATCTGCACGGTGGTCGTCTTGCCGGCCCCGTTCGGCCCGAGCAGGGCGAACACGGTGCCCGCCTGGATCTCCAGGTCAATGCCCTTGAGCACCGCCTTGTCCTCGTAGGACTTGGTGAGTCCGATCGCCGAGATCGCGGCCATCAGGCCCGCCGGATGACGACGTTGCCGACCTGGGTGCGGCCGACGACCTCGACCGTCTCCCGAGCGTCGCCCGGGCCCTGCGCCTCGCCGAGGGAGTTGCGGACGCCGCCGAGCTTGCTGTGCACGTCGAGCCAGGCCGCCGTGCCCTCCGCGATGCCGACCTCCACGTCCCCGACGCCGGTCTGCAGGCTGACCTTGCCCCGGACCACCCGGCCGACCCGGAGGTGGCCGTTGGCCGACTTGGCGTCCACGCCCGCTCCGGCACGGCCGACGTGGATCCGGCCGTTGGAGGCGTTGGCGGTGAGCTCGCCGGCCACCTCGTCGATCTCGGTGTCGCCGTTGCTGTTCTTGACCGTCAGCACGCCGCCGACGGTGCCGATCTCGATCCGGCCGGAGCCGGACACCTCGGCGTCCCCGGCGACCACGCCGAGCCGGATGTCCCCCATGTCGGTCTTGAGTCGCACGCTGTCGGCCCGGTCGACCTGGATCCGGCCCAGGGAGGTCTTCAGCCGGCAGTCGCCGAGCGGGCCCTCGGCGACGAAGTCCGCCATCGGGGAGTCGGCGTGCACCTGGGAGCCGGCCGGCAGCTCGACCAGGACCTCGATCGAGCCCTTCTTGCTGGAGAAGACGGTGCGCTGCTTGGGGCCCTTGAGGGTGAGCCGACCCCCGGTGAAGTCGACCTGGGTCAGCTCGGCGGCCTTGACGTCCGCCTCCCTGGCCGCGTTGGCGGGCCGGACTTCGACGACGGCGTCGGTGCGCTTGCCGGCGGTGATCCACACCGCGCCGATCTCGAACTCGAAGGCAGCGGAGATCGGTCCGTCGGTCTCGTACGTAGGCATGGCTGTCCCGTCCTCTTGGCTCGTGTGGGTGTTCCCGCTGGTCGGAGCGGGGGTGACGTCGAAGGTGCGAAGGCTGTGGGAGGTGCGAAGGCTGTGGGGTGCAGGTGGTGCGGAAGCGTCAGTGGACCCAGCCGGTGAAGCCCTGGCCGCCGAGGGTGCGCGGGGCGCGGGCACCGGAGTCGGCGGCCACGCCGGCGGCCGGCCGGCCGCCGTCCAGTGCGCCGGCCACGGCCCGGACCAGCCAGGCGTTGAGGGAGAGGCCCTCCTGCCCGGCGGCCTCCTCCGCCCGGGCCTTGAGGTTGGCGGGCAGGCGCAGGTTGATCCGCGCCGTGCCGCTCTCGTCCGACTCCGGCACCACCGGCGGCACTATCGGCGGCACCACGGGCGGCACCACGGATGGCGCCATGACCGGCACATCGCCGTGGAAGCTGTCGGAGCCCGGCGGAGCAGTCACCACGAACTCCGGGTCGAGCCCGCGCAGGCGCACGTCCACCGAGCCCGGAGCGAGGTCGCGGGTGACCTCGCCCATGGCGGCCGAGAGCGCGTTGAGCAGAGTCAGCCGCACGGCCGACTCCAGCGGGAGCGTCAGCCGGTCGGCCAGCGCCCGGGCTTCGTCCCCGCCGGCGGCGGCGGCCACCGCGAGCTCGTTCCGGAGGTTTTCGACGTACGGCGTGAGGTCCATGGCTTCAGCATGGCACAGTGATGGTGCCATGTCGAGGCACTAGTGGTGCCACTTTGGCGCCATCGGGCGGAGGGGTCCGGCGCCGCAACGGAAACCGCCCCGCCGACCTGGCGGATCCAGGGGTCGACGGGGCGGTCCACGAGGGGGACGTCAGCCAGCGGTAGGCGTCATCCGGGGGAAGGCGTCAGCGCTGCCAGCCCGCGAGGTAGGTGTCGATCTCGCCGACCAGCCGCTTCTTGCCCGCCTGGTCCAGGAAGGAGGCCTCGACCGCGTTGCGGGCCAGCGCCGCCACCCCGGACTCGTCCAGCCCCAGCAGCCGCGCCGCCACCGCGTACTCGGTGTTGAGGTCGGTGCCGAACATCGGCGGGTCGTCGCTGTTGACCGTCACCAGCAGGCCCGCGTCCACCATCTGCTTGATCGGGTGGTCCTCGATCCGCTCCACGGCCCGGGTGGCGATGTTGGAGGTCGGGCAGACCTCCAACGGGATCCGGTGCTCGCCCAGGTAGTCGAGCAGCGCCGGGTCCTTGACCGCCTGGGTGCCGTGCCCGATGCGCTCGGCGCCCAGCACCCGGATGGCGTCCCAGACCGTCTCCGGCCCGGTGGTCTCGCCCGCGTGCGGGACGCTACGCAGGCCGGCCGCCCGTGCCCGGTCGAAGTACGGCTTGAACTGCGGGCGCGGCACGCCGATCTCCGGGCCGCCCAGGCCGAAGCTGACCAGGCCCTCGGGGGCCAGCTCGGTGGCCAGTCGGGCGGTCATCTCGGCCGACTCCAGACCGGCCTCGCCCGGGATGTCGAAGCACCAGCGCAGCACGACGCCGAGTTCCTTCTCGGCGTGCAGCCGGGCGTCCTCGATCGCCTCCATGAAGGCGACGTCGGGGATGCCGCGCCGGACCGAGGAGTACGGGGTGATGGTCAGCTCGGCGTACCGGATGTTCTGGCGCGCCATGTCCTCGGCCACGCCGTAGGTGAGCGCCCGGACGTCCTCGGCGTCGCGGACCAGGTCCACGACGCTCAGGTAGACGTCGATGAAGTGCGCGAAGTCGGTGAAGGTGAAGTACTCGGCGAGCGCCGCCGGGTCGGTCGGCACCTTGGACTGCCCCGCGTGGCGGGCGGCCAGTTCGGCGACGACGCGCGGCGAGGCCGAGCCGACGTGGTGGACGTGCAGTTCCGCCTTGGGCATCCCGGCGATGAACGCCTCGATGCCGCTCGGGCCTCCGGTGCTACCGGTGCTCCCGGTGGGGTTTCCGATCCGACTTCCGTCCGGCTGGACCACGGTGGTTCCCTTCTTCCTTCTCCGTGCCTTCTACGCGCGTATCGCGGACACCGGCCCAGGATAGGCCCAAGCCGGCGGGCCCGGTCGGGCGATCACCCGCCGAGCGCGACTGCCGCGGTATGGATCAGCAGCCCGGCCAGGGCGCCGACCACGGTGCCGTTGATCCGGATGAACTGCAGGTCACGGCCGACGTTGGCCTCGATCTTGCGGGAGGCCTCGTCGGCGTCCCAGCCCGCCACCGTCTCGGAGATCAGCGAGGTGATCTCGGCCCGGTAGGTGTCGACCAGGTACTGCGCGGCGTCCTGCAGCCAGCCGTCCACCTTGGCCTGCAGCTTGCGGTCGGTGGCCAGGCGCTCGCCGAAGCGGCGCACGCCGTCGCGGATGCGCCGGCGCAGTTCGCTGTCCTCGTCCTCGGCCGCGCCCATCACCAGGGTGCGCACGGCCGCCCAGGTGGAGTTGATCAGCTCCTGCACCTCGGGGCGGGTCAGCAGCTCGCCCTTGGCCCGCTCGACCCGGGCGATGGTCTCCGGGTCGGTCTGCAGCTCGGTCGCGAAGTCGGCGAGGAAGTTGTCGACCGCGCCGCGGGCCGGGTGGTCCGGGTCGTCCCGGATATCGGTGACGAAGCGCAGCAGCTCCTTGTAGACCCGCTCGCCGACCTGGTGGTCGATGAACCTGGGCGTCCAGCCCGGGGTCTTCTGGGTGACCTTCTGCACCACGTCCTCGTGGTTGGCGGTCAGCCAGTCGTGCGCCCGGACGGCGACCAGGTCCACCACGCCGTGGTGGCCCCCGTCGGCGACCACCTTGCCGAGCATCCGGCCCATCGGCTCGGCCACCGAGGTGGCGGCGGCCCGCCGGGTCACCGCCTCGGCGACGACCGCCCGCACGTCGTCGTCACGGAGCACCGCGAGCAGGCCGCGCAGCGCCGCCGAGGCCTCCTTGGTGACCCGCTCCGCGCTGCCCGGCGCGGCCAACCACTCCCCCAGCCGGCGGCCGATGCCGAGCGCCGCGAGGCGCCCGCGCACGACCTGGCCGGAGAGGAAGTTGTCGCCGACGAAGTCGCCGAGCGAGCGGCCGAAGGCGTCCTTCTTGGTCGGGATGATCGCGGTGTGCGGGATCGGCAGGC
Source organism: Kitasatospora sp. NPDC034035 (assembly GCF_055575755.1). Lineage (NCBI taxonomy): Bacteria > Bacillati > Actinomycetota > Actinomycetes > Kitasatosporales > Streptomycetaceae > Kitasatospora > Kitasatospora sp. NPDC034035. The sequence goes on along the minus strand of NZ_JBVISA010000013.1, from coordinate 127,002 downwards.
CGAAGGGGCGACGGAACAGCGCGGTCACCGCGAACCAGTCGGCCATCGCGCCGACCATGCCCGCCTCGGCGGCGGCCGCCACGTACCCGGCCCAGGGCCCGGCGCCGGCCGCCTGGGCCCAGGTGGAGAGGGCGAAGACCAGGGTCGCGAAGGCCAGCAGGCCGGTCGCGATGGTCTTCATCCGGCGGACGCCGCGTCTCTTCTGCTCGTCGGCCGCGGTGAACCGGACCCCGGGGCCGGTCCCGCTGAAGGCATCGTCACTCACCCCGCCAGTCTGCCCGTTGCCCGGCGCGGACGGGGGCGTGCCTCGCGATCACGCGCCCCGGGCCTGCGGCCCGCTCTCCCGAAAGCCCCCTCACGCCCCGCCCGGCACGATCCGCCGTACCCTCTCGACCGCCCACCGCGCCCGGTCCGTGCACCGCCGCCCGTCCAGCAGCACGGTCGAGGCCCGGCCCCGGCGGCGGTGGCGGTGGTGTCAGCGGTGGTGGCCCGGAGCAGGCCCTCGTCGACGACCTGCCTGAGCGCCTCGTCCGGGCCCTCCTCCCGGGGGAACGGCGGCACGCCCCGGTTGACGCTGTCCACCATGCCGGGCGGGATGTCCGCGCCGGTCACCCGGCGGCCCTTCAGCGCGAACTGCATCACCGGCGGCAGGCCCACATGCCCGGCCCGACCACGCTGACGTCCAGGCTCATCCCTGTCCTCCGTTCACCGAGTTGGCCAGCCGGCGCCACGCCGGGTGGCGTCGCAGCCCGCGCCGCACCTGCGCCGGGACGACGCCGCGCCACAGCTGCTGGGCGGCGTTCAGCGGCGGAACCGCCTGCACGAGCGGCTCCTCGCGCAGCAGGAACAGTTCGTCCGGCAGCCCGAGCCGGGCGTCCCGGAACGCCGGGAAGCCCGCGTAGTGCCGCCGGCCGTCCACGACCACCGGTGGACCGCCGTGCGCGGCCTCGTACCGGATCTGGTCGCGCAGCGCCTCCGGCCGTCCGGCGGCGGCGAGTTCGAGCCGCATCCGGGCGGCGGCCGGCAGCCGGTGGTACACCTCGCGGGCGCCGAACCGCTCCACCAGCCGGGCGACTTCGGCGCACACCCGCTCCTGCAGCCCGTCGTCCAGCAGCAGGAATCCTCCCTGCAGCAGGCGCGGCACGTCCCAGCCGAAGCTGCGGGCCCGCAGGGCGTCCAACTCCTCGCCGGATTCGGCGAGTTCGGCCGCCACTTGCTGGAGTGCGGCGATCCCACGCAGCCGGTCCAGCACGCCGGCCCGCTCGGTGGCGTTGCCCAGGTCCTCGCGCAGCACCAGGAAGTAGCAGTCGTAGTCGGCGAGGACGGACACCCGGCCCGCCCGCAGGCAGGCCTCCAGGGTGAACGGCTGGTCCGAGAAGACCTTCAACTCCTCGTCGCGGCGCAGCCCGTGGCGCCGCAGGAGGTCCAGCCGGAACAGCTTGGTGTCGGCCAGCGCCCAGGCCAGCGCGGAGTCGGCGAAGCCCACCGACTCCGCGTCGGCGTGGAAGAGCCCCTGCGGCACCAACCGCCCGTTCACCCCGACCTGCTTGGGCACCACCACGTCCGAGCCCCAGGCGTCGGCGGCCGCGACCAGCCGCTCCAGCGCCTCCTCGCCGAGCCAGTCGTCGGCGCCGAGGAACAGCACGTAGCGGCCGCGGGCGAGCGCCAGACCGCGGTTGGTCGGGCCCGCCGGGCCGCCCGAGTTGGGCTGGTGCACCACCCGGAACAACCCGGGATGGCGGGCCGCGTACTCCTCCAGCAGTTCCCCGCCGCCGTCCGTGGAGCCGTCGTCCACGGCCACCACCTCCAGCCGCCCCGGCGCCAGGGACTGCCCGACCAGCGAGTCCAGGCAGGCGGTGAGGTACGGCATGGTGTTGTAGACCGCGACCACCACGGTCACGTCGGGTACGGTCATCGGGCGGTGGGCCTCCGGTCCTGGTCGCGGCGTGCGACGCAGGGTCAACTCGGCGTGAAAGCCCGGGGTCACGACCGTCACCCGCACGGCGACGGGGACCAGAACAGGCACCCGGCCGCCGTACGGACACACGGCGGCCGGGAGGCGGGAGGCGGGAGACAGCCGGGGAGGCGGGAGAACGGGCCACCCGCCCGACGAGCTGCCCGACGAGCGGCCGGAAGCCGCCCGGGGAACGGCCCCGCTCAGCCGATCGCGACCTCCGCGTACATCCGGGCGATCACGTCCTCGATGGCCGGCTCGCGCACCGACAGGTCCACCAGCGGGTACCGCTCCGCGACCGCCGCCACGATCGGCGCGGCGCTCTGTTGCGCCGGGAAGGTCAGCCACTGGCGCGGCCCCTCGATCTTGACCACCCGGGCCCCGGGCACCTCGATCGGGGACCGGGCCTCGGCGAGGTCCACCACCAGTGTCCGCTCGCTGCGCCCGGTGGCGTGCAGGCCCTCCAGCCCGCCGTCGTACACCACCCGGCCGTGGTCGATCACCATGACGCGGCCGCAGAGCTGCTCGATGTCGGTCAGGTCGTGGGTGGTGAGCAGCACGGTGGTGCCCCGGTCGCGGTTGACCTCGCGCAGGAACTCGCGCACCCTGCCCTTGCTGACGACGTCCAGGCCGATGGTCGGCTCGTCCAGGTAGAGCACCTGCGGGTCGTGCAGCAGCGCGGCGGCGAGGTCGCCGCGCATCCGCTGACCGAGCGAGAGCTGGCGGACCGGGGTGTCCAGCAGGCCGCCCAGGTCGAGCAGTTCGACACAGCGGTCGAGGTTCTCGCGGTACCGCCGGTCGGGGATGCGGTAGATGCGGCAGGCGAGTTCGAAGGAGTCGCGCAGCGGGAGGTCCCACCAGAGGGTGGTGCGCTGCCCGAAGACGACGCCGATCCGGCGGGCCAGGGCGACGCGTTGGCGGGCCGGGTCGACCCCGGCGACGCGCAGCCGTCCGGAGCTGGGGACGAGGATGCCGGTGAGCATCTTGATGGTGGTGGACTTGCCGGCGCCGTTGGGCCCGATGTAGCCGACGCACTCGCCGGCGTCGACGGTGAAGCTGAGTCCGTCGACCGCGCGCACCTCGCGCTTGGTGCGGCTGAACCGGCCGGCGCGGGCCCGTACGGTGAAACTGCGGTGGACGTCCTCGAGTTCGATCAGTGCCATGGAAGCTCCTTAAGGGCGACGGGGGATCCAGACGGAGGGGGTACAGACGGACGGGGTGCAGACGGGGGGTTCAGCTGCCGGTGCCGCGGTAGGCGCGCAGCCCGGCGCGCCAGGCGAGGCCGGCGGCGGCGACGCAGAGGGCGGCGGCGACCGGGGAGGCGTACTGGAAGGCGGTGGGCAGGCCGAGCGGGTCGGGCCGGTCGAGGATGCGCAGGGCGGGCAGCCAGTTGACGAAGGCCAGTGGGACGCCGAAGACGACGCCGAGCACGAGGTCCTTGGCGAAGACCGTCGGCGGGTACTGGAGCATCAGGCCGCCGCCGTAGGTGACGGAGTTCTGGAGCTCCTCGGCCTCGCCCCACCAGAACTGCAGGCAGGCGAAGCCCACCCAGAGCGCGCAGAAGATGGCCGTGCCGCAGAGCAGCAGGACGGGCACCAGCAGGACCCTGTCCCAGGTCCAGGTCACGTCCAGCGCGGCGAGCGACCAGGCCAGCACCGCCGCAGACTGGACCGGGCGGCCGATCCGGCGCAGCGAGAAGCGTTCGGCGCAGAGCTGGCCCAGGGCCGGGGCGGGCCGGATCAGCATCACGTCCAGGGTCCCGGTGCGGATGCGGTCACCGAGCGCGTCGATGCTGCCGACCAGCAGGTTGGCCATGCCGAGCGCGAACCCGGAGGTGCCGTAGAGGAAGCCGAGTTCGGGCAGGTTCCAGCCGCCGAGCGTGTCGGTGTGCCGGAACATCAGGATGATCACGGCGAAGTCGAGGAAGGCGATCACCAGGTTGGCCGTGAGCATCATCGCGAACGAGGCCCGGTAGGCCATGGTCGAACGGGTCCACATGGCGGCGCACAGCCACCAGGAGCGCACGGCCCAGCGGGCTCGGGCCGCACCGGAGCGGATGCGCTCGGCGCTGGTACGGGTGCGCCCGGGGCCGGAACGGTCGGCGCCGGTGCGCCGGCGGCCCGAGGGGGCGGGCGCGGGGCCGGGGTCAGCCACCCTGGACCACCACCTTCCGGGTCGCGAGCGCCTGCACGCCGCGCCCGGCGGCCAGCAGCACCGCGGCCCAGCCGAGCTGGAAGCCGAGCGGACCGAGCGCGGCCGCGCCAGTCGCATGCTCCAGGAACAGATCGGCGGGCACCTGGGCCAGCGCCGACCAGGGGAGCACCCGGGCGAGTTCGCCGAGCCACCCGGGAAAGAGCGTGAGCGGCAGCAGCATCCCGGAGAGGAACATCGCCACCACCAGGGCCACCGAGCGCACCCCGTCGGAGTCGTGCAGCCAGAAGCCGGTGAGCGCGACCAGGAACCGCAGCCCGAAGCTGACGATCTCGGCGAGCAGCACGGCGAGCAGGAAGACCAACCAGGTCAGGGGCCGTTCGGGCAGCCGGAAGTGGAAGAGCAGCGCACCGGCCAGCAGCGGCACGCCGCCGCGGACCAGCAGCTGGTAGCCGGCCCGGCCGAGGTCTCCGGCCAGCCACCAGCCCTGGAAGTCGACGGGCCGGTAGAGGTCCACGGCGATGTCGCCGCTGCGGAAGCGCGTCTGGACGTCGTTCTCGAACCCGCCCCCGAAGATCGCGGTGGTGGGCATCAGGGCCTGGCAGACCCAGATGAAGGTGACGGCCTGGTCCGGGCCGTAGCCGCCGAGGCCGGGGCGGGCCTGCCAGAGCGCGACGAAGGTGCAGGCGAGGATGCAGCCGAAGACGGTGTTCGTGACGATGCCGGCGAAGGTGGCGGCCCGGTAGGTGGAGTGGCGGCGGAAGGCGCCGCGGGCGACGGCCGCGTACAGCCCGAGGGAGGCGGCGAGAGCCGCCGTGGGATCGGGGGGTCGTGCCTCGGCGGGGGGTCGTGCCTCAGCGGGAGCAGCGTTCAGCATATTGTCTCCTTGTCGACAAATGCGGGCAGAGAGCTGCCCGCACGCGTCCACACACGCCCCAGCGGCTCCGATCGGCCGTACCCGGGGGTGCCGGGCCAGGCGGGCGGAGCTGCCGAAGTGGGTGCGCTATGAAGTTCGCATCTTTCACCGTACCTCCGACCCCCACCGCCCGCACCCGATTTTCGACACCTCACGGCACCGTGCGCCCGGACGGCGTTCGAAGCACACAACAGCGCACGTCAGCCCCCCACCCGCCGCTGATCGGACGTCAAATAGCACATAATCGCGGCATGACCTTGAGCACCCGACGCCAGGCCAGACGGGCCGCCCGCCGCGAGGCCCGCCGCGCCCTCCCGCTCTGGCGCCGAGCCCTGCCCACCTGGCGAGTCACCCTCGGCACGCTCACCACGCTGTTCCTGCTCGCCGTCGGCAGCTTCGCCGTGCTCTACGTCATCGTCCCGGTGCCCGACCCCAACGCCCACGCCGTCGCCCAGAACAACATCTACCTCTACGCCGACGGCACCACCGAGATCGCCCACACCGGCGCCGTCAACCGCACCGACGTCACCATCGACCAGATCCCGCTGCAGACCCAGCAGGCCGCCGTCTCCGCCGAGGACCGCACCTTCTACCAGAACCGCGGCATCGACCTGAAAGGCATGGTCCGGGCCGGCTGGAACACCCTGACCGGCAAAGGCATGCAGGGCGGCTCCACCATCACCCAGCAGTACGTCAAGAACTACTACCTGACCCAGAGCCAGACCATCGAACGCAAGGGCCGCGAACTCCTCATCGCCCTCAAGGTCGACCAGCAGCGCGACAAGAAGGACATCCTCGCCGGCTACCTCAACAGCAGCTACTACGGCCGCGGCGCCTACGGCATCCAGAGCGCCGCCCATGCCTACTACGGCGTCGACGTCTCCGAACTCACCCTCACCCAGAGCGCCTACCTCGCCTCCCTGCTGCAGGCCCCCAGCCTCTACGACGTCAAGACCGCCACCCCCGCCAACCGCGAGAAGGCCATCGCGCGCTGGAACTACACCCTCGACGGCATGGTCCAGCTCGGCTTCCTCACCACCGCCGACCGCGCCGCCGCCACCTTCCCCGACCCGATCGACCCCCAGCCCGCCACCGGCCTCTCCGGCCAGGCCGGCTACCTCGTCGGCGTCGCCGACGACTACCTGATCTCCTCCGGCACCATCGACGCCGCCACCCTCAAGGCCGGCGGCTGGCGCATCACCACCACCTTCGACAAGCCCAAGCAGGACGCCCTCGTCAAGGCCGTCCAGACCGAACTCACCGACGAACTCGACCCCAGGGCCCGCCCCACCACCGACACCGACGTCCGGGTCTCCGGCGCCTCCGTCGAACCCGCCACCGGCCGCGTCGTCGCCGTCTACGGCGGACCCGACTACGCCAAGCAGCCCTACAACGACGCACTGCGCCAGGACAACCAGATCGGCTCCACCTTCAAACCGATCGACCTCACCGCCGGCCTGCTCGCCCAGCACACCCTCGACGGCCGCCCGATCACCACCGAGTCCCACTACGACGGCACCAGCGAACGCCCCGTCACCGGCGGCCCCACCCCGTACGCGCCGCCCAACGAGGACAACGTCGACTACGGCAGCATCAGCCTGCGCTACGCCATGGTGAAGTCCGTCAACTCCGTGTACGCGCAGGAAGGCGTGGACGCCGGGCTCGCCCGCGTCCGGGAGACCGCGGTCAAACTCGGCATCCCCGACAGCGTCCGCGGCATGGACCCGGCCAACACCTCGATGACCCTCGGCACCGCCACCCCCAGCGCCCTCGACCTCGCCGGCGCCTACGCCACCCTCGCCAACCACGGCCAGGCCCACACCCCGTGGTCCGTCCTCAAACTCGAACGCAGCAACCCCGGCGGCGCCATCGACGTCCCCAAGACCCCCGAGCACAACCCCACCGACGCCATCGGCCGCGCCATCGCCGACGCCGTCACCGACGTCCTGCGCGACGTCGTCAGCCCCCGCGGCACCGGCGCCGCCGCCCTCGACCTCGGCCGCCCCGCCGCCGGCAAGACCGGCACCACCGACGCCAACCTCTCCGCCTGGTTCGCCGGCTACACCCCCGAACTCACCACCACCATCGGCCTGTTCCGGGAAAACCCGAAGACCCACGCCAAGGAACCCCTGGCCGGCACCGCCGGACTCACCCGCATCAACGGCGGCGCCATCCCCACCAAGATCTGGACCGCCTACATGACCGCCGCCCTCGACGGCACCCCCACCCAGCAGTTCGACCTGCAGACCGGCCACGACAACCCCGGCACCGACACCTGGCCCACCGCCACCGGCAGCACCTCCCCCAACACCGGCCCCACCTTCACCCACGGCTCCGGCCCCACCGCAGCGCCCAGCGCCACCATCCCCGGGCTCGTCACAGCCCCCACCCACGCCCCCAGCGGCCCCCCAGCCGCCACCGGCCCCGCCCCCGACCCGACCACCCCCAGCCCGCAGCCCCCCAAGCCCAAGCCCACCGCCAGCCAGGAACAGCCCAGCCCCACCGCCCGGCCCACCCAGACCCAGCCGCCCCGGCCCACCGACCCGCCCACCGCCACCGGCGGCCCCGCCACCCGGCCGGCGGCCACCCCGACACCGTAGGCGCCGACCGGACCACCGGACCGGGCACTACCGCCCCGCCGCCAACTCCTTCTCCACCGACGTCCGGAACCGCGGCGTCACCCGCACCTCCCCCAGCCACCCCGCCAACCGCTCCGCCTCCGCCGCGACCGCCTGCCCGGCCTCCGCCCCGACGTCCCGGAACAGCCGCCACACCACCTCGCCGTCGGCACGCTGCGCCCAGCCGCCCACCACCTCACCGCACCACCACACCGTCGGCCCGGCGTTGCCCGCCCGATCGAACAGCGCCGGCACGTCCTCCGGCCGCAGGTACCAGTCCCGCCCGCGCCAGCCCATCACCGCCGGATCCAGCGCGGGCAGCAGCGCCGCCCACGGCTCCGGCTCCGCCACCGGCGCGTCATCGCCCGGCAGCACCAGCCCGGCCACGCCGCCCGACACCTCCGCGTCCTGCGCGCCGACGTCCGCCAGCGCCCTGCGGACGTCCCTCAACGTCCACCCCGTCCACCACTTCACGTCCTCGACCGTCGCCGGACCGTACGCGGCCAGCCAGCGGCGCACCACCTCCGCCTTCGCCTCCCGCACCGGCACCTCCGGCCACTGCGGCACCAGCGCCCACGGGTAGCTGCTGCTCAGCCACGAACCGCGCGGACGACAGCGCCGCACGTGCCCGTCCGAGGCCAGCAGCCGCAGCAGCCGACTGCCCACGCTCTGCTTCGCCTCGTACGCCTTGCCCGCCGACATCAGCATCGTCTCGCGCAACTGCGGGACGTCATCGCCGAGTTCCTTGGTCGTCGCCTCGCCGCGCACCGCCAGCGCGGCCAGCACCTCCCGCTCGGTCGCGGCCAGCCGCCCCTCGTCCCAGCCCTCGGCGTGGTCCCGCAGGTGCTTGAGCAGCGTCGCCCGCTCCTTGGCCGCGATCGCCCGCGCCGCCGCCGAACTCACGTACGGGGCGAAGCCCTCCGTCACCGCGAAGATCGTCCGCCGCATCGACAGCAGCTTCACCAGCGAGACGTCCTCGTACAGCGCCCGCTCCACCGCCGCCGCCGAGGGCTCGGCCAGCCGCGCGCACGCCGACAGATACACCGTGGCCGCGTCCGTCGCGTGCAGCCCGACCACCGCGTCGGCCACGTCCTCCACCCGCGCCGCCCGCACCGAGGGCGCCAGCAACTGCCGCCGCCCCAGTCGGGCCCGACGCTCACCATCACCGATCACCGGCACACGCCTCGTCATACCCGGACCCTAGCCCCGACCGCCGACAGTTCGGGCTCCGCGCCACCCGCCGCCAGTTCCGCCGCGAGCTCCGCGAACTCCACGAGCAACGGCGACGTCCGCCCCGCCGCCCAAGCCAGGCAGACCCGGTTGGGCGCGATGTCGGAGACCGGCACGTGCACCACGTCCGAGCGCGTGTAGAACGCCGCCACCGACAACGGAAGCACCACCATGCCCTCGTGCGCCGCCACGTACTCCAGCTTCTCCTCGACGGTGTCCGCACTCGGCCGGGCCCGCTCCGGCCGCCGCCCGCCCGGCACCGGCAGATCCCGCCACTCCGGCACCGCATCCGGATCCTGCAGCAGCCGCTCGCCGCCCAACTCGGCCATCACCACCGACCGTTCACCCGCCAACCGGTGCCCCGCCGGCAGCACCGCCACCCGCGGCTCCGCGAACAACGGGCGCAACGCCAGACCCCGCTGGTCCACCGGCAAGCGCACGAAGGACACGTCCACCCGGCCGTCCAGCACCACCTGCGCCTGGTCCCGCCAGGACGTCCGGACCACCTCCACCGCCAACCCCGCATGCCGCCCGCACATCGCCCGCGCGACGGCCGTCACCGTGATCCCCGGCATGAACCCCACCACGAACCGCGCCCGGTCGTCCGCCGACCGCCCCACCCGGCGCCGCAACGCCTCCGCCGCCGCCAGCAACTGCGGCGCATCCTCCAGCAACTGCCGCCCCGCACACGTCAGTTCGGTCGACCGCCGATCCCGTCGGAACAGCTGGGCACCCAACTCCGCCTCCAACGCCCGGATCTGCCGGGAGAGTACCGGCTGCGCGATGTGCAACTCGGCCGCCGCCCGCCCGAAATGCAGCTGCCGCGCCACCGCGACGAAGTACCGCAGCTTCCGCAGATCGACGTCCATCGCCCGCCCTCCCGCTTCCGACCTCCGCTGATACCCCGAGGGTATGACAGCGGACGGAACAAGTCTTGGACGACACCGACCCGCGCGACACAGGATCGAAGCACCTTCCCCCAACCGCGCTCCTCCGGAACCGCGCCGGCACCCCGACACCCCGAAGCCCGAAAGGCACCACCATGACCCTCACCGACCAGCGCATCGTCGTCCTCGGCGGCACCTCCGGCATCGGCCTCGCCACCGCCGACCTCGCCGCCCGCCAGGGCGACCGGGTCATCGTCGCCTCCAGCCGGACCGACAGCGCCGAACGCGCCCTCGCCACCCTCCCCACCGGAACCACCGCCGAGATCGCCGACCTCACCGACAGCACCCAGGTCGCCGCCCTCTTCGACCGCCTCGGCCCCATCGACCACCTGGTCTTCACCGCCGGCGAACCACTCGCCCTCATGCCCCTGGACGACCTCGACCTCGACGCCGCCCGCCGCTTCTTCACCCTGCGCTACTTCGGCGCCCTCGACGCCGTCCGCGCCGCCGCCCCCCCGGCTGCGCCCCGGCGGCTCGATCACCCTCACCTCCGGCACCGCCGGCCTGCGGCCCGGACCGGGCTGGAGCGTCGCCGCCGGCATCTGCGGCGCGATCGAGTCCCTGGTCCGGGCCCTGGCCGTCGAACTCGCGCCGATCCGGGTCAACGCCGTCCGGGCCGGCATGATCCGCACCCCGCTCTGGTCCGGCCTGCCCGACACCGACCGCGAACAGCTCTACGCCGCGACCGCCGCCGGCCTCCCCCTCGGCCGGATCGGCGACCCCGAGGACGCCGCCGAGGCGTACGTCTACCTGATGCGGCAGCACTTCGCCACCGGCACCGTCGTCACCGTGGACGGCGGCACCCTGCTGGCCTGAACGCCCCCGGGTGACCCTCACCCCCCGGCCGACCCGAAACCCCCCGGCCGGCGACCGCTCACCGGACCGGCCGGAGCCCGTCCACGACCGTCCACCCCGGGCCGAGCTCCCGGCGCAGCGCCTCCAGGGCGGCCCGGGCGGCGGCGTCGAAGCGGACCTCCTCGTCCCGCGACCACGGCGACGGACCGCCCGGGTCGTCCCAGTCCAGCGAGGACTGGAACCGGGAGGACAGCCCGTCCAGCTCGGCCGCGAGCGCGGTACTGATCGGCAGGCGGTCGAGCTCGGCCGGGTAGCCGTACGGGCTGTCCACGTCGTCCGGCCACAGGGCGGTGCCGACCACCCCGGCCTCGAAGAAGTACCGCAGGCGCTCCGCGCTCACAGGTACAGCCCGACGCTCACAGGTACAGCCCCGTCGAACCCTCCGTGTCACCGAAGCGGGTCGCGGCCACCGCGTGCAGGTCACGCTCGCGCAGCAGCACGTAGGTGGCGCCCCGGACCTCGACCTCCAGCTTGTCCTCCGGGTCGTACAGCACCCGGTCGCCCGGCTCCACCGAGCGCACGCTCTGGCCGACGGCGACAGCCTCCGCCCACGTGCACCTCTTGCTCAGCTCCGCGGTCGCCGGGATCAGGATGCCGCCGGTCGAGCGGCGCTCGCCCTCGCCGCCCTCGATGCGCACCAGCACGCGGTCGTGCAGCATCCGGATCGGCAGCTTCTCGCCCAGCCGGTCGTGCCGGACGGCATCGTGCGGGTGGTCGGAGCGGGTCTCGTCGTTCGTACTCACGGTCCCGAAGGTACCGCTCCCGGGCGCGGAGCGTGACGCTGGCCCGGCATACGGAAGGCCGGGCGCGCACCGCGCCCGGCCCTCAACCGCGTACCCGCGTGCTCGCGTACCCGCGCTTCCCGCGTACGCGTGTTCCCGCGTCAGCCCTTGCGGCGCTTGCGCGACGAGGCGACCAGCAGCACCAGGCCCACGCCGACCAGCGCGGCCGGAACGATCCGCTCCCGCCGCGGCTGCCCCTTCTCGTCCACGAACTGCGCCTTGACCTTGTCCACCATGCCGCTGGCGGCGACGTACGCCCGGCCGGCCTTCTCCTCGACGGCGGCCGCCGCCCTGGCCTTGACCTGGGCGGAGATCGTGCTCGGGTGAACGCGTACGGCCAGCTCGTCCAGGGTCTCCGCCAGCCGGCCGCGCGTGCTCTCGATGTCCGCCTCGATCTGGGCGGTCGTCCGCGCCGACTTGTCCTGCGTGCTCGCCTCGCCCACTCGGGCCACCCCATTCACTTGCCGATGTTGATCTGTGCGATCCGTTGCGATCTGTGCGACTGACCCAGTGTGTCAGCTGCCGCGCACGGCCGCGCGGCCCCACCCACCATCGGAGGTAGGTTTGCCGTGGTACGACCGCCCGTCACAGCAGCACGCACCAGGAGAGTCCACCCATGACTGAGCGTCTCCAGCCCGGCGACACCGCGCCCGCCTTCAGCCTGTCCGACGCCGACGGCAACCAGGTGTCCCTCGCCGACCACGCGGGCCGCAAGGTCGTCGTCTACTTCTACCCCAAGGCGCTCACCCCGGGATGCACCAAGCAGGCCTGCGACTTCACCGACAACCTGGAGGTCTTCGCGGGCGCCGGCTACGACGTCATCGGCATCTCGCCGGACCAGCCGGAGAAGCTCGGCAAGTTCCGCGAGACCGAGAACCTCAAGGTCACCCTGCTCTCCGACCCGGACAACAAGGTCCTGGAGGCGTACGGCGCCTACGGCGAGAAGCAGAACTACGGGCGCACCTACCTGGGCGTGATCCGCTCCACGATCATCGTCGACGAGCAGGGCAAGGTCGAGCGCGCGCTCTACAACGTCAAGGCCACCGGCCACGTCGCCAAGCTGCTGCGCGACCTCAAGATCGAGGCCTGACCGGCCCGCCCCGACACGGCGAAGCGGTGGCGGCACACCCCCCGACCGGGTGCGCCGCCACCGCCGTCCCTCACCTCGACGGGCCGCTGTCAGCTCAGCAGGCCCCGAGGTCGCTCCAGACTCCCCACGCGCCACTGGCCGCGGGGTCGTCGCCCTTGGTCCACCACTTGTTCTGGTAGTAGTGGCCCTTCCAGGACACCTTGGTGGGCGTCGCGTAGGTGGTGCCCGCGTCCCAGCCCGGCGCACCCGCGCAACCGGCCGGCGTGGTCGGCGGCGTCGTGGGCGGAGTGGTCGGAGGCGTGGTCGGCGGGGTCGTCGGCGGGGTCGTCGGCGGCGTGCTGGGAGGCGTGGTCGGCGGGGTCGTACCGCCGTCGGTCGCGCCCCGGGTCAGGTCGCCCTTGATCCCGTACAGCGTGCCGCCCACGTTCACCGTCCAGTTCGACGGCGTGGACACCGGCAGGTAGTAGACCAAGTCCATGTCGACCGAGGCGCCCGGCGCCAGCGACTGCCAGCCCGGCAGCTTGACCGACACCCGGTTGTAGGTGCCCTTCAGACCGCCCACGTTGCCCGGGCCCGGATTGTCCTGCCGGATGACCTGCAGCCCGAACCCGGACTGGTCCTTGGCATTGCCCGGCGCCGAGTTGCCGTAGTCGAACTGGAACTCGGTGCCGCCCGGCAGGGTCAGCGTCGAGTTGTTGACGATGTGCAGCTTCGGGTTGATCGGGTAGTTCGAGTCGCCCAGCGCGAAGTTGGTGAACGACACGTCGACCGGCAGGGTCTGCTGCGGCAGCGCGACCGTCGAACGGGTCGCGCCGTACGGGGCCGCCGACTTGAACTTGTCGTACATCAGCGAGGTCAACGTCGAACCGGGCACGTACTCGCCCTTGCCGCCGTTCGCGGCGGCGTCCCACTTGTAGTCGCCCGCGAGCTCCCAGATCATCGCGCCGCCGGCGCCCTGGTTGACGATGTAGTCCGCCTTTGCGCCCACCGACTGCTCGTCCTCGGTGGAGAGGAACACCTTCTTGGTGTCGTTCCACAGCCACGGCGCCACCAGGGCGGAGCTGTAGTTGCGGGCGTAGGTGCCCTGCAGCGCGGTGTCCGTCACCCCGTACTTGGCGAGGTAGTCGGGCAGGATGCCCTTCTCGAGGTTCTTCGCGTGCCACATCGGGTTCGACCCGGCCGGGGACCCCTTGCCCGCGTCGTCCTTGTCGTTCCAGATGTTGTCGATGCCGACCGCGCCGTCCCCGCAGGAGGTCAGACCGGCCCCGACCGGACAGGTCGTCGCGGACGCCGTACCCCAGAGGCCGTTGGTGCCGCCCTGCACGTTCTTGAACCCGCGGGTGTAGTACGGCAGGCCGACGTTGATCCGGCCACCGGGCATCGCGCCGCGGAAGTAGTGGTACGACCAGTCGGCGTTCAGATAGCCGATGCCGCCGTACTGCCCGGTGCCGTACACGTTGGCGGCCGCCAACTCGCCGTCCTTGCCGTCGTCGAACAACGAGGCGTTCGGACCGACGTACTTGTTCCAGGCGCCGTGCAGGTCGTACGACATGATGTTGACGTAGTCCAGGTACTGCGCCACCTGGAAGGTCTCCATGCCGCGCAGCAGATAGCCGGACGACGGGGCCGCGACCGACAGCAGGTAGTGCCTGCCGTCGGCGGCACCGGCCTTGTCCAGGCTCTCCCGCAACGTCTTCATCAGCGCCGCGTAACCCTTGGCCAGCGAACCCCGCTTGGAGTTGGCGAGCTGCCAGTCCAGCGGGTTCCCGGCGTCCTTCATCGAGGTCGGGTACTCGTAGTCGATGTCGACACCGTTGAAACCGTACGTGCGGATGAAGTCGACCGACGAGGCCGCGAAGGTGTCGATGCCCGCCTGGTTCACGCTGCCGTCCGGGTTGACGGTCATCGAGTAGAAGCCGCCGGAGTTCACCCGCTTGCCGTCGTCCCCGAAGTAGCCGCCCGTCTCGGTCCAACCGCCCACCGAGATCAGCGTCTTGACGTTCGGGTACTGCTTCTTGAACTTCGTCAGCAGATTGAAATGGCCCTTGTACGGCAACGTCGGATCCAGCTCGGCCCCGGGCACTCCCGGGAAGGAGATCCCGGTCGCCTCGTTGGTCGGGCCGTCCGCGCCGACGGACAGCTTGTTGTCGCCGCCGACCTGCCCGAAGGCGTAGTTGAGATGGGTGACCTTGTCCCAGGGAATGTCGCTCACCAGGTAGGGCTGATCGCCGTTCTTGCCGGTGCGCCAGCCGGTGAAGTAGCCGATGATGCGGCGCTGGTGGTCCGCGCCCATCTTCTCGCGCCCGCCGGTGTCGTAGACGGAACAGTACGGGACGTCCACCCCCGGGGTCTGGTACAGCCCGTCCGGCCGACAGGCCGCATTGTCGACGGCCGCCGCCGCCTGCGAGGGCGCCGCACCCAGCGTCGCCATCAGCAGCCCGGCCAGCGACGCCGCCGCCAACGAGGCCGCACCAGCCCGGCCCGCCGGACTCCTACGTCGCCGAACGGCGGTGGGACGCCGTTCGGCAGTGCTTCGGATCAACACTCGGTCCTCCGGGAGAGAGTGTCGGCGCGTGCCTGTGGGAGAGCACGCACGTGGGGGATTCCAATTGGCGCAGAAGCTATGTGGTCTGAACCACATAGGTCAATAGGTCTGTACCAATTGGTAATCAGCAGCCAAACATCCACCGGCCCCGGTGTCCGAAGTGCCCGAACTGCCGCTCCGTCACGGATGCGCGCCGCGAACGGAACAGGAACAGGCGCACGGCGCCGCGCTGAATCTCGCTGTTCCCACCGGAAGTGAAGCCCTAGACTGGAGGCCATGCGGCCTTGGCGGAGCAGGCAGACGCGCCGGACTTAGGATCCGGTGGGGGAAACCCCGTGAGGGTTCGAATCCCTCAGGCCGCACTAGCCTTACACCTAAGGTTCGAAGGCCCTCCCCGAGAAGCATCTCGGGGAGGGCCTTCGGCGTTCCGCGGACGGCGCGTCAGCCGATGAGGTCCTTGACCACCGGCGCGAGGGCGCGGAAGGCCTGGCCGCGGTGACTGATGGCGTTCTTCTCGTCCGCCGTGAGCTCGGCGCAGGTGCGGGTTTCGCCGAGGGGCTGGAGGATCGGGTCGTAGCCGAAGCCGCCGTCGCCGGCCGGGGTGGTGCGGAGGGTGCCGAGGAGGCGGCCTTCGACGACGCGTTCGGTGCCGTCGGGGAGGGCGAGGGCGGCGGCGCAGAAGAAGTGGGCGCCCCGGTGCGGCTCGGCGATGTCGGAGAGTTGGGCGAGCAGCAGGTCGAGGTTGGCGCGGTCGTCGCCGTGCTTGCCGGACCAGCGGGCGGAGAAGATGCCGGGTGCGCCGTTGAGGACGTCCACGCAGAGGCCGGAGTCGTCGGCGATGGCGGGCAGGCCGGTGGCGCGGGCCAGGGCGTGGGCCTTGAGCAGGGCGTTCTCGGCGAAGGTGACGCCGGTTTCGGGGACGTCCGGGATCTCGGGGTAGGCGTCGGCGCCGACGAGTTCGACGTCGAGGCCGGCGCCGGTGAGGATGGCGCGGAGCTCGGCGACCTTGTGCTGGTTGCGGGTGGCGAGGATCAGGCGGGTGGACATATCGCCCACCCTATCCGGCGTCGAGGGGCCGTCAGCCGGTGCAGACCGAGGTGAGGTTGCCGGCCGCGTCGCCGAGCGGCTTGAGGTCGGGGACCTGGTTCTTGTCGGCGGCCCGCTGCACGTTGTCGACCTGCTTCTGCAGGTCGGTGACGGCCTTGGCGACGTCGGTGTTCTTGGAGTTCTTCCCGACCTGGTCGAGGTCGGTCTTGAGCTTCTGCAGCGCCTTCCCGGCGGCGGCCGAGTCGTTGCTGGCGTTGTCGTAGGCCTTGGTGACGTCGGCGATGTCGCCGGTGATCTTCACGGCGGTGTTGCCGCAGTCGATGGCCTTCTGTGCGGCGGAGCAGCTCACCATGCTGAGCGGGAGGATCGCGATCAGTCCGGCCACGGCGAGGGCGGCGGGGCGGGCGATGCTGGACGGCATCCGGTCCTCCTGTGGGGCGCGGGTTCCGTGGTGTGGGACGCGCGCCGGGGGGTGCGCGGTTCCCGCAGCGGGGTGCTGCGGGAACCGTACGGTCTCCGGGCCCGGCCTGTACAGCAGGCCGGGCGGCGGGGCGTCCGACCTGGATCACGGTTGTGGGGCCCGCGCCGGTTCAGCCTTCGAGGGCCTTGCGCTGGATCTGGTCGAGTTCCGCGCAGCCGAGGCTGCCGAGGTCGAGCAGCTGGTCGAGCAGGGCGCGGTCGAACGGCGCGCCTTCGGCGGTGCCCTGGACCTCGACGAAGCGGCCGTCGGAGGTGCAGACGATGTTCATGTCGGTTTCGGCGCGCACGTCCTCCTCGTACTGGAGGTCGAGCATGGGGACGCCGTCGATGATGCCGACGCTGACGGCGCTGACGCCGCCGGTGATGGGCTGGCCCTTGGCGCGCAGGAGCTTCTTGTCGCGGGCCCAGGCGACGGCGTCGACGAGGGCGACGTAGGCGCCGGTGATGGCGGCGGTGCGGGTGCCGCCGTCGGCCTGGAGGACGTCGCAGTCGAGGACGATGGTGTTCTCGGCGAGGGCGCGGTGGTCGACGACGGCGCGCAGCGAGCGGCCGATGAGCCGGCTGATCTCGTGGGTGCGGCCGCCGATGCGGCCCTTGACGGCTTCGCGGTCGCCGCGGGTGTTGGTGGCGCGCGGGAGCATGGAGTACTCGGCGGTGACCCAGCCTTCGCCGCTGCCCTTGCGCCAGCGGGGGACGCCCTCGGTGACGCTGGCGGTGCACAGCACCTTGGTGTCGCCGTAGGAGATGAGGACGGAGCCTTCGGCGTGCTTGCTCCAGCCCCGTTCGATGGTGATGGGGCGGAGCTGTTCGGGGGTGCGGCCGTCGATGCGTGACATAGGCACTGAGCGTAGTGGCTTCGGGTGGCGGGGCGGTGTCGGTGCGCCGGGGCCCGCTGTCCGGGTGCGCCGCGGCCCGCCGTTCCCTCGGGTGGGGTGGCGGGCCGGGCGGGTGGGCCCGGGTGGCTCGGTGGGTGAGCCTGGGTGGCTCGGTGAGTGAGCCTCGCGGCTCGATGGGTGGGCCCGGGTGGTTCAGCTCACATCATGTCTTCGATGTCGGCGGCGATCGGGTCGGCGTCGGTGCCGATGACGACCTGGATCGCGGTGCCCATCTTGACGACGCCGTGGGCGCCGGCGGCCTTGAGGGCGGCCTCGTCGACCAGGGCGGCGTCCTTGACCTCGGTGCGCAGGCGGGTGATGCAGCCTTCGACCTCTTCGATGTTGTCGATTCCGCCCAGACCGGCGACGATCTTCTCAGCCTTGCTGGCCATCTGATTTCTCCCTCTGTCTCGGCTCGCCGGCCGCTCTGCCGGGTGCCGTCGTGCGCTGTGCTGTGGGGGTTGTCCCTCGGCCGCGGGGCGGCGAGGTCCGTGCGGCTGACGCGGGTTCAGCTGCGGTCGTGCTGCCGGGCAGCGCGACCAGCATCACCCGCGCAGGTCCGGTTTGCCACGTTAGGCCACTTTTGGCCCACTCCGGCGGGCAGGCTCCCGATCGCCGCCCGAGGATGACGATCAGCGGGGCCGGAGTCCCGGAGTGCGACCTGCGTCCGATGGTGGTCTACACCAATATATGTGTACTCCGATGAACGCAGAACCGGCCCCGGGCGTTCCTGAGCCCCGCCCGAGGGTCCCGCAGGGGGCCACCGGCCGGCAACTGCTCCCGGAAGGCGAAGGATGAGTTCGGCAGGCGCCACAGCCCCGCAGACGACGTGGTGGCACTCCTTCTACGGCGGCCTCCAGAAGATGGGCCGTTCGCTGCAGCTGCCGGTGGCCGTGCTCCCGGCGGCGGGCATCCTGAACCGGCTCGGCCAGCCCGACGTGTTCGGCAAGGACGGCCTGGGCTGGGACAACGTCGCCAGGGTCTTCGCCGCCGCCGGCGGCGCGCTGCTCGACTCCTCCTTCGGCCTGCCGATGCTGTTCTGCGTCGGCGTCGCGATCGGCATGGCGAAGAAGGCGGACGGCTCGACCGCGCTCGCCGCCGTGGTCGGCTTCCTGGTCTACTTCAGGGTCCTGCACGCCTTCCCGGAGCACTGCAAGGGCGGGACGGTCCCGGTCCCGGACGCCTGGACCGGCCAGTGCGTGGACTACTCGTCGGCGAAGATCGCGGCCGCGACGTACCAGAATCCGGGGGTGCTGGGCGGCATCCTGATCGGCCTGCTGTCGGCCTGGCTCTGGGTCCGGTTCCACCGCACCAAGCTGGTGGACTGGCTCGGCTTCTTCAACGGCCGCCGCCTCGTGCCGATGATCACCGCCCTGGTGGGCCTGGTGATCGCCGTCCTCGCGCTCTGGATCTGGCCGCCGATCGGCCGCGGCCTCAACGACTTCTCGCAGGACCTCGCCGACCTCGGCGCGGGCGGCTCCGGCATCTTCGGCGTGTGCAACCGCGCGCTGCTGCTGATCGGCATGCACCAGCTGCTGAACACCTTCGTCTGGTTCCAGTTCGGCGACTTCACCAAGGCCGACGGCGCGATGGTGCACGGCGACATCCCACGCTTCCTGGCGGGCGACCCGACGGCCGGACAGTTCCTGTCCGGCTTCTTCCCCATCATGATGTTCGCGCTGCCCGCCGCCGCGCTCGCGATCGCGCACTCGGCCAAGCTGCACCGCCGCAAGGAGATCTACGGCCTGATGCTCTCGGTCGGCCTGACGTCCTTCGTCACCGGTGTCACCGAGCCGATCGAGTACTCCTTCGCCTACATCGCCCCGGCACTGTACGCGGTGCACGCCCTGCTGACCGGCGCCTCGATGGCGGTGACGTGGGGGCTCGGGGTGCACGACGGGTTCAGCTTCTCGGCCGGCCTGATCGACTACGTGATCAACTGGGGGCTGGCCACCAAGCCGTGGCTGATCATCGTCATCGGCCTCTGCTTCGCCGTCGTGTACTACGCGCTCTTCCGGTTCATCATCGTCAAATTCGACCTGAAAACACCGGGGCGCGAGGACGAGGACGAGGTCGAGGACGTCACCAAAGCCTGAAACAGAGCGCCCCGGGCAGCACCCCGCAATGGCCTCCGGACCCGCCGGTCGGGGGCCTTCGGCATTTCGGGAAAGGACTTGTTTCCCTGCCCGGCTGACGTTCGAAAGGCAATTCGGCCGCGATACGGCCACCGACGAAGCGCTCCTCGGCGGCGACCGACCGCGACGGCGGGAAGCCCCGGTCAGGCGGATCTGCGACACCGCGGTCACTCTCAGCTCCCGCCACCGCGACCCCGGCGGCGGCGGGCTCTTTTTGTTGCGCAAATAGCCAAAATCCCCATCGCACACGTAATCAAGATCGCCGTTCCCCGACTAGGTTTCGATTTCATAGCGCTTCCCCGCGACGGCGCTTTCCGGGTTCCCCGCCTTCTCCACCCGTGCTAGAAACTGGTCTACACCACCCGTGGTGTAGACCAGTTCGCGGTTGGCCCCCTGTGCCCATCCCCCGACCGACCGCCATGCCGTTAGGAACCCACCCCCATGAGTCAGTCTGCGCAGGCACCGGCGCCCGCCACGGCTCCGGCCGCGCCAAGCCCCGCCAAGAAGTTCGGCCAGAACGTCCTCCAGGGCCTGCAGAAGATCGGCCGCAGCCTCCAGCTGCCGGTCGCCGTCCTCCCGGCCGCCGGTATCCTGCTCCGGCTCGGCCAGCCCGACGTCTTCGGCAAGGACGGACTCGGCTGGGGAAAGGTCGCCGAGGTCTTCGCCACCGCCGGTGACGCCGTGTTCAGCAACCTGCCGCTGCTGTTCTGCGTCGGTGTCGCGATCGGCTTCGCCAAGAAGGCGGACGGTTCCACCGCGCTGGCCGCCCTGGTCGGCTACCTGGTCTTCCACAACGTGCTGACCGTCTTCCCGATGGACGGCACCGTCACCGCGGCACTGCCGGCCGGAAAGCCGCAGAACCCGGGCGTCTTCGGCGGCATCGTCGTCGGCCTGCTCAGCGCCGTGATCTGGCAGAAGTACCACCGCAAGAAGCTCGTCGACTGGCTCGGCTTCTTCAACGGCCGCCGCCTCGTGCCGATCATCATGGCCTTCGTCGGCACCCTGCTCGGCGTCGTCATGGGTCTGGCCTGGGGCCCGATCGGCACCGGCCTGACCCACGCCAGCGACTGGCTGACCGGTCTCGGCGCCGCCGGCTCCGGCATCTACGGTGTCGCCAACCGCGCGCTGATCCCGGTCGGCATGCACCAGTTCCTGAACACCTTCTTCCAGCAGCAGGTCGGCAGCTTCACCGACGCCTCCGGCCACACCTGGACCGGCGACATCCCGCGCTTCTTCCACAACGACCCGACCGCCGGCCAGTTCATGTCGGGCTTCTTCCCGATCATGATGTTCGGCCTGCCGGCCGCCGCCCTGGCGATCGCCCACACCGCGCGCCCCGAGCGCCGCAAGGCCGTGCTCGGCATGATGATCTCGGTCGCGCTGACCAGCTTCGTGACCGGTGTCACCGAGCCGATCGAGTTCTCGTTCATGTTCATCGCCCCGGTGCTCTACCTGATCCACGCGCTGCTCACCGGCCTCTCGATGGCCATCACCTGGAGCCTGGGCGTGCACGACGGCTTCGGCTTCTCGGCCGGCCTGATCGACTACGGGCTCAACTGGAACCTGGCCACCAAGCCCTGGCTGATCATCCCGATCGGCCTGGTCTTCGCGGCGCTGTACTACTTCCTGTTCCGCTTCGCGATCACCAAGTTCAACCTCAAGACCCCCGGTCGCGAGGACGACGACGAGATCGAGGACGTCACCAAGGCCTGACGCCCGCGTCCCTCCCGTCCGAAGGGCCCCGGCCCCCCTCCGCCCCCCCCACGGCGGGGGGGGGGCCTTTGCGCACCCGGGAGGCCCGGGGTTTTCGTTCTTGGAAAAGGCGGGGGAAGAAACAAAAGAAAAACC